>NZ_JASJOU010000021.1 GCF_030068605.1 Xanthocytophaga agilis
ACGCGTTACGCACCCGTGCGCCACTGGTATTGCTACCCGTTCGACTTGCATGTATTAGGCCTGCCGCTAGCGTTCATCCTGAGCCAGGATCAAACTCTCCATAGTATATGAAGTTTTGTCCTTTATTACTAAAGAACAGTGTCTGTTTGATGGCTTACTTTATTTTTCGAAATTGACTTGTCAAATTAACCACTTCAACGAAGCAGTAATTAACAATGTGTTTATTCGTTTACGCTTGCTTTTATGCTGTTTTGTCTGCCAAATATTCAAAGAACGTTTGCTAACCTTCATACACACATTTGTGTATTCATAGTCAACATAGTGACTAAAAAGTCTGATCTCACAAGAGAATTAAAATATAGAAATAGGGTTTAATTTCTGAATACTTTTTTTTGACTTTGCAGCTTGTCCCCGACAAGAAAGCCTGAATCAGAAATGGGGTTGCATTACCGGAGAGATAGTCTTATCTGCCACTCGTTTTCACCACCTTCTGCTTTTCCAAAAAAGCAGAATATATTATTTCAATAAATATACTAGAGAGTCTAGTAAATAAAACCAGAAAACGTTATTCCCGGCTAACAATTAAAGAGATATTTTCAATGCTCTTCCTCTTCTTTTTATCTCGCTTCTCAGCGGCTTCTTCCGTAAGGGGACACAAAGGTAAGAACAATTATTTAAAATGCAAACTCACCTTATCTTTTTTTTAACTTTTTTTTCGCATCAGGCTAAAACACTAACAAAACAAGCTGATATTTAGGTCATTACAATCATCAATTAACAGAAAAAAAATATAATCAGGTAAAAAATATATCTAAAACATTTGCCTTAGATTTTTAAATTGTGTCTTGTCTAAACAATTTATGTGTTTATACATCAGGAAGGAACTGGCTTTTCTTCTTAACTTCACCAAAGGTGAAACAACTTGCATTCAGATTAATTCAATGGATTACTCAAATCATTTTTTTCGAATGTAGATTTCTTTTCCTTTGTGATCCTAATTTTTTAGAGATCATCCTACAAAGAAACGACTACTTGATGATAATATATATGATGTAATCCAGAAACACTTGGGAAAACGCTTCTCACCTCACTGCCTTCGAGTATCTCTTGTTCTTGTATCCATTACTAAGGAAAATGGAGCGGATGATGGCTCTATAATACGATAAACCAAACATAAAACCCAGGTAATGATACGTCGGTATACCCGTATTGAAATATTAAAAAATATAATGCAGCATTGAATCTGGGGTTGTAACATTAGGAATCAGCCTCATCTATAATACATCCACTCTTATTGATACATAACCTAATGAGAGAAATTATGGAGTTGCAGAGCTTTTAGCATCTTTTAATTGTATGCCGTATTTACAAAGTTCGTTATAAATGGCATAATAATACGTAAGCATGTCTTTTTCAGTAAGCGTGGTATTCGTAAATAGTATCACTGCTACTTCTTTTGAAAGATCTGAAAGCATCTCTGTTTTTACTCCCGGATCTGTTCCACTATGTCCGATTTTAGTGCCACCTTGTTTAGTAGCCCAGAAAATTCCGGAATTCAGTTTGGCGGGATTTATATTTTCTGGTTTAGTTGAGTGAGTAAACTGGTATCTCTGCATCTCTTCAACAGATTCTTTTTTCAAAATCCGCTTTCCTTTGTATTCTCCATCATTGAGTAAAGCAATAAAAAACCTTGATAGCTCTGCAACAGAAGTACGTACACCACCATCTGGATAAGTTGTACATCCATACAACGGAATGGCCTTAAGGGTATCACCTTGGTTATCGTACAATTTTGAGTGATTCTCCAACTTAACCTCTGACAAAAACCAGCCTGTATTTTCCATCTTTAATGGCTTGAAAATATATTGTCGGCTATACTCATTTAATTTCTTACCCGTTACAATCTCAATGATATATCCAGCTAATCATGCAGCGATATTCGAATACTCCCGATATAACCCCGGTTTCTTATTCAGAAAGTTGTCCTTAGTATATCGTTTTCCAGTAGGGTCAAAATAACTTTTTAGAAACTCACCCAAAGGTTCAGGAGAATCACCTCCATAATGGTAGGTGCTGTCATATACGGATTCCCTATCCATAATAGAAGAGGTATGAGTTGCCAGATTCCTCAATGTTATTTTTTGATCTGGAAAGTAGGGATTGACAACTTTAAAAGGAAGATATGTATTGATGTCTTCGTCGAGAGATAACTTTTTGTCTTCAACAGCTTTTAGCAAACAAACACCTGTAAAGGTTTTGCTTATAGAAGCAATATTCATAATCGTATTAGGCTTAAAAGGCACCTTATTATCTTTATCTGCATATCCATAGCCTTTCATCCACACCAATTTTTTATCTATAATAATGGCAGCACTAAGCCCAACAATTCCTGATTCACCCATTTTATTCTTAATGATCGTATCGATGGGGTTTGTATCAGTAATGTTATTTTTTACATGCTGGCTAGCAGCTTTCTGACAGTAGAATAGAATGATAACAAAGGCAAAGGCTCTGCATAGAAGTTTCATAGTTTTACTATATGTGTCTGGTAGTTTACATTACTGCTACAAAATTACACTAGGAACTTTGCATTTTCTGGGTAAATAATGCCATGAGTATGCACAAAACTATTAAGTTTACTATCAAAAATGGGTAAATTATGCAAGGCCTGGATGAATTTGACAAAAAGATACTCAATCAACTTCAGCAAAATAACAGAGTCACAGCTGAAGAACTTGGCCATATAGTAAATCTTAGCACCAGTGCTGTACAAAGACGATTAAAAAGACTTCGAGAGGATAAAATAATAGAAGCAGACATATCAATCATTTCACCATCTGTGGTGGGTATTTCTATTACCTGTGTGGTCGATGTTACCTTGTATTTAGGTAATTCCAGTGTAATTGATGGCTTCAAAGAATTGATGTCTGAATGCAAACTCGTAAGGCACTGTTATTATGTCACAGGAGCCTATGATTTTGTCATTATAGTAAGTACGAAAGATATGAAAGAGTATGAGGTATTTTCTAAAACCTATCTAATGGATAACCCAAATGTAAAACAGTTTTATACCCATGTGGTCATGGATAAAGTAAAATCAGAATTTGGGGTAGTTATTTAGATCATTAACAAACTACTAAAGTATTGAAACAAAAGAGGTTCGAATATGCATCCGAACCTCTTTAAATTTATTTATATGCTCGTATTACTAACAATAGAGTAACTATCAACTGTTTACTTCCTGCAGGTCGGCCATCTGTGAAGCAACTATCTCTTCTTTTTGAACTTTAATCAATACAATTGAAAAGGATACACCAATAAGCGCCATTACCATACCAACCAGTACAGGAGTGTTATACCCTAATCCAAAGGCAATAGGCAATCCCCCCAGATAGGCACCCAATGCATTGCCAATATTAAAGGCAGCCTGAGTCACAGCAGCACCCAACATTTCTGCCCCTTTGGAAGTATGGATCATTAAGATTTGTATAGGAGCTGCTAAGGCTATTGACAATGCTCCTGCTATAAAAGTTAAGACCAGAGAAATCCATTGAATCTCAGAGAAAAAGTAAATAGCCAGTAATGCTGTAGCCATAGCCACCAGTAAACCCGCACAAGCTTTTACAGGATGGAATCTATCAGCCAGTTTTCCTCCTATGACATTCCCAACAACCATTCCAAAGCCTGCCAGAATCATGATCCAGGATACACTATCTTCGGAAAAATGCGAAATCTTGGTCATAAGAGGGGCAATATAGCTTATCCAAGTAAAAAGGCCTCCAGTACCAATAGCTGTTATAAGAATAACAAGCCAGGCTTCGCGACTCTTAAACAACTGTAATTCGGAACGGGTATCCCCTGTACGTGAGACAGGAAGTTCTGGAAGCCAATATTTTATAAATAACATAGTAATTAATCCAATGAAAGAGACCAATCCAAAGGTATAGCGCCAGGATAAATTGTGCCCTATCCAAGTACCTATTGGCACAACGGCCAGGTTTGCAATGGTTAAACCGGCAAACATCATAGCGATGGCCTGAGCCTGTTTGCCTTTGTCGGCCAAACGACTAGCTACTACAGCTCCTACCCCAAAAAAAGCACCATGTGGCAAACCAGCAAAAAAACGACTTACCAGCAAAGCTATATGCCCAGGCGCAAAAGCAGAAAAAGCATTGAATACGGTGAAAATAAGCATCAATGAAAGTAATATTTTCTTTGGTGGTTGATTGCTAGTCATCATTACCAACAAAGGAGCACCTACTACCACCCCTAGCGCGTAAGAAGATATCAGATGTCCCGCTACAGGTATACTAATATCCAGATCAGTGGCAACATCAGGCAAAAGCCCCATCATTACAAACTCAGTAGTTCCAATACCGAGCCCTCCAAGTAAGAGAGGAAATAAACTTTTTTTCATTTTATTTTAATTATAACAAAACTGCTACTAGTCTAGCAAAACCAGTAGCAGATAATGTATGGTTTGAATATTTTCAATAATGGCGTTTTGCATTTACAAAGTAAATTAGACTTTTCCTTAGTACTGAAGGATTGAGAGCAAATTATCAGATGCCAGCAACTAACAATTAGGTGAGCATATCGACTCTCTATACTTACTCTTGTTAATGAAACAGGATACTTTCCGTTAGGGTTCAACTACTTGCGATATTTTATCAGATTATTTATACCCTCCATCGCATAAAAGTAAATTAAATGCCATGCAAGTTCAAAAAATACAATTTATACGTATATTATTTATACTTCACTATTCTATTTGTAGTTTCCTGCATTATATTTTGTAGAACTATCTCATATTGTTTATAGTAGCACAAGTTCTATAGTAGAATAAGAGATTCTTTTTAAGTGAGAGTAGTTAATACACCTCCATCTGCCCGAAGACTTGCGCCATTAATAGCAGTAGATAAAGGACTGGCAAGAAAAACTGCAAGGGTAGCTATTTCTGAAGGATCAATGAAACGTTGCAACAATGAAGTAGGATTAGCGTTCGTTATAATGTTACTTTTCATTTGCTCTACTTCAATATTTAGTGTAGCAGCTATTTCTGTGATTGTATCAGCAACTCCCTCTGAGTAGACAGGTCCACCCAATAGTGTATTTACTGTTACTCCTGTCCCTTTGGTTCGCTTGGCCAAACCATTGCTAATAGCCAACATTGCAGTTTTTGTCATTCCGTAGTGAATCATACTCGCTGGAACATTCATAGCCGATTCACTACTAATAAAAATGATTCTGCCCCAGTTTTTCTCTATCATTTTTGGAAATAAAGCCCTTGAAAGACGTACACCACTCATAATATTTACCTCTATAAATTTTAACCAGTCAGCATCACTTATTTCTTCAAATGGCTTGAGCTCAAAAATGCCCACATTGTTGATAAGGATATCAACTGAAGGCAATTCTGCAATCAGCTTCTCTACTTCGCTGACAGTTGAAAAATCAGCTGCAATACCTTTTACAAAAGCATCTGGAACTTCTTTTTTTAATTGGGCAACAGCGTAATTAACTCTTTCTTCTGTTCTTCCATTTATAATGACATTGGCTCCTTCCTGCAACAGCTGTTTTGCAATAGCAAAACCAATTCCTTGTGTTGAACCACTGATAAAGGCTGTTTTTGATCTTAGTTGTAAATCCATCTTTTTTCTGTTGATTTATTTTTGTATTGATTACTACAAAATTTGATAAAAAAATTAACTGATGATTTCAAGCTGCATCTCAATTTGTTTCAGAAGGATTGTATTATTGGGATACATTCTTCGCGTAACGTTTATTCCATTCCAAAAGGTAATGAGGTATTTTCCCAGAATTGCGGCATCAGTGTTGTTTTTAATAGTTCCATCAGCTTGTGCTTTTCTGATAGCCAGTGTAAACATAGTCTCCACTTCTTTCAGGATTTCTATAGCTTCATTTTCCAGTTCCTGATCAATAAAGGTCATCTCTACTACAGTGTTAGAAATGATACACCCTTTAAGATGTGTTTCCATATCTGCACTAGCAATACTGCGAAAAAAATCCTTGATCAGATCTATAGGAGATTCGCTTTTGTAAAGTTCTGCTTTAAACTCCTCAAATGCATCCCTTCGCTGTTGAATGGCTTTTCGGAACAACTCCTTTTTACCTCCTTTAAATATATTGTAAAAACTGCCGCTTCCCATCTTCATTACGTTTAGCAAATCATCCAGAGAAGTCGCTGTATACCCTTTTGTCCAAAAAACCTGCTGGGCTTTTTGTAATACCTGTTCGTTATCAAATGTAGTTGGTCTACCTCTCATTTTTATTTTTGTATTAATCGATACAAAAATAGAGAAACGTATACATGTATCCAAATTTTCTATTCATCCTGGCATAGGTTTAAGTAAAACGAGCAAAGGAAAGCAGAAATAAACAGCTAAATATCAGCCGACTATTTTAATCAGCAAAAAATTGGTATTAATTCGGGATCGGTCACAAATCTTCATTACAGATTTAGGTATTCTTAGTTAGAGATTCAATAATACTATCTAACAAATGAGGACGTTTGGCACTAACTGGTGTAAAACACTCTCTATATTTAGTTGAGGCGTATTCTCCTTCTGGCTCGGAGGCACATTTCCAGACTTCACCTTTAAAGTCTCCATTCAGTATCAAGTATTTACCATCTCCCAGATCCAGGCATCCATTCAGATAGGCATTCCAGGATTTTAACCGGAATAACTCTTCATAACTGGCATCAGGCGAGAATAGAGGTACTTTACGATAGAGACGAAATTTATCTTCTTCTTTCAAACTTTAAAACAGTTCTCATTTATCCAGCCCTTCCCACATAAGCTTCCAACATTGTGTATTTTTGTTGCAGGAATAGCCTTTTTCTTCATCCATGTAAAGTCTTTTGCCAACCGGTTTCTTAAAGATATATTCAACAAACTACTGAAATAATCACGGCTAATCTCACCGACCTTCATCAAACAGGCTTTGTACTCTTCAGGTAGCTGTATCTTTTTTTCCTGTTCAAAAACGTCTATCTCTGTTTCTGTCCATATAGGGGATTCGAAATTCATGGAAGGATTTACAGCAGCCCATTAGTGTTTGATTGTAGACATCAACTTTTTAATCCGAAGTAGTTTGACAGCATGCTTCTCTATAAGTATATGGGTAGGATTTTGTAAAGTTGGTATTTCAGACATGGCATTCTTATTTTTTAACATCTACTATTTTTCCATAAGATAGATGTACGAATGTAGTTTTACAAACAAGAGGGTTAGTTGAAATAACTCTTCTAAAAGTTGTGAAGCAATCTCCTTACAGAAATGTACATAAGACTTTCAGAGACTTGTTTACATAAACAACGCGTATGTAAACTTTATTCGTGCGCTGAATTCACGTCAGTTGTTTTCTTGCGGTGAATTCTGATCAGATTTTGTTTTGCCGTGAATTCAGCGCAAGGGGAAAAGTGATCGGAATTCCGATCAAAATAAAAAATGCAGTGAGTTATGCGCACTAACAAAAGTGATTGGAGTTATATGCAAAAGCAAAACTGCTGTGAATGAATCGCAATTTGTTCATTCATAGGACAGACTGCCGCGTCTTCGCTAAAAAAGCTTTTGCGGTGAACTATGCGCAGACGAGAAATTATCTCAAAGAGAAGTGAATTCTTTTAGAGAAAAATTGGGATGACTCATGCTACAAAATTAACGATAAGATTATTGAATACGATTTATGTAGTATTCAAAACTTAGAAAGTTCTGCCATTTTTTTCTGAATTAAATGTGTAACCTGTTTAGAATTGTACCGATAGAATAAATCTATTCAAAATCAAACTATGACTTTTTTCCATATGCAGGCTTGCATCATGACATATAGCTATATCCTCTACCAACAGTCGCATCAATCAAAGACATCACAACCCGAAGTAATTTCCCAAACACTACTGGAGATTAGTAGAATGATATTAAAAGAAAGAGAGGCGATAGATCTCATCGCCTCTCTGAAAAATATTTAGATTATTTTACAATAGTTTCCTGACTACCTCATCCGGACTGCTTTTGCTTTAAACATTCCCATCAGCGAACCTGCCAGGTTATCATTATCCTGCTTCTCAAAGCTTACATTGACATCATAGCCGGAAGTACTGAAATACACTACAATCTTATCTGCGGACTCTTCTATTTTATCTAGTGGTACTGGCTTTCCATCTGCATTTTTAGGTGTAATGTTACCTGTTAACTTTCCGTCTTTTCGAACAAGGTCCATTATCATAGATGCATCTCCATTAGGAGTTCCTATAAAGGTAGCCTCCCACTGACCTACAAAGAAATCCGCACTGGTTTTGTCTGTAGCTTTCGCAGACAGAGCTGCGTCTTCAGTACTCCCCTGCTCTCCTGCCAGTTTAAACTCCAATCCCATAACAACCATCATTGACTGTCCTCCGGATTTAGGATTTACAAACACAACATAGATATCCTGAGGCGTATTTATGGATGCATCTAACTTGATTGGAAGGTGCAGAACTGTTGGATTAAAATCCATTTTGTCAGTTGCTTCCAGAAACTGTGACTCACCAATAAGCTTTCCAGTTGGACTACCTATACGTAATTCAGCCTTCCCTCCGGTAGCATTCAATTGAGGTTTTGGCGCAACAGCAAATATCTGTAATTCAGACAAACCATTCAGATCAATTTGTTTCATTACCATATACGCACCCGACTTGGCAGGAATAGCCAGGTTGTTTCCGCCATAAGCCATTTTATTGACATTCTCATACTGATCAAATCCATGGGCATCCACCCTGGAATTCCGCAATACAAAAGACTGTTCGGACTTCAGTGAAGGCTGGCCATTCGCTCCCTGATCCTCATAGGCAGCACGCACAATATATACGCCTTTTCCTTTGTCAGCAGGAGGTACTTTCGCTACATATGACCCTTTCACTGGTAAGCCCTTTTCTTTGGATGACTCATTGGAAAGACTTAAAATGTATTTCACCATCTCCGAAGCATCACCAGTAGAAAGTTGTGGGTGACCGGCCATTGCGGTCTCACCCCAAACACCACTTCCTCCTGAGATTACTTTCTTTGTCAGTTTCTCTAGTGCCGTTTTATCATCTTTGTACTTAAGAGCGACAGCTCTGTAAGTTGGTCCGATTGATTTTTTATCCTTGCTGTGACAAGCCATACAGTCACTGGCATCGATAAGTTTTTTACCTGAGGCAAAGAGAGCGCTGGCGTCAGCAGAGCGGTGTCCCTGTGCGATAGCTATTTTATCAAATCCTTCAGGCAGATAATCGATGGTTACAGCAACCTGTGAAGGGTCTATTCCTTTTTCGAGGGTTCCATCTTCTTTATCTTTTACTTTAATTTCATAAGGGAATGGCTTATTGGCAGTATAAAATGAGGTATTGCTTTTAGGCATTTCCAGACTTAACACAGGCGGTTCATTGCCCACAGTGATTTCCATTGACTGTGTGCTTATGCCTCCTTTGCCATCATTGACTGTAAGCGTAGCTTTGTAGCTACCCATCTTGGTAAGAGTCAAACTGGCATTAGGCGTAGTGATGAGCTTTGTGAAGCCGTCTTTGGAAGTCACTTTCCAGGAATAGGTCAATAGATCTCCATCAGCATCAGATGTGCCTTTGGAAGAAAGCTTTAGATTAAATGGTGCAGCTCCACCCATCTGATTGGCAACCATTTGAATCTGAGGTTTACGGTTTCCACCATTGTACTCTATCCGGATCAAACGGGCATCGTCATTGGCAGTGAACCAGCCACTACCGTATTCAAGCATATATAAGTCTCCATTTTCTGCAAATTCGATATCCATTGGATTGGAAAATTTATAGCTGGGCATAAAACGCTCCATAGAGACAAGGTCTCCATTCTTGTCCATAGTGACAGCCATAATCCAGCCTCTCATCCATTCATATTCCAGAAATTTGCCATCATAATATTTTGGAAAGGCATGAGGAGCATTTTTAAAATCTTCGGAATAAAAAACCGGGCCGGCCATCGCATTTCTACCTCCACTACCTACCAGCGGAAACTCTTTGGATTCACCATATGGATACCACACAAAAGCTTTCTGGGCAGGAGGCAATACCTTTAATCCGGTATTATTTGGTGAATTGTTGATAGGTGCTGCGGGGTCCCATTTCTCCAATGACTTGTTGTTTACAAAATCATATTTGTTATAGGCTTTGTTATCTCCTACAAAATGTGGCCACCCATAATTTCCTGCTTTGCGTGCCTGCCCTACTTCATCATGCCCGGCAGGCCCTCTGGTCGAATCACCATTGGCCGCATCAGGTCCGACCTCTCCCCAGTAAAGGAACCCAGTATGCTGATCAATAGAAATGCGGAACGGGTTCCGATGTCCCATCGTATAGATCTCCGGACGGGTTTGTGCAGTGCCTTTGGCAAAAAGGTTACCTTCCGGAATAGTATAACTGCCATCTGGCTGAGGCTTAATGCGAATGATTTTACCCCGCAAGTCATTGGTATTTGCTGATGATTTCTGTGCATCCCATGCACTTCTTCCTTCACGTTCATCACTTGGACTAAATCCATTGGATCCATGAGGATTGGTATTATCACCTGTAGACAAATATAGGTTTCCTGCCTTGTCCCAGGCAATAGATCCTCCTGTATGACAACATTCTTCCCGTTGTGTAGGCACTTCCAGCAATACCTTTTTAGTTTCCATTGCCAGTTCATTTCCACGCATTTCATACCGGGTCAAAATGTTTTTAGAGGCTTCAGGTGTGGAATAGTAGAGATAAATCCAATGGTTTTGAGCAAAGTTGGGATCTTTATTTAGCCCTAACAAGCCGTCTTCTGCTACAGATTCTTTTCCTTCCTTGCTTACATATTTGGTACTAACAGGAATAGTCGCAATGGTTTTAAGTTCCTTCGTTTTGTTGTTGTACAACCTCACTTCGCCTTTACGTTGAATAAACAGGATACGATCCTTATCTAATAGTGTAAGCTCCATAGGTTCGTCCAGTTTCTCTGCCAAGACTACTTTTGTAAAACGATTCTCTTCCGGACGAGATTTGGTAAAGTCTAATGGTTTGGGTGCATCGCCACCAGTAGTATAATAAATACCTGCCCAAAGATGATTCAGAAAAAGTGGCTCTGAGAAAGTTTCATCCGTATGTCCCATTGTCGTATAAAATGAACGACCTCCATCAAACTCCTGATACCAGCTCATTGGGTGGTCATTTCCATTCTTACCACCGATATAGCTCTTTTCATCTATCTTCAATACAACATTGATCTTTGGTGAGATATTTTTAAAGCTATAAAACTCGTCACTGCGTTCAAAGGTATCAGGCATACCTTGTGTAGCCCAGTGATTTTTTTTGACTACACTAAATTTTCCTTTCTGCACATTACTTGGAGTCATAGGATGATCCAGGAAGTAGGCTCCTGCTAATTGTCCATACCAGGGCCAGTCATATTCTGTATCTGTAGCCGCATGAATCCCTACATAGCCACCACCAGCCTGAATGTATCTTTCAAATGCACTTTGCTGTTCTGCATTCAAAATATCTCCGGTTGTATTAAGAAAAATAACCGTATTGTACTTTTTGAGAGTACGCTCTGAAAATTGAGTGGCATCTTCAGTAAAACTCACTCCAAAGCCTTTTTCTTTTGCCATTTTCGTTAGTGCTACTTTTCCTGCGTCTATTGACTGATGCCGAAAAGCAGCAGTTTTACTAAACACAAGCACATTCAGTGTAGGAGCAGGCTTAAATGAAGAATGAATCAGGAACCATATACCTACGAGTATAGGGCTGAATCGGAGATATTTTGCTTTCATGAAGGATAGGGGTTTAACAGGTGTATAACAAAAGTAATGAATCAAAATATTATTGTCTAAAAATTAGACAATAATATTTTTACAATTCTATATTTGTAAGATCATATTTTTTTCTCAACCTAGAGGGGTAAGTTCTATACGATTGGACTTGAAAGAGGGAGTCTGAAAGCTATATGAGAAGAAAATTAGCCTGGTAATAGAGATACTTTCTACCTACATTCGCCTTCGCTGGAGCAGGACATAAACACATTTGAAATTTAATTTTATACCACAATCACATAGTATGCAGCCTCTCAATGAACAAGATTATATTCAACAAATTTCAATCGATTGTGTCATCTTTGGCTATCAGAAAAAAGAACTCAAGGTATTAGTACCCAAGCTCGCCTTCAAAGGAAATTTCTCCTCACTTCCAGGTGGATTCATTTTGCAGAATGAAAGTATAGATCAGGCAGCCCGGCGAATTCTGGAAGCACGTACAGGCCTGAAAGATATTTACCTTGAACAATTTCGTGTATTTGGAGATCTGGGCAGAAACAACATGCCATTCTTTGAGCAAATTGTTGACTTAAATCAGGATCAGGAAGGAGCTGAACCATTTAGCCAAAAGGAACTGGAATGGCTTACCCGAAGATTTATCTCCATTGGGTATTATGCATTGGTTGACATTCATCAGGTAGTTCCACAGAAAAGTGAGATTGACCAATCCATTGGATGGTATAATATCAAGGAATTACCTTCCATGATTATGGATCATAACCAGATCGTTAACAGCGCCCTCCAGTCTCTTCGTCTTAGTCTGGATCAGAAATTGATCGGGTTCACACTTCTTCCTGAAATCTTTACCATGAAAGATTTACAGGAATTGTATGAAACCATTTATGACAAACCTTTTGCTCGCAATAACTTTCAAAAAAAGATACTGGAACTTGATGTACTGGACCGCCTGGAAAAGAAGTTCACAGGAGCTGCTAACAAAGCACCTTATCTGTATCGTTTTCGGAAATAGCGAAGAGATGGTCTAAAACATTGAAAAAAAAATCTACTAATGTACCTTAGCAGCAAAGGCAGGAAGAGTTCGTAGCAAACTTATTGTTTCTTCTGGCACAACAGGCTTTTGGAATAACGTTGTAGCACCACCAATGACCAGTTGATAGGCAGCTTCCATAGTAGCACTATTTGAAAACCCCACTACCGGAATCAACCGGTAGGCTTCTATCTTTCTCAGATCTTTTAAGATTTGCAAACCATCTTTACCGGGAAGATGAATATCAAGTAGCAATACAGAAACGGGTATACCCTCACTAAGAAAAAGTAATAATTCTTTTTCGTCTTCTACAAAATAATAATACCACTGAGGAAAATGATGGTCAAGCAAGCGGGAAAGCAGAAACCTTTCATCCGGGTTATCTTCAAGAATCAACAATGAGAAAACATTTTCCATAGCTAATTACAACGAAATAGACAGACTAGCTGTCAGAAAACACAAAAACAACTACACAAACAAAAATAAACAAATTCAGAAGGAATGATTTGTAAGGTTGTACTACCTGCGAAACAGAATTCTTTACTATGCATTAGAAATTACTTTATGATATGTCCTACCCATGATCCATCACCCATCCGATAGAATAAAAGAGAATCTTTTCTGTTACTCACTTTCCCCTGTTTATCTTTCACTTTTCCTTCCCAGTGTATCAACCAGGCATCTCCGTTTTCGCCTATCGCCTTTTTTTGTTCTGTTACAGTATAGGATACCACTGTTTTTGTCTCTGTCACCAGTTGTTGTGCTATTCCGTCCTCAATTGCTTGTTCAGGAATTCCTTTAGTACAACAAATTAGAACAAAGATTGATAAAAGTAGTACTACATATGTAAACCTTTGATTCATAAAAATGAAAAGAACTGTAGTCGTCAAATATACAAATAATACAGATTACCGAAGTTAAAGAATGGATAAAATCCCACTATTCAATATCAATAACTTTATACAAAGGAGAAAACTTCGAACAAAAATGAGCTGGGAAACAGATAGAAAGTGAATGGGATATAGAACAAACAGGTAGACCTATTATAATAGATTGTAGACTATATAGAAGTAAGCATGTCTACTAACTCTTCACTGATTGATAATAACATGTCTATCTTATTACCTGAAAAGCTAAAAGAATTCAGAACTAGTGGATAAATGTAGGAAAATCTATTTTTTGATGAACCTTAGTAGCGATTTCGTGCGTTTCTACACCTTGTAGATTGACACGCTTAAACGATAAATCAATAAATGCTGTTTCACTAATTTCGCCAAAAGCTAGCAACGGTAGAAAAAGTTGTCAAAATTCCTATGATAAGTGCCCTTACTTTTAGTTACATCTTTCAACTTTGTATGTAGTCGGTCTGATTTCCCCTTTCTACCAGAGAAACGAATATAAAACCATCCGTTATAAATTCTGCTACGGTTTCTCCACACTCGCAACAATATCCTTTCTCAAATTCTGCTCTTTCTGAAATACCTACAGAATCCTCCATAACCTGGAGCAGTGATTCACAATAGTTACATTTTACTCTAAAAGTATAGTTCATCCGTAGAAACGAGTTAATTTTTTCACAAGACAAATCAACTCGTTTCTACGGATGGAGTAAAGGGTATTTTCCCGGATATGTCATGGGAAAAACACCCTTTCTTGCTCTCTGTATAACCAAGGCAACACAAATTATCTTCCTAGGTGTATCTACATGACAAATTATATAAAAAAGCCGGATACACCATACACAAACAGGTATCTGGCATTCAATAAATCACTTTTGGTTAGGGTAATGGGATTGATCGTATCCCGACAACAGATTACTGAAAGTTAATCTTCAAGCAATAATTTATTGGTAGTAATTTCTATGTTTGGCAACGGGAAAATGTAATTAGTTTGGGACGGAAGTACCTCAGGCGCACTATTGGAACTGCTTGACTTGGCGGGCAGTGGCAATAGATTTCGCAACAAATCATTTGACCGGAACCCTTCGCCCAATAATTCAATTCTCCTTTCTTTCCAGATTGTCTCAATCAATGCTTCTTTTGATCCTATAGTACTCTCAGGAAAAGTATAAGTGGCATCAGACCGATTACGAACTGCCTTTAACAGGCTAACGGATTTTTCGAGATCTCCTGTATAAGCAGCAGCTTCCGCATAATTAAGCAATACTTCAGCATACCGGATAATCGGAAGATAGTCCAGGAATGGCGAAGGTTTGTTATACTTAGTCAGAAACTGTACACCAGATGCAGTACGTGAAAATGTACGTCTGAGATCTGTCGACTTCCATTCTGTATCTCCCCAAATTCCTTCCGGATTTAGATTATACTCCGAATTGGAATTGAAGACATAGGGAAACGAAGATTGTCCGGTTACATTATCCAGTTCAGTCATTGGTACAGACAAAATAGACTCTGTAGAAGTGTAGTTTGTTGTAAAGATCTCAACAATATTTTGTAGCTGATGTGCAACTCCAGTAGTAGCTGTAAAGGGAGCACTGGCAGATACAATCTTTTGTGCTTCTTCCACTACCTTTTCATAGTTGCCGATATTCAGATACACTCTTGTTTTTAAGGCAATGGCCGTATTCCGGTGAGCACGGGTAGTGTTGAGTAATGATGTTGAATAATTCAATGGAAGATCTGCTTCTGCTTCATCCAGATCCTTGATGATTTGTGCATATACCTCTGCAACTGAACTTCGCTTCAGGTCATTATTCGCATTGGTAGTTTCAGCCAGCAATCGCAAGGGCAGTCCGGGTGTAGAGCCCTGATTTTCATTGTAGGGACGTGCATACAAGGTAACCAGACTGAAGTAACTCAATGCCCGCAAAAACTTAGCCTCCGCTGTGTACTGTTTGGTAAGGGCTTCACTGACTACATCCGGATGTTCTTCCAAACCATGAATGACAATATTAGCATTATTAATTGCCGTATAGGCGGCAGTCCAGAATCCTGCTACAAAGTTGGAACCCGAGTTCAATGTCTGATTCCATGCTTCATAGGCAGTAAAAGTATTGCTGGTACGGTTAATAAATTCATCTCCACGGGCTTCGCTATAAATCAGGTAATTGCCTCCATAGAAGTTTCCGCTTTTTACAGACTTGTAAATACCATTGACTAGTCCAAGTATTCTGTCTGGAGTATCAAAAGCATTGGCTCCGGTGATAGATGTTTGAGAAGCAGGATTGAGTAGTTCTTTTTCATCACAGGCTGTGGTCAATAAGGCAAAGCCGAGACCAGCCAAAACGACAAAGCGACGGATAAAGGTATGGTTATATTGAATTTTCATTGTGACTAAAAGTTAAATTAAAAGCTTACATTCAGACCTAAGGTGAAGGATCTTGCTTGTCCTACGGAGTTCTTTTCTACACCAGGCGTTGTATTGGAATTACCATTAACAGACGATTCCGGATCGGTACCTTTATAGGGAGTAAGCAGAAATAAATTGGAGCCCTGTGCATATACCCGAATACCACTAATACCTGTTTTCGTAAATAACACATCTGGTAAACGATACCCTATTGAGGCATTTTGCAGACGTAGGAAATCTGCTTTTTCTGCGTTGGTAGATACAGGAAACGAAGAGCCACTGGAAGTCTGATCATTATACACCAATCGTGGTATATCTGTAATATCACCTGGTTTTTGCCAGCGTTTCAGAATTTCCGTTGAGTTATTGTAAGCTCTCTGATCAAGCAAGGTAGCTCTGGTACCATTCATGATCAGGTTTCCACCTGAGAAGGTAAAGTTTATACCCAGATCAAAGTTCTTATAGGTAAATGTATTACTTAGACCTCCATACCACTTAGGAAGCGCGTTGCCAATCAGATAATAATCTGCTCCGGTAATAGCGGCTGCTTTAGTCCCATCCAGATAGGTCCACTGACTTTGACCAGGTGCTACTACCTGACTATACTGTACTTTTTCTCCTTTTTTATTGATAAAGATCCTGCGTCCGTTTTCAGGATTCACACCTGCTGTTTTGGCACCATACAAACTACCTACTGAATGCCCTACACGGGTGATGTTTGTGGTTTCATAGGATACGTGGGTAGTACCCACAATGTCTGTATTTCCGTCTGCCAGAGCCGTTACTTCATTGCGCAGATTGGTATAATTCAGAGCAGCATTCCAGGTAAAATCTCCCTTCCGGATGATGGTAGCATTGATACCTACCTCGATTCCCCGGTTGTACATAGATCCGACATTGCTTAGAATAGCCCCGCCTGGTATCCCTTTGGACACAGCCTGTGGCGCACTTAGAATCAATCCGTTTACATTATTATTGAAATAGGTAAGTTCCAGTTGAAGTCGATCATTCCAGAATCCCAGATCCGCACCGATGTTAGTCTGGTCACTGGTTTCCCAGCCCAGGTTCTGATTACCTGCCTGGGAAAGAGCCCAGGTAGGAGCACTTCCATATAATGATCCACTATACAACTCCAGTGCACTAAAGGCATTACTCAGGTTTCCGTTACCTACTCTCCCCCAGCTAGCCCGTAGTTTTACATTACTTAACACAGCGGCAAAAGGAGTATTTTTGTAAAATGCTTCTTCAGACAATGCCCAGCCAGCTGATACCCCACCAAAGTTTCCATACTTCTTACCACTACCTAAAGCAGAATTTCCATCACGTCTTAAATTGACGGTAACAAAATATCTCTTGTTCCAGTCATAAGTCAAACGAGAGAAAAACGACAAATATGCACGTTCGCTGAGATCATTATCAGAAGCAGAGATAGCACCCCAGTTGCCCTGATAATTATCAAAGAAAGCGTCCGATACCTGAGTCCGGGTCGCTCCCCAGGATGAGTTAGTAAATTTTTGCACATCGTATCCAGCCAACACAGATAGTGAATGTTTTCCTCCAAATGTCTCTGCGTAGATCAGCGTATTGGTCCAGTTCCAGTTATCACGTACTGCTGACACATTACTCACGGCCCCTTTACTAGCAAATCCATTGCCCTGTGTAGGGCTATCAAAACTCACGTTTTCAGTACGTAGACGATCTATTGCATAAGAAGTAGTGAAATCCAGGTTTTTCAGCAACTTGGCAGTTGCCCCAAAAGATCCAATGATCCGGTCATTCTCAGAGGTATATCTATTCAGTTCCAGCAACGCAACCGGATTCCCAAAATTACTTACTACCTGGTTGTTGCCCATACCAATTGTATTGAGATTGGTCTTACTGATGTTATATGAACCGTCCGGATTAAATGCAGGTACATTAGGAGGTAGTGCAATAGCCAGACGAGCTACCCCAACCAGAAAGAAATTTGAACTTGGCAAAGATCCGGCATAAGGTGATGCATTATAGGATGTATTATAAGAAACACTTCCTTTTAATTTAAGCCATGAATTCACCTCCTGGTCTATATTAAACCGTATGGACTTGCGTTTAAACTCATTCGCTTCCAAAAATCCTTTCTGATTAGTATAGTTGGCTGAGAAATAGTAGGTAGTAGACTTAGTACCACCAGACACACTTACATTGTGGTTTTGCGATACACCGGTCCGATAGATGTAGTCATACCAGCGAGTATCGATTGGTGATCCATCCTCATTTTTATTCTCAAAAAACAATGCAGAGGCGACTTTATCATTGTTCTCATTTCCTCCCAGAATCTTGGCGTTCAGTACAGCTTCATTTTTAATGGCGATGTATTGTTCAGCATTTAGTAGCTTAGGTAAACGCACTACATTCGAAATGCCACCCCAGGCTTCGTAGGTGATACGTGGCTTACCTGACTTACCCCGTTTGGTTGTAATAAGCAATACACCCGCAGCAGCTCTCGATCCATAGATAGAAGTAGAAGCAGCATCTTTCAATACATCAATGGATTCGATATCAGCTGGATTGATATCTCCCAGTGGATTATTGGGAACCGCAGTACTAGATGAAACGTTACCTGTATTGATCGGAATACCATCTACAACCACGAGTGGGTAAGAACTTAGAGAAATAGAGTTTACTCCCCGTACCCGAATCACCGGAGGGTTATTAAGTACCCCATTGGGAGCCGCAATACTTACTCCGGCAGCTCTTCCGGATAAGGCTTGATCAAAGCTCTGCACAGGTATGTCTTTGATAGCATCACCTGTGACACGGGCTGCAGATCCTGTAAACTCAGCCTTTGTCTGGGTTCCATATCCTACCACTCGGACTTCTGTCAACTGGTGTGTGTCCTGAGTGAGCTCAATTGTCAGAGTGTTCTCAGTTCCTACGTTTCGTTCAATAGCACTATAACCTATGAAAGAAAAAATAAGAACAGCATTATCAGGAACAGACAAGCTAAACTTTCCGTCTTTGTCTGATACAGTTCCCTGAGTAGTCCCTTTAATTACTACAGATACTCCAGGTAATGGATCTCCGGTTTGTTTATCTTTTATGCTTCCGGTTATTGTATGATCTGCCAGCACAGAATAGATAAGACTTGTGTGTATAGAAGACTTTTCTGTCAATGTAGCGGATTTGGCTGCTGCAGAATGGGTAAGAAGCAATAAGCTCCCTAATGCACTTACTACTATTCTGGTACGATCTGAGGCTGCTAACCAGCGAATGTGTGTATATGTTTTTTTCATAAAAGGGTTAGGTATAGATAAAGCAAGACCCGCCATCTGAATTTCAGACGGAAAAATCAAATCGATAAAGGTTATTGGGGATTTATCCTGTGCCAGTACCAATTTCTGTATAGAAACAGAAATTGGTTACACAAGCACAGTGTTGGTGGATGAAGTAGTTGTTAATGATGGTCCCCGTAGGTTTTCTCACCAGCCAGAATAGAAGCTGTCAGCCTGTTTTGTTTGGGAGGAGTCGGACAGGTAGCATAGGGAGAAAATGCACAGGGAGGATTGTAGGCTTTATTAAAATCAAGCCAGGTATATCCATCTGCATCAGGGCCGGGAGCGTCCAGAAAACGGCCTCCGCCATAAGTCTCATCTCCATTGGTCTTATCTGCAAAGATAAAGTGCAGACGTTCTTTTGTACCGACAGCATCCAGGGTATATTCTTTGCCCTGAACTGTAAATACCAGCTGGCCAGGAGATTCCTGCTCATATGTTCTGCCTGTTATATCTACAATTGATATCTTCTTACCGGCAGTAGGTACAAATTTCGCTTTTAGTTTCCATTTCTGATCAACAGGGTAGGTATCGATTCCTTTAAAATTCTTTAAAGTCGGGCTTTCCAGGTCGCGTAATCGCACAGCATATTTGTTTCCACGCTGAATCACAAACCAGCGCAGTGACTTATGCTTCAATACTCTCGGACTTTCAGAAGGAAATATTTGTTGTTCGCTTATAGGCTGTTCTCCTTCAAAAATCTGAGCATCTTTGTTGGCGATTAGTGTTACCTTGCCTTCTTTCAGAATAAATTTTCCTAAAAAGGCGTTGCTACGATCCTTAGGAAATACCACAGCGTTAGAAGCATCTCCACCAAATGTATTTTCGCCTTCTTCCAGCCAGTATAATCCAGCTAAATTCAGCCATCCGTCTTCTTTCTTCAAACTCTCAATACGCTTCTGATGCCATTCTTTAATTTCTGCTTCATAAGGGGCCTCTCCTTTGAATGCAACAAGAATCAGCGAAAGTAAAACGAAGGGTAAATAACTTTTTGATACATTCATGGTTCTAGTCTTGTTTAGGTTGAATGATAAGTATATTGTTGTCTGGTGGCTCTAACGGACTTTACATCTATTGAATGACAAAGTTGATCTTATCTACCCCTGTGTTTTTGGTTACTTTGTCATAGGCATAAACCTGTATCTCATAACTACCTTTGTCTGACACAGGAAGCAATCCCTCGAAAATATTATCCTGAATACTTTTCAGTACCACTTCATTCTGAGGAGTACTGTCTTTCTTCACCAAAGCTTTTACATCAATGTTATCTGCATTCCATATACCTCCTTTGTTGATCACACAGCCACACATCATTACAAGATTAATCCTGATTTTCACCTGGTTATTTTTTAACGAAGCAATCTGAATTACCTGATGTGTCTGTGGTTCCAGAATGTCCAGAATAAAACCTGGAATCTCTAATACAACTCCTTCCCCATCTATTGCTTTTCCGGGTATAAGCCATAGTTGTGTACTAGCGGTTACAGCCGCAGATTTACGATTTACAGGCGCAATAGCTTCAATAGTCACAAATGTTGGTTCTTTGATATCGATCAATGTCTCAAATTTGGCTGTCTTTTCATCGGTGAGAGGAAGATTACGAGTATAGGGAGTCTTCATAATCAAGTCCGTGTTTCCCGATGCACCCGTTGTTAATCCTTTTGCCAGCACTTCTCCAGTCAGATCGCTTCGAATAATAATATAGGCTCCTCCTATGCCTGTTCCAATAAATTTGGCATCTTTTGCTTTGGCTCTTACAATTACTTTTGTGGGTTGTGCAAATGCGTATAAACTCAGAAAAAGGGTTATCAGAAGTGTACAGATTCTTTCAGGTTTCATTGTATGGTCGGGAATGGTCTTGCTTATAAAGGATATAGTGTTTTGTCACCATATTGCACTACCTGTGCAAGCAATGCAGCATATTTTTTGGTATTTACTGAATCACCTTTTTGTTTGTAGACTTTGTATAATCCCCATAGTCCATTGGCTGTATTAGGATGTCTTTCGAGTAGTTGTTCGTAAGCATTAATAGCCTTATCATACTGACGAGCTTTCAGATGTGTTTCGGCCAGACTGATCAATACCGGACGTGCATAAGACGGAGGTTCGCTATATCCCAGGTCATCCTCTTTCTGTTTTGCTTTTTCCAGTAAGGCAACAGCCTCATTATAGTTATTTTCTGCACTTTTAATTACACCCTGCAATTCAAGAGAAGCCACATTCAGGTCATTTAGCCTACGGATATTGATAATATCATCAGAATGCAATTGGTGACTATTGCGCCATAACGAAGCATCCAATGCATCTGCATACTTTCTGGCATCAGCGATTTTGTTGCTTTTTACCGCATGCATTCCTGAAGCAAAGTAATATAGAGCATCTTTGTAGGCTATGGCTTTGGTTGTATATAAGCTATCCTGATCGAGCCGAATAGCAGCCAGACGATCTGCAGCCTTCTTGTAAAATCCAAAGCACAGTTCCATCTTGGCAGGTGCAATTACCCCCTGATAAAAGAAACGGCCTTCATATTTTCGTTTGCGTTCTTTAGTAGCAGGCATGCTTTTCAACTTTTCTGCATATAACAGTGCCGTTGCATACCGTCCATCTTCGGCACAGTTAGATAAAAGATAGTTGATGTTATGAATATAATTCCAGGCGTCTACTTCCGCAATTCCCTGCTCTTTCATATATGCAGAGTCGACAGCCAGCGAAGCAGCAAAGGCATCATACGCTTTTTTGTAGTCACCCAACTTATAATACACATGCCCTGGCATATGCACCATATGTCCTGAGGCAGGTGCCAAATTGGGTAACTTGGCAGAACTCTCCAGTGCCTGTTCCGGACAGCAGTTTTCCATCAGATGTATCCAGTAGTGATGAGCAGCAGCATTTTCAGGGTAATTTTTCAGCAGATCACGCAAAAGGTATTCAGCATATAGTTGTCCTTCATGGGGATTCATAGCCGCATCGTACCCTCCCATTTTGCTTAATGCCAGAAATAACTTGGCATCTATGTCTTTCGGATATTTGTGAATGATCAGTTCCAGCTTCTTCTGATATTCTTTTTTACTCCCATCTTGTTCTTCATCTCTTGCCAGTATTGCGTCTGCGTATAGCTTCTCATGTTCAGAAGCTGTTTCTTTTAGCTTTTTCAATTGTTGAACGGCTAATAATTTATCGGCTGTAAAGTCATCTCCTTCAATAGCACCAATGGCACTGTATAAACCCCAGTAAGGCATAAGAGCAACAGAATCAAGCCGAATAGCTTCTTTAAATGCACGATAGGCTTCAAAATCCCAGAAGCAGTGCAATAAAGCAACCCCCTGACTAAAATAAGCCTGTGCCTGTGCAGAAGACGTTTTTATTTTGAGATTAGAAGATCCAATTCCTTTGAGTAATTGCGGGGCAGGAAGATTATGAACATATACAGTTTCCTGCCGATAAGCCTGTATATGTGCCAGATGATTATGATCTCCTCCACCCGAATGAGCATGATGCTCTTCCTGTCTCACACGCTGAGCCAATGCGGTAGAGGAAATCAGTAACACTAGTAAGAAGTAAAATTTCATCAATACTGTATAGAGTTGTATGGTTGCTGTATTTTGTGAAAGGTAGGAAAGATTGGACTTTGGGCAGGCAATGGCAGAACCCAAAGCCAAATCAGATTGGTTAATTCCCTTTCTTACATTCACACTTTAACTATAATTATACTTTTACACTTTACTTTAGAGGCTAAAATCTGTTTTATTTCGCTTTTGCAGTAGCAGTAGATTGTCCGGTAGCAACAATGTTTACATCCAGTTCAAAATCGTCGTAGATAAACTTATCTCCAATATTGGGGAAGAAAGACTTAGAGCCATACTTGATATCGTATTTGGTTCGGTTTACTACTATCTTGGCAGTTGCTGTAGCTTTATCTTTTTCGATCTTCGCAACAGCTGGGAAGTTAACTGTGTTAGTTACACCTTTAATGGTTAGCTTTCCGGAAAGGTCATAGGCATCTCCTCCTTTTGGGGTAGCAGAAGTGATTGTCAGAGTAGCTTTTGGGAACTTCTCTACACCAAAAAAGTCATCGCCTTTTAAATGTTTTACCAGTTTGGCGTTTTGCTCACTATCTGTAATATCGGTAACAGTGATTGTTCGTGTATCAATTTCAAAAGTTCCACCTTTTAGCTTACCATCTGTTACAATCAGATTGCCACTGGTCAATGCAATGTTGCCTGTATGCTGACCAGTAAATTTCTTACCAGTCCAAACTAATTTACTGGCTTGTGTGTCTACTTTCAGAGTTGTTTGTCCCTTAGACGTTTTGTTTCCGATAAAGGATACTAAAACAGAAGCGACAATAGCAAGGAATAAAAAGGAAATACGTTTCATAATTACTGTTGGTTTAGTGGTAAATCAAAAGATAAAACTTGCAGTAGCCGTGAATATCTCTCAATCCAGGGTTCTGGAAGCAATTGGTTATAGGTAGTTGTTGATTGGTTACTTATTTTTCGATTGTAAAGACAAAGCATTTCCACCCTACCAACAAAGGCAGTTCGGCAGACAGTACATGTTTGTGATTACAAATAATAGCAGAGAGAAATTTCTGTCAACAACCACTATCTTCATAGTAGCTTGTTATAGTATAATCCATAGGCTCAACTAAGAAATAGTACATCCCTGTTGTGTGCAATAGACGTCTTACAAATGTTGAGAATAGGAGTTGTTTCATCGTCTTGTTAATTTATCTTTACCAAAATGGTCAGGATGTAGCACTGTTTCCGGGTGGTCAGAAAGTTGCTGGAAGTTCTGCGAGCCTGTTCTCTCCCTTCCTCTGTATAAATTAACTAATTAATGGTGGTGCTTAATTAGTAAGATGATGCAAATGTAGAGACTAATTTGTGATTTCCAAATCATTTCTCTACTTTTTCTGTAGAGATTATGTATTTATATATTTTTCAACTTTTAGGTTAAAAGAAAATAGTCAAAGAATACATCTTTGTGATAGTGCAAGAAGTATATTCCTATGTCAAATACTATAAATAAAAAGGTCTGAATCAATAAGACCAATAATATCTTTTCGAATCTAAGAAAGCTTACGGAAGAGTTACACCCAAAAAAGATCGTATTTGCTAATAAAATTAGTAATAGTAACCGCATATTCTGGTATTGTCTCTAACACTTCAAGTATCTATAAAGAGTGGGTTTTGGAGCAAAAAAATCAAGTTTTGGGTCATTATAGTTCTATCGCTACATTTTTGTACTAATATAATAAACCTTTTTCTCTTTTGGGTTAACGAAAATAAGTTCTGCTGCTGAAGGAGTAACACCATAACAATAAATACTCTGAGGGTAAACATAGAAGTCTTCTGCCCTTAGTTTTTCTACTGTCGGAAACCATGGTGTCTTATGTTGACAATTACCAACAAAAGTTACCGCTTGATCTAAACAGTTGGGAGGCTGTCCATCCGATACCAATTTCTTGATCTACTGTCATTTCATTTAGTTAGTTCGTCAACCGTTATATTCGTTATTTTTATTTCATAAACGTCAAGATGGTCGCCGGTGAATGAATGTGCGGAATTATAGCTATTCAAGACTTTTTCAATCCTCTCGTCGCCAAGTCCACACCAGTTTAATACAAATCTCACGTCTGATTTAGTTGCCTTACCTTCTACGTCTCTGTTGCCCAAAGTCATTGAGTATATTACATAACAACCAATAACTATTACTCCTATCAGTGAAATTCCGCCCCAGATTGTCAGTAGCAGCCTGCTTACTTTAACCATTTTTTCTTTCAAACCTATTTTAGCATTTTTTGTCAGTTGTATTTTCATATCATGGAATATAACTGGTAAATAAACGAACCTTTCTTTGACTTCAAATAAAGATACAGAATGTATAATTATATTATTCAAGCCTCAATTGTGTCCCATTCCTCAAATCTTAGTCATCATTTGCTTAACAAGATCGATTAGCTTGAATTGATTAATCTGATTGGGCTTATACATGTCCCAAATTGGGAATAGCTTTTAGCTCATATGTAACTCCTCTATAAAGTGAGCAAGGAGAAAGACTGGAGTAACAATATGGATTCTTCCTTGTAACAAAGCATAAGCAATATCAGCACTCCTATCAGCATATCCTCCTGCCTTCATGGGTTTGATAATACCATTTTTGACAGGAGGTTGTAGGAACAGGCAAAGGCAATCCTGCCAACGCTAAAGCAATAATGGTTATACCAAGTACGACTACCGTCCAGTCTTCGGTAAAGATAAATCGTGTTTTTTCAGGAAGGGTTTGAGTAACTCGAGACATCGAAATCAGGTTAGCTATATTTTTATAAATGTATTTTAATTCAAAAAAGGCTTTAGAGGCATAATAGGTGTTTTAAAGATATCTTTCAGAGCTCTTTTGGCCGCATAATATCCACACATACCATGTACGCCTCCACCAGGAGGCGTTGAAGAAGAGCAGATATAAATGCCTTTGGCTGATGTTTTATAGGGAGAAAGACGCAAAGCGGGCCGTGTATATAATTGAGTCAAATCAATCACTCCACCATTAATGTCTCCACCTATATAATTTGGATTGTACGATTCCATTTGTATCGTATTCATAGTATGCCGGGCTAGAATACGGTCTTTGAAACCAGGGGCAAAACGCTCAACCTGATCCTCAATTGCATTGGTCATATCTACTGTGGAACCATGAGGTACATGGCAATAGCCCCATAGGGTTTGCTTTCCTTCTGGTGCACGTGAAGGGTCGAAAGCACTTTGTTGAGCTAGTAACACAAAAGGAGCTTTTGGATGTTTGCCGCTCCATATCTCTTTCTCAGATAGGGCTATTTCCTGAAAAGTGTTCCCCAGATGAAGGGTTCCTGCCTGTTTGCACTCTGTCGCTTTAAAAGGAACAGGACCATCCAACGCCCAATCTACTTTAAATACGCCCATGCCATATTTATAATTGTTAAGTTGCCAGCGGTACAGTGGGGAAAACTGATCTCCGGCAATTTTAAGTAGTTGTCTGGGGGTCAGATCAAAAAGAATGGCCCGACTGGAAGGGAGTTGCTTTAGAGAATGTATCCACTGATCGGTTTCTATCTTACCACCCAGCGAAACAAAATACGAAGCCAGCGCATTGGCAATCGATTGGGACCCACCTTTGGGTAGAGGCCATCCATACAAATGTCCAGCTGTCATCAGGACCAGTCCAATGGCAGAAGTTGTCATATGAGACAATGGCTGTATCGAGTGAGCAGCCATACCAGCCCATAATCCTTTGGCTTTTTCTGTAGAAAAATAGTTCGACAGGCGACTAGCAGAAGGCAATGCTTTCAGACCAAACTCAGCCATTTTAATCGGATATATTGGAAACTGCAAAGGCCCCAGTACATCTGCTGCGATCTTGGGCCAATCATTGAGCAAAGGTTCGATCAACCGTAAGTAAGGGAGTCGATCCTTTCCCAGTAACTCAGCTGTTTTATCAATTGATGAAGTTAGAATCGCGGCTGTTCCATCATCAAATGGATGCGCCGCTGCTGCAGGTGGCTGAATATACTCCAGTCCATGCTCAGTTAATGGAAGACTTTGAAAAAAGGGCGATCCAGCAGCCATAGGATGAATGGCCGAACAAACATCGTGTTTAAATCCTGGCAGCGTCAATTCCGAAGTACGTAAGCCCCCTCCTATTGCTTTCTGTCCTTCTATCAGCAGTACTGAAAGTCCTGCCTGTTGCAAGGCTATCCCTGCTGCAAGCCCGTTGGGACCTGAGCCTACTACTACTGCATCATATTCATAATGTGCCATTTATTTCCGGTTTCTATACGTTTTATTCTGGAAGCTCTTTTCACTTCTCACCGTAACTTTTCAGGTTTAAATACCACACTTCCATCTGGTTTGATAACCCATGCTGTTACAGGATTCAGGTGATATCCACCCATGTCTGTACCTCTGGCATCAATTAACTGCTTCAGGGTAGGTTGTGTATAGCCTGTTTCGTCTGTGACACGACTTAAGATCTCTGTTGACTCTCCTTTCCATTGCCACAAATACCGAAAGGCGGTATGTGCCTTGTCCAATATGGGTTCCTGAAGAGTTGCCTTGTGCCATGACTTTCCGGCATCTGTACTCACCTCTACATATAACACTTTACCTCGACCGGACCATGCAATCCCTCTGATCTCCAGCCAACCTTTCTCAATATGTTGAGGATAGGAAGGAAAGGTGATGATCGACCGCGCATCCATATCAAAGCTAAACATACGTATTTTTCCGTCCCGAATTGTTTCTGTGTAGCGGGAAGTTTCTTCCCGGGTCATATAGGGTTGATCTGAAAGTTCTATCCGGCGCAGCCATTTTACATTGGCATTGCCTTCCCAACCTGGTAAAAATAACCGAATGGGGTAGCCTTGTTCTGGTCGCAAGGCCTCCCCATTCTGTGCATAGGCAATAATAGCGTCATCCCACCCTTTTTTGACAGGAACACTACGTGTCATGACTGCGGCGTCTGAACCTTCGGCCAGAAACCAAGTCGCTCCGGGCTTTACACCCACTTCTCTGAATAATGTTGAAAGCTTTACGCCTGTCCATTCACTCTGGCTAGTTAATCCGCAGATCTCCTGTGGAGTCATAGTTTCTTTTCCGGTACGAAAATTTCCGGAACATTCCAGAAAAGCAATCCGTGATATGGAAGGAAAACGCTTCAGATCAGCCACAGTGAAGACAAGCGGCTTCTCTACCATGCCATGAACAAGCAGTTTGTGTTTGCCCGGATCGATGGTTGGAATACCAGCATGATGTCTTTCAAAGTGAAGGTCAGAGGGCGTAATAGTCCCATAGAAATCCTGCAATGGAGATCGGGACGAAATATCGGATGGTTTACGAACAGGCTTCTCAAAAGCAGATCGTCCACCTATTTCACTTGGAAAAGGACCCAGTTGTTTAGTAGGATCTTCTTCGGACTGAAAAACGGATGCCGGAATGGCCTTTTGAATTGTTTTTCCTAAGGCAGTCTGAACAAACACTACAGCAGCTGTTGCAGCTCCCCCAAGCAGCGAACGGCGTTTGATTTTTTGGGAGAATAGTGATTTATCTGAAGATTTGTCATCCATATGGTCTACTCACAGAGTTTTTAATGCCGGGCAAATAAAAGAATCTATCGTACTTCAGGTCCACCTCTTCGGTCATCAGGTACGAAGTATTTCTGAGCAGGCATCTGAATTTTGGGTAATGTTTCGGCGTTGAGTACAGTTGTTGAGTCAATGATCCGATTGGCTGCCAGCAAAAAGGCTGTCAAACTATACACTTCTTTATCTGATAAGGAACCAGGCTGATTAAACGGCATAGCCCGACGTATATAATCAAACAGGGTAGTAGAATAAGGCCAATAGTTACCAATGGTTTTTTCTTTTACGTCTGCACCTCCAACCAGTTGATTGTTTGGGCCTTCCTTGCCTGTTTTTCCATGACAGACGGCACATTTTGCAGCATATAATTGCTGTCCATCTACGAAATTTCCCGATCCGGCAGGCAGGCCTTTTCCATCAGGACGCACATCGATATCCCATGCTTGTATCTCAGCCTCGGTGGCCACATGACCCAGAGAAAAGCTTTCCGGCCAGCGAACCGAATCAATTATCACTGAATCTTTGGCACTTTCTGTACTAACAGCCGTATGTACTGCTGCCTGTACACCCGGTCTGCTACATGCCCAGTGTACCAGGCACAAACAAAGAGAGGCTACAAAAACGATATATGTATACTTACTCACAAATGCAGATTGCTAAGAAACCCTAAAAAAGAAAGTAGACTTTCTATCTCCAGAAGAAACAGAAAGTCCGATTATGTTGACTAAATCCGTTGATTCAAGTCCCTCATTTATCTTCCTAATGAAGATGTATCTTACCGGATATTGAAATTACTTATACTTTCCAGCTTCTAGTGTACTGGAAGGTAAGGCATAGGATCGGTTCACCTTTTCCAGTACTACATAAATTGAGTCTTTATACTGATCGATTCCTTTCAGAATTACCCGATTCCCATCTGTAGTCTCGTAATGGAGAATCATCCGGTTACGTTTCTCGCTTTTCTTTGCGGTTGCAAATTCCCGATCTCTACGAGTAGAAGCAGCTTTGGGATCAATCATTTTTACTTCATCGCCAATATGCTTCCAGGCTTCAGGATTTATCCAGTTGGGGTCCAGAGAAGCTTTTTCTGTTGAAGCACCTTCTGTCAATGGCTTATCTATTCCTCCATTCAGATTTTTCTCCGTTCCACCATCACCACCGACACCTGCTACCCGATTGCGTCGATCAGGAATAGCTTTGTATTTATCCTGAAGATAAAGCACATGGTCTACCGTATCTGCATAATAATGAAACGCTCGTTGTCCTCCACCTACACCTGTCAGTTCAAACGTGCGGTTAATGTCTCGTTGGGGATCACCTCCACCATTGGATAAATCCAGTGCTGTTGGCTTATTTACTCTGAAGGTCAATGTTGTCCAATTTTCAAAAGTAGCCTGTTGCCAGCGTACTGTGTCCAGAGGAGAATATGGAATAGTTTGATTGTTTACTTTAAATTCCGTTACATTGTACAAACCGCGAAGAGCTGTTACACCTTTGGTTGAAGGTTGTTTATACGGATCGTATTTGAAGTTTACATATTGCAGATAGAACAATAAAATCAGAAACACATAAAATACCCCAACTTTTATTGCAGCCCGTGTATACTTCTGCCATTTTTGAGAAAATGATGGATAATAATTGACAGGGATAGTGAGCCGCTCCAAAATCAGTAGGTTATAGAGTCTTGGAATATCCTGAACTAACAAGAAGCCTGACAGAAGAACAAAATAGGAACTATACACATGCACCCCTCCATCATAGGCAAAATTCACAAACACAATATCTCCCAATGCACCAAATAACAGGATAGCGCCGAAGGTGGTAGTTCCTCTGAAAAACAACAATGCTCCCGCTAACACTTCTACTACCCCTGCAAATACCTGATACCAGGGAACAATCCCGATAGAAAGCCAGTAGATTTTTTGTGCTGTAAGATCACCAAAGTTTGTATTCAGTAGCCCCACAGATGGATAAGGCATCTGAACAGGAAGCAATTTGGTAAAACCAAATCCAATGATACCAATACCTGCCCGGTATCGTACAATGGCACGAAGCCAGTAATACAGATTATTATATTCTTTTGGCTGTGGCTTTCTGTATCGGTCTACCACCGTCCAGATAACTCCTACGCCAATCGAAACCAGTAGTGTAATAACCCAGTTGGCATAGCCGTTGAGCTGGCTTCCAAAAATTTTGTTTCCAAAGAAATTAATCCCCGAACCAAAGCGGGCTATATCGTATAGATCCCGATAATGCAGATTGGTCCAGTCAATATGAATCACATGGTCATACCACTCTGCATTGTTCGGAATGGAAATGCTAACAAAAAAGATGAAGGCGATACGAAAAGCAATCTTCTGATACTCCTTCCAGTTGGAAAGTCGGGTATTCAGACCTGAATTTACCTCTGCTGGAGAAGAAGTATCCAAGACAACATTTTCGTGAACAGTTTCCGTTTTAGACATGTTTTTACGTATTTTAAGGTAGCTACATTGGTCAAAGGATCTTTTACAACTTCAAAGCTTTTTGTCTTCCCTGGCGTTGTACCTCTTCCAGCAGGTATTTTTTCTGAATCTTGTCCAGCACTACATAGAGTGTATCCTTGCTCTGAGTCAAACCTGACAAAATAATTTGTGTACTATCAGGTCTGCTATAGTGAAGGATCAGCGTGTCATTAGGCTTGTCTTTGTTGCGATTTTTGAGATACAGCAGATGCTGAGTAGTATCCAACTGATAGCTATAGTATGTCCTGCCAGTCGTTCCTGCCAGTTCATACTGACGTTCTTCGTCCTTTTCATACAACTCTTCGGTTCTTTTCTCAGGCGCTAAGGACACAGGCTGGTTAAGACGAACACTGATAGTAGCCCATTTCTCAAATACCACATCCTGCCAGCGAACCGGATCTGTTTTAGAATACGGAAGTTCTTTACTGTTGATCCGGAACGTACGTACATTGTATAATCCACTGGCATTTGACAAACCTGCTTTTTGTGGATACTGATATGACCCTACCTGATATCCGGCATAACTCTTAAATCCATACAGAAATACAAACAGGAAAATGAATGCACTCTTTAGAACTATCCGTATGGCTTTCCACTTGCCTTCAAAAACAGGGTGGTAACGATTGGGAATAGTTGGTTTTTCAAGAGTGAGTAGGGTAAATAATCGTTTGATATCAAACGACAACAGAAATAACGCAATGGCAATCAGAAAGAAGCTATATACATATTCACCACCTGAATATGCCAGATTGGACATAAAGACATTTCCGGTGAATGGCAAAATAATCAGTGTAGCAACCGTAGTCGTTTTTCTGTTAAGCAATAACAACCCAGCCAGAATCTCCACTCCTCCCAGAAAGGATTCATAGGATGGAACAATTCCCAGACTCAGCGAAAACAGCTTCCAGTCTGTGAAATCTCCATAGTAGGTATTCAGATTGCTTAGCGAGGGATAAGGAGATTGTAAAGGGAACAATTTGATAAAGCCGTAGCCTATTACACCTGCTGCCAGCCGGTAGCGCAACAAAACCCGCAATGCATATTGCCAACTAGTATACTCTTCACGTTTTGTATCCAGAAAACCCCATACCAGCGTTCCGGCCAAGGCCACCAGAGCTATGACACCCCAATCCGCAAAACTAGGGCTATCAGCAAACAAACGGGGTATATACCGGGACAGATAAAATATATCCCGATAATGTAGATCAAACCAGTTGATAGCAAATAAGTCTCTGTAAAATTTCCAGTCCAGTGGTACTATCTGTAAAAAGAAGTAAATGAAAAAGAAACGGAACAGAACTTTCTCTGCTTTTGTCCAGGATGTATCTGTCTCTAAATCAGGAGACAGGTAGGTTACGTTTATGGCTGACATAATCTATCGATTTTAAAGTCTTGACATTAGATAAAAACAGGCAGAATCAATACCCTGTATTCTGCTCCAGGGATTCATCTACTGTAACTTCCGTGATAGGAATAGGGAGTACATATTTATTGGTATTAGTCACCCCCAACACCGCTTCAACCCGATGGGTACGTACCAGATCAAACCAACGATGTGGTTCAAAGGCAAACTCCAGACGACGTTCGTTCTCAATCGCCAGCAGAATTTCCTCCTGTGTCTGAGCAGGGCTATCCGAAAGACCTGCCCGATCACGAATGGCATTCAGATCATCCAGAGCTTCCGCTAATTTATCCTGATGGGCACGCGCCTCTGAACGGATTAGATAGAGTTCAGCAATACGAATCACAAATGCAGGATCTGTGGCAGGACTTCGGTAATACATATTGCCATACCATAATCCAGCAGTGGTTTTGGCAATCAGGGCACTGCGGTTTCCTCCTATATTTTCATCATTCACTAAAGAGATAAAGGTAGTATTGGGCGCCCATTGACGTGTTCCTCCATTGGCAGGTGGCTGCCAGTAGGTACGATGCCCATTGGTATAGGTCGAGCTATAAGCTAGTTCAAAAACAGACTCTTTTGTAGCCACAGCCTGGTTGCTGAAAAATGCACTATAAGGCTTAACCAATTCGTAATCGGTATCCCCTATTACTTTATCAGCATACGCTTCTGCCTGAGCCCAATTTTCCTGGTAGAGATAATAACGTGCCAGTAATGCTCTGGCTGTCTTTTGTGTAGCCCGGTAACGGTTGGTAGTATTGGTCAGCAGTGTTTCTGCCTTAGTAAGGTCAGCCAATACCTGTGCATAGGTGTCAGCAAGGGAACTACGTTTGATCCCATTTTTATCTGTAGCTGAAACAGTAGGCGTTAATACGATCTGTACACCACCCCAGGTTCTGGCGAGATCAAAATAGCATAGCCCTCTCACAAAATACGCCTCTCCCAACAAAGCATTTCGTTCTGCTTCTGTAAAAGAATCATCCGTTACAAGAGGTACTTTAGCAATAATATGATTGGCCCGGTTAATGGTTTCATAAATTCCGGACCACACAGTGGCAATGTTTCCATTATCAGATTTCACATCATGGTTAATAAAATCCTGGATAATGGATTGCGAACCTGTCCAAACAATATTATCACCAGACAGGTATCCAATAGATTGAAAGAGTGAGCCATAATAACTATCACTGGCCAGTTGACGGTACATACCCCGTGTGGCAGTTTTGGCAGAAGCTTCATCTACAATGGTCTGATCATCGGAAACAGAACTTTGAGGCTGCACATCCAGAAAATCCTTGCAACTATTCAATGATAGAGAGAATGCGATGAGCAGAACATATCGAAAGGTATGGTTAATCTTCATAGGTAATCACTGTTTTGCAACAAGAATTAAGGTTTATAGCGTAACATTTACTCCTACCTGGATAGAACGTGGCTGAGGAGGAGTTCCTAAGTCAAGACCTTGCACAGTCTGGCTGCTGGTAACATTAGATTCCGGATCAGCACCCGTGTATTTTGTGACAATAAAAAGGTTACTACCAGTTACATAGAGTCTCAGTTTCTCAATTCTGACACGGGTTGTCAATTCTTTAGGTAGTGTATATCCTACGGTTACTGTAGAAAGCTTCAGGAATGAACCATCTTCCAGGAAGCGGCTGTTTTGTTCCAACTTATAGTTATTGCCTACGCTAGTCAGACGTGGCACATCTGTTACATCACCCGGCTTCTGCCAACGTTTTAACTGACTGGCAAACAATACCCGGTTTGCATCACGGGTTCCACCGCCTTCACCAAAGAAACGGTTCAGATTGAATACCTTGTTGCCATATTGATAGGAGAATATAATTCCTGCATCAAACCCTTTGTAGGTAATAGTATTGGATACTCCTCCGAAAAACTTAGGCACTGCATTTCCTATAATCTGACGATCAGATGCGGTGATGCTACCATCAGTGTTTACATCCTGAAATACAGCTTGTCCTGTTTGTGTATCTACGTATTCCTGTTTGTAAAGCCAGAAAGAATACATGGAATGTCCTTGTTCCATACGTACCCAGTTACGGTTATACATATTGATTGGTACAGGCAGTTTTTCAATCTTATTTACGTTTCCGGATATATTAAAGGAAGTTCTCCAGCTGAAATCTCCTTTGCGAATGTTTTCACTGGTAATTGCCAGTTCATATCCCTTATTGCTGATTTCACCGATATTACTGTAGTAGGAGTTAAAGCCAGTAATAGCAGGAACAGGCTCTTCCAGTAACACATCAGTTGTATACTTGGAGTATACATTGAATTCTACTCCAATACGTCCATTCAGTAAGCCCAGATCCAGACCGGCATTGAACTGACGTGTTTTTTCCCATCTCAGGTTTGGATTTCCTAACTGTTGAGGGGCAGTTCCGGCCAGATCTCCACCTGTAGTGTTATCCGGATACCCACCTTCTCCTGACCATAGGCCTCTTGCAGCAAAGTTGTTGATGCCGTTTTGGTTACCAGTAATGCCATAGCTCCCACGCAACTTCAGATCACTAATAAACTCAATATCCTTCAGGAAACTTTCTTCTTTGATTCTCCAAGCGGCCCCAATTGCCGGGAAATAACCCCAACGGTTATTAGCCCCAAAGCGGGAAGAACCGTCAGCACGTACACTCAATTCGATAAAATACTTACTGGCATAGTTGTAATCTACCCGCCCAAAGAAGGAGGCCAGTGTACTTTTTGTCCAGCTTTGTGATGAAGTACGTGTAGAAGCTGAGGAAATCTGTTTATACGAATTGCTTGGAAAACCGCTACCCTGAGCAGCTGTATTATTTTGCACATTGCTTTGTAGTGAATTTCCGATAAGGGCTCCAAAGGTATGTTGTGTACCAAAGGATTTCCGGTAGGAAAGAGTTTGCTCATTAAGCCACGTACTGTTTTGTGTCAGGGACGAAGTAGCCAGGCCATTGGTTGGAGAAGCCCCCAACTGTGTTTTGTCGTTCCAATATTCAGACTCATCATAGTGATTGTAGTCAATACCAAAGCTGCTGTGCAACTTTAGTCCAGGCAGAAGTTCTATATCTGCATACAAATTGCCGATGTAACGTAAGCTGACAGTATTTACATCATAATTATCCAGCAATACTTTCAGGTTATCAAATCCAGCCCATCTGGCAGGTGTACTATCTTCGTTGTATTCAGGAAGATATGTAGGGGTATGTAATGCTGATTGAAGCAATCCGCCCTGAGGACCATCTCCTGCACGTGCCTGATTCCGGAATGAACGTGAAAGAGTATTGCTCACTCCAATCTGTACTTTATCATTGATCTGCTGATCCAGATTGACTTTAAAGCTGGCTCTTTCAAAATAGATGGGTTTAATGTTCGCTTCCTGGCGGGTATAACCACCTCCTATATAATATTTTGTGGCTTTCGATCCCCCGTTTAAAGACAGATCATAGTTTGCGACACGTCCTGTACGGAAAAGCTCATGTAGTCGGTCGTAGGTGTTTTGTTCTTCTGGCAAACCTCGTCCTCCTTCTGACTTAGGCCGGAAAGGTCGATTTTCATATGTCTGCTTTAGTGCAGGATTATCGATACCTGAATTAACCCAGTATTCATTGATTAGTTCCGCATGCTGAGGACCTGTGGTCAGTTTCCACAATCTGTTTTCAGGAGCCCAAGCCCAACCCTGTGAGTGGTTGAAGTTCAATTGTGGCTTTGCATTATAATTCCCACGTTTGGTTGTTACAATCACAACACCGTTCGCACCTCTGGAACCATAGATTGCAGTAGCAGATGCATCTTTTAATACTTCAATACTTTCAATGTCAGCAGGATTGATATCGGCAATAGGCGAAGTAGCTCTACCTCCGGTATTGACCGTTTGTAAACTGGTATTGTTTATAAATACTCCGTCCACCACATACAATGGATCATTGCCTGCATTAATGGAAGTAGTACCTCTTACTCGTATAAAGATACCATCACCAGGCACACCTGTGTTAGAGTTTATCTGCAAACCTGCAGCTTGTCCCTGTAGCTGGGCATCAAAGCTACCCGTGGGGATACTCTTGGTTTCAGCCGGGTTTACTTTGGTTACAGATCCAATCAGATTTTTACGTTCTTGTGTGCCATATCCCACAATGACAATTTCACTGAGTTGTTTGGTATCAGGCTCCAACGCTATAGATAAGTTTTTCTGCTTTCCAACAGATACTTCCTTTGTTTTGTAACCAATATATGAGAGAACCAGCACAGCATTCTCATCCGGAACAGCAAGAGCAAACTTACCATCTGCATCGGTGGTTGTACCGCTGCTGGTACCCTTGATAAGAATCGTGATTCCGGGAAGTCCGTTGCCTTTTTCATCGGTAACCTTTCCTTCAATAGGAACTGCTTGAGAAGCAGATGTTTTCACGAAAAAAGTAGTGCCAGATCTAATAGTTCCGGCATGAAGGTTATTGGCACCAAGTAAGGTGACAATAAGTAAAGAAGGTGTAATTTTAGAAAATAGCTTTTCGCTCAGAAAACTACTTGTAAAAGTTTTCATATCTTTAAGCGGTTTATAAGGTTAAGGGGTATCCCATGACCAAAACCAACAGAGGATCAGTGAGTGATTGGCGTTACGATACTGATCTTCGCTCAGGCTGGTAAGATTTGCGTCTTACCAGTTTTTTTGTGTCATGGGAAATTTTGTATAGTATATTTCTTTAATGAGAGCTCGATCTCTTTAAAGTATTCCAATGTCAGTTTTAGGTTCCGCAGTAAATAGAATGCATAAAATATTGTTTTTTAAGTATATAACCTCTCCTCTCCTTTTCAGCGAAAGTAATTCTGTTATCTTCTGAATCGAACTGATTTTATAGTCAATACAAACCCAACAACTATAGGCAGCATCTTCTGATGAGTAGAAAATACTTCAAATAGTGTAAGAAGCAGCTGATATTTTTTTCGTGTATATTACTTGTTGGAGAGATAAAGCCTCTCTAAGAATGCATCAACAAGTCATTGGAAGCTCTGTATGCCTATTTTTCATACATTGGATCTATAGTCATTACTAGCTGATAGTAGTTGACGATTAACAAATTTGTGATACAAAGTTAAAGCCGCTAAAAACAAATCCAAACAATTCTCTACTTTTTTTATAGAGATATCCTAATTTAATAAGGATATTCATGATATACTGCATTTTTACAAGTATCTATACCACTAGAAACCACCTATACTAGGAGTACAGAATACTTACAAATACTTAATATACAGATAATTACAAACTAAGCATTGGCTACACGTACTTATTTACCTATAAAAGTAATTTCTTTTTACATTAAAAAATTCTTTTTATAATCTCTACAGAAAAAGTAGAGAAATGATTTGAAAATCACAAATTAGTCTCTACATTTGCATCATCTTACTAATTAAGCACCACCATTAATTAGTTAATTTATATAGAGGAAGGGAGAGAACAGGCTCGCAGAACTTCCAGCAACTTTCTGACCACCCGGAAACAGTGCTACATCCTGACCATTCTGGTAAAGATAAATTAACAAAATACAATGAATCATTTAGTATTACGGCATACAGACAGCTTATTCTATGTATGACAGAGACAAACAGTGTTCTTTTGCTCCTGTTTTTATCTTCGCAGCATCATAATAACAGATTACTGTATAGAAAACTGTAGGACTTTTAATTTTGGACTCTTTCATCGGTACACACAAAATGGATCATTATTTTACCTTCTGTTTGAAGGCTGGAATAGCGATGTATCAGTAATGTATCCTATTTGCAGTATTTTTCCATTTCTCTAACCACCAAACAAAATGATTTATGAGTTAAGAAAGGTCTTCATTATTTGATTTGACTTCAGATTTGACTTTGGCGTAGGGCTTCAACACCGCACACCCAAAGTCCAATCTTCTTTCAGTATTTTTCATTTGTGTATTCTCTTACAATAAAAAGCCTGAACGAATATCCAGACCAGATATATGTTTTCAAATACAAACGTACTTACTTAGTGAGACTCTTACGCATCTCTTCGACAAACTCTTCTGTCACATCAGAATAAGAAGCTAGTTGCTGAGCAGAAACAGGTTATAAAAAGCAATAAGCCTTCTGAAAAAAGAGTTTGTAGGGTATCGAATCTGTCCAACTCATTTTCAAAGGCTTATACAAGAAAGACAAGTGTCTGTCTGCAAGTAAAGCAATTAGCAGACCACTATCCAGCCCAACTGGAACAATAAGTCCACCCATTCTCCAATAGTTACTCACTCGGCTGGATGCTCGCTGGTGCGAACCTTTCTGGGAGTGCTTCAGTGTTTGATTCGTTTTCGTCATCATCGGCAGGGTTTACTTTTAATTCAATTAGGCAAATATTTGCTTTTTTCGCTTCAGGAGCCCGCCGGTACTAAACGCATCAGTAATCTGTTACGAAATCGAGACTGGGATCATCAACTGCTGGAAGATTGTTTGCTGGAGAAAGCCATTACGCAGGTAGAGTAATGGCCAAAGGAGAAAAACAAGTATTTGCTTTGTGGGATAATAGTATGGTAGAAAAGCATGAGACCGTGAAAAACAAGCATTTGCGTGCAATGTGTAGTTCCAAAACCAAACGAGTTACCCGAATTCGTCCTAGCTTTTATCAGAAATGTTGTGATAAAACGATTCAGCATATCCGCGCAGATAGCTGGACTGCAATGGAGCGCGATCTTACTGATCACCTTAACGAATACACCCTGTCTAGTTCTATTTCAATTCTGGACCAGTCGGGGCAAACATGTCACTCAACTCATCACAAGCTATTGAAACCCTGAAAGATAAACTTGCCGATGCTATTACTTATGTCCTGAATCGGGGATTTGGCAATACTATCTTTGTTGGGTAACTGGTAAGCAAACAGTTGCATTTTCTAGTACGCTGGCGATCATTATGTCAACTAGTCAATACCAAAGGAAAACTCAAAAAGGCATATTTGCATTCAGTAGGTCAGAAAGCCATGCATCAAAAAGTATTTACCGATCGGAAAACCAAAAATACCTATACGCTTAAACTCCTTTACAGCACAGTCACCTGACCTCATTCACCTGAAAAGAGTTTAACTGAAAAGAGTTTAACTGAAAAGAAACTGACCTTACGTGTTTGCCGACGTAAACGTAAGAGGCAACTCTGATATTATTGACTGATCAGACAATCGACAATGAGTAACAAGTCTGGGATCTAGTTGCAGCTTATCAGAGACAATGGCTAGCTATCAGAGATGAGTGAAGAGGCTTTTCGTTTCAATAAAAGTGAATTAGCCATGGAATCTCCTCAATTGTGGTTTTGAGAGAATCGGCTTAAACTGATGATAATGGTTGGATTGATGTATGGATTTCTCTTATCGATTCTCAAATTGGATACTCAACAACAATTGTTGAGTTGGGGCTCTCATCGAACAGGAAAGCGGTATAACTATATAGCTGTACTGCTATATCAAACCCAAATGGCCTTAGTTTTTCTGTTTCAGATCCTCTATACCCTCAATCTGATCAACCAGTAATCTAGATTTAGGATGACTCATGTTATCCTATAAAATATTATCAGGATAATATTTTATAGGACTATTTACAGTTAATTATAAAAAGCCTATATTTACATTACTTATTTTATGTGTCACTTGCACACATATTCACTTGTAAGTCTTTCAGCTCTTATAGATTTACAAACCTACTCTTTATCTATCAGTTAATATGCTCAATTCGATCTATGACTTGTTATTTAAGTATATACCCAAAGTAATCCTTTGGATAGTGTCTTTATTAATTTGTCATATTGTGATGGCAAAAGTAGATCCTCACATTACATTTCAGTCATTACAGGAAGGATTATCCAATCAAGTCATTACCTGTATGCTGAAAGATTACAAAGGGTATATGTGGATTGGCACTTATAGTGGATTGAACCGATATGACGGATCTGATTTTGTTGTTTATGAACACAATCTGGCCGGTACACGAACTATCAGTCATAACGTAATTGGAGCTATTATAGAAGACAAATCCCACAAACTGTGGGTAGGTACCAGCAATGGACTAAACATTTATAATAAAGATAAAGACCGTTTTGAACTTGTACCTGGTCTAGGCAGAACGGATACCTTAAATGTGAGAGCCTTATTCTGTGACCAAAAAGATAATATCTGGATTGGCACAGCAGGAGATGGTTTGTTTATGTATGATCAACGTACTAGTAAGCTCACTCACTTTACGCATAATCCATCCAATCCACACTCTATTTGCTCTGACTTTGTAAAGGCTATTATTGCTGATCGTGAAGGCAATCTATGGATTGGCACCCGTGATGGATTGGATAGATTAGAGGCTAAGAGTAAACAATTCACTCATTTTGTGTCTGATGCTAATCTATCCTCTAAGTTAAGTAATAATGCGATCAGCAGTTTGGCAATAGATGCTCAGGGTGCCATATGGATTGGTACTTATGGAGGAGGGTTAAACAAACTAGTGAAAAAACAGAATACATATTGTTTCCAACATTTCAGAAAAAACAAACTGATGGGCTCTCTCAGCAATGATATTGTACTTTCTCTTTTATTGGATCAAAAGGGAGGACTTTGGGTTGGCACTGAAAACGGTGGACTGAACTATCTCCTGCCAGAATCAGATAAGTTTGTTCAATATAAATCAGAAGAAGGTAACCCACAGAGTCTAAGCAGTAACTCGATCTGGTCACTTTATGAAGATAACAATGGATTGCTCTGGATAGGAACTTATTACAAGGGATTAAACATTTATGATGCCCATGCAGAGAAGTTTCAATCGTATCAACGCAATGCTTTTAGCAAGCAAACACTGGTAAACAATCAGGTTAGGTCGTTTGCAGAAGATGAAACTGGGAATTTGTGGATTGCCACAGATGGAGGGGGTATCAATTATTTTAATACACAAAACCGGCAATTCACAGAACCGGTTGTGAATGCCTCTTTATCCAGCAAAGCCATTCTGTCAATTTTATATGACTCCCGGCATACCTTATGGATAGGTAGTTGGGGTGCTGGAGTAGATCATTATACCAAGAATGGTACTAGACTTAACAATTATCGGTTTGATGGAGTACTGAAAAACAAACGATACAATATCAGTACTCTCTATGAAGACAAGGTAGGACAGATTTGGGCAGGCACTTCCGGAAACGGATTGTTTGTCTACAAACCAGATAAAGATTGTTTCGTACAGGTGTTGGATGAGAGTAATAAAACGCATCTGAATAAATCGGCTTATGTAAGTGCTATTTTGCAGGATCGACTAGGGCAACTCTGGGTCGGAACTTTGTATGGATTAATTTGCATGAAACAAGAAAAGGAAGGCAAGTATTCGTTTCACGAATATTTATATAATGCTGATCCTCGAAAAGGAGGAAGTTCTTTTGCTATCAACACATTATTTGAAGATTATAAAGGAAATTTATGGATTGGTACAATGGATGATTTGAATCTGTTTCATCCTGAAAGTGGCAGTTTTACCGTTTTTACCAAAGAAAATGGACTACCTGGTAGCATAATCAGAGGGATTGTTGAAGATCCAGCAGGAAATTTGTGGATTAGTACCAATAAAGGATTGTCTATGTTCAATCCTTCCAAAAACTTCTTTAAAAACTACTTTAAGGAAGATGGGCTCGTAACCAATGAGTTCTATCCCAATGCCTTTATTCAGATGAGTAATGGAGAGTTTTTTTTGGGAGGCAACAATGGTATAAGTTCTTTTTTACCAACCCGAATGACAACCAATCACATAGTTCCTCCTGTATACATTACAGGATTTAACCTATTTAACACTCCAGCAAAAATCGGACAGCCAGGGTCTCCTCTGGAGAAAAGTATCTCTGAAACTACACATATCACCCTTACCCATAAGCAAACTTCCTTTTCTATCGAATTTGTAGCCCTCAATTTTACACATTCCTCCAAAAATCAGTATGCCTATATGCTGGAAGGATTTGACAAGGAATGGAATCAGGTAGGTACCCAACGTATGGCTACCTATACAAATCTGGATGCTGGTACCTACCTTTTTAAGGTAAAAGGATCTAATAATGAAGGCATATGGAATAAGACACCTACTACTTTGCAAATCACTATCCTTCCTCCTATTTGGGCAACCAAATGGGCATATATGCTCTATATATTATTGTTCTCTGCTTTGCTTTGGACATTCATAAAGCTAAAAATGAATCAGATAGCCCAGGCACAAAAATTAGAAATGGAGCAACTTACCCATGCCAAACAGGAAGAGTTGAATCGGATGAAGGAACAATTCTTTACCAATGTTTCTCACGAATTGCGAACGCCTCTGACGCTGATTCTCTCACCATTGGAGCAGATTATTTCTCATGACCAGGTAGAAGGAGAAGTAAAAGACAAGATAAGATTGGTTTACACACATGCTGAACGGCTAAATGGACTAGTCAATGAACTAATGGATTTTTCCAAACTGGAAGAGAGTAAACTGAAGATACGTGTCCAGAAAGAAGACATTTGCCGATGCACTCAGGCATGGTATACTCTCTTTGCAGAACAAGCCCGCCAACGGCAAATTGATTATCAGTTTGTATATCCGACCCAGACAATTGAAGTCTGGTTTGACAAAAACAAAATGGAGAAGATCGTCCTTAACCTGATATCTAATGCATTTAAGTATACTCCGGAAGGAGGGACAATTCAGGTAGGAGTTGAGCTAACTCAGACAAAAGTTGATCTGGTAGATAGTAATCATCCTCTATCCTATTCACCTGGACATATCAGGCTTTGGGTAGCTGACAATGGAAGTGGCATTGGAAAGGAATATATCGGCAAAATTTTTGATCGCTTCTTTCAGAGTCCGGAAGATGAAACACAATACAATACTGGTACAGGCATTGGACTGGCGCTTGTCAAAAACCTCGTCGAACTACATCATGGAATTATTCAGGTAAGTAGTGAAAAAGGGATCAAAACTTGTTTTGAAGTTTTGTTGCCGTTAGGAAATTCGCATTTTGAAGCCGATGAGATTATAACAAATAGCATAGATCAAATTCGAGGTAATTCAGATAGTTTTATCACTGAGATGGCATCTGAACTCCCAAAGGCACCAGAGATTAACTCCTCCCGGATTATCCCTCTGTCGAGTATGACATCTACTCGAAATACTTCAGTTCAGGCACCTGTTATCCTGATTGTAGAGGATAACTCGGCTCTGAGGAAATATATGGCTTCAATTCTTTCAGAAGAGTATCGGGTACTGGAAGCCGCAGATGGGGAAGCTGGCTTTCGCCTAGCGACGGAACAAATTCCGGATTTAATTATAAGCGATATTCTCATGCCACGCTGTGGGGGGATTGACTTGTGTCAGAAAGTGAAAACAGACATGCGCATTTCTCATATCCCAGTCCTGTTACTCACAGCTAAAACATCTGTCAGCGATCAGATTGCAGGAGTTGAAAATGGTGCGGATGTATATGTAACCAAACCATTTAATACGCAACTTCTCCTTGTACAAATCCATCAGCTGATTCATTCCCGACGGGAACTATATGCACATTTCAGTCAGGATGTATATCTGAGACCAAATCGGTTAGCAGACAATGAACTCGATGAACAGTTTTTACAAAAGGTAATAGGGTACATCTTACAAAACCTAACAGACAGTAACCTGAGTGTAGAAGGATTGGCCGAGTCGGTTAATCTGAGTCGAAGCAACATGTACCGCAAGCTAAAAGCATTAACAGGAACTTCTGTTATTGAGTTTATACGAATTATTCGGCTCAAAGAAGCACTAAAGCTTATGGAAACCAAAAAACATTCACTGGCAGAAATAGCCTATCTGACTGGATTTACCTCTCCAGCCTATTTTACCAAAAGCTTTAAGGAACATTATGGAAAGCCACCTTCCGAATATCTTAAAGCCTCTTAAAATATCTACCTCAAAATAGGTAGATATTTTAACAAACCATAAGTCATCTCAAATTTTAGCAAAAGGCGGTAGCATTTACTAGCTGTTTTTATGCATATAGTTTACCGCAACAGATTTTTCGTGAAGGAAATGCAAATTGTCTGAGCAATGAGCAACTTGCATTTTATTCAGTGCACATTTGCATTTGAATAAAACTCTGATCACTTTTTATGTTGTGCATAACTCATCGCATTTTTTATTTTGATCAGTATTCTGATCATTTTTTCTGTTGCGCATAACTCACAGCAAAAACAAAATCTGATCGGAATTCACCGCAAGTTACTGAATGACGTAAATAATGAGCAAACCTTTTGTGATGCTACTACCAATCGTGTCATTTAGTGAAACAAACTATGCTCCACAGCAAAGCAACTTAGCGAAGTAAAAGAAGAAGGAATTAGTCTTATGTTGCGCTGTTCTGTCAATATCTTTTCCATAGTAAGTGTACTTCCTTCTTTTTATAAGCTCTAAGTAAGGACTAACTTTACGATAATACAAATAACTGTACTATAGTTATAGACTTTGTTGCATTCTCTGCATACTACTTTTTAACTCAACTAAAGTAAGCAGTTGAATGATCTAGATTAAGATAGTGGAGAGAATAATCCATCAGAAATTTATTCACACACTAAGTCGAGCTGAAAACATACCACTTTAGCTAATTTCCCTCCTCTTTACATCATTTGTTATAGTATTTGACCAAATAATTATACTCTTCTGTGGCAAAAAATGAGATGTTTGTAAGAATATTAGTGTAATTCCATGAAATAATTTAACAAAACCAAGCAACACATTTCTACTTATTTCATCAATCCAGCTCCTTAAAAATATATAAACTAGATATGCTTCAATCATAGTATTGGTAGGTTCACCGGTTCACAATAAGATAAGTTTTATGATAAATGTATTTCTTCTTCAACTTTTCTGACGCATCAACTATAAAATGGTGAGTTACTTTTTATAGCAATGAAAAGACCTTTTTAGTTGGTAGGATAGTATTTGAAAAAATAACACTTGAAACGAAAATTAATAATCTATGCAGTATCTTTTACGAAAACGAAATCATCGATTCAGAATAGTAAAAATGAGTAGTCTGTCATTTTTACTATTATTTTCAGTGAGCCCTATATCCCATGTTTTGGGGAGAACAACAAATCCTCCCTCCAATGGGCACACATATCGATCATTCAGCCCTGGAAATAATCTTCCTCATACAGAAGAAGGAACATTTCTCTCAAAGAATAGTCAGAAAGTTAAACCATTCGAAATACAAATCACTGGTCAGGTTACAGACGATAAAGGAGAAGGACTGCCAGGAGTGTCAGTTCAGGTAAAATCAACTACTCGTGGAACAGTTACGGATGAGAAGGGAAACTACAAGATTGGGATTGAAGAAAATGCTCAGGCAGTGCTGGTCTTTTCAATGATCGGTTATGTGACTGAGGAAGTACCTGTAGGAGCCAAACAAGTGGTCAATGTTACGCTGGTTCCAGATCTGAAAACGCTGGATGAAGTGGTAGTAGTTGGCTATGGCTCTCAGCGAAAGCGTGATGTTACCGGAGCAGTGACCTCTGTCAGTGAAGCTACTCTCAAAGAAGTACCTGCACCCAATCTGATAAACCAGTTAAAAGGTCGTGCTGCAGGTGTATCAATTATAAGCAATGGCTCAACTCCTGGCTCACAAGGCCAAATCCGTATTCGCGGAAACCGGACGTTGACAACTAACCAAGGCTCCAGTGATGCACTGGATGGACCGTTGGTTGTGGTAGACGGAATTCCGTATGGAGGACTGAATGACATCAACCCGGATGACATTGCCAGTCTTGAGATCCTGAAAGATGCTTCTGCTACTGCTATTTATGGCTCCAGAGGGGCTGGCGGTGTAATATTAATTACAACCAAACGGGGTAAAGTAGGTAAGCCTGTGTTAAGTTATGATGGCTATCATGGAGTAACCAGTATTTATGGTAAGTATAATATCATGAATGGCGAAGAATATGCCCGCTTCAAAGAAGATGCAGCCAAATACAACCGCACCAACCCTGGAACATCAGGGTATCTACTAACACAGGCAGAAAAAGATGCACTAGCGGCCGGTATTTCTACTGACTGGCAAGATCTGATCTACAAACAAGGGTATATGACCAATCATCAGCTAAGTTTGCAGGGAGGAGCAGAAAATACCCAATATGCTCTGGGAGCAGGATATTTTCGTGAAACAGGCATTATTCCCAATCAGAACTTTGAAAGATATTCCCTGCGTGCAACCATTGATCAGAAAATTGGCAAGCATGTTAAGATTGGATTAAATACGCTGAATAATGTTACCTATCAGAATAACCCAGGTGGTGGTGGTATTCCTTCAGGATTGGTACGGTTAACACCATTGGCACCAGTATACAATACGGATGGCACTTTAAATATAAATCCTGCTGCAGGCTCCATTGACGCGGCACAGATAAACCCAATGACTATTATTACCAGAAGTGATGCCATCCTAGGACGTACCCGCTCGCTTCGAACCTTTAACAGTTTATATGGAGAGGTAAATATCATAGAGGGTCTACGGTATCGCTTCAATGCGGGTATCAACTTTAGTCAATCCAATTACAATGGATACGCAGGCCCTAATACCTATTTCAATACGGCAACTGTTCAGTCTTCATCCAGTGCTGAAATCAGCAATACGGAATACTGGGATCTGAACTTCCAGCACCTGTTATACTATGATAAGGTTATTGCGGCTAAACATAAAATAGGATTTACTGCCTTATATGAGATCACAAAAAATCATTCACTAGGTAGCCGCTTTACAGTACGTGGGGTTCCAGCCGATTATATTAAAACAGGAAATTTTGCCCTTGCGTCTGGACAACCTGTTGCCAATTCAGACTTTGGTAATTCATTTGCAGAAACTGGTTTGCTTTCCTATATGGGTCGCTTTAACTACAGTTACAATGACCGGTATCTGTTAACTCTTACTATGAGAAGGGATGGTTCCTCTACACTTTCCAAAGGCAATCAGTATTTCAACTACCCATCCATTGGTTTAGGATGGAATATCAGTGATGAGAATTTTATGAAGGGTGTGCGATTTATTTCCAACCTGAAATTAAGAGGAGGTTGGGGTATTTCAGGAAACAGAAACGTGGGAGCCTATGCGACTCTGGGCGCATTATCGACAGGATATTACAACTTTGGTACTAGCACCCCAGGACAACAACTAGCCTATACAGTAACCAGCCTTCCAGCTACTGGCCTGGGTTGGCAATCTACTTCACAGATAGATATTGGACTGGAATTTGGCTTGTTCAATAACCGCGTTACGGGTTCAGTAGATTACTATCATCAGAAAACAAAGGACATTCTTTTATCAGTTCCACTTCCTCCTAGTAACGGAGCGGGATCTACCTTAAAAAATCTTGGAAAGACAGAAGGTAAAGGTTTGGAAACATCACTGACCTTTGAAATTCTCAAGAATCCCAATGGATTTAACTGGAGTGCAGATGTTACCTATTTCTTTAACCGTGAAAAAATCACTCAGCTTACTACGCCACAGGAGCAGTCAAACGTAGGTGCAGGCTGGTTTGTAGGTCAGCCACTGACAGTTATTTATGACTACAAAAAGATTGGGATCTGGCAAACAAAAGATGCTGAAGACGGTACATTGGCCAAACAAACCTCGCCCGTTCAGTATCCGGGACAAATCAGAGTTGAGGATATAAATGGTGACAATAAGATCGATGCCAAAGATCGTCAGATCATTGGAAATTTTCAACCTAAATGGGAAGGAGGTTTCACCAATCGGTTTAGCTACAAAAACTTTGATGCCTCTATTGTTCTATATGCCCGGATGGGAATGAAGGTATTGGTGCCTTACCTGACAGGTAACTCTACAGGTGCAGGAGGTTTTGCCTTCTTTAACCAAAGCCGTGTGAACCAAATGAAGGTAGATTACTGGACAGAGGATAACCCGACCAATGCCTTTCCTGCACCAGATGCAGCTAATGCGGTTGCCTTTTTCGGTTCAACACTGGGATATTATGATGGATCATTCATCAAATGCCGAAGCATCAATCTGGGATATACCTTTTCAAGTCGCATAATCAATAAAATCGGTGCAAGCTCTGCAAGATTATATGTGAATCTAACGAATCCGTTCATTGTATACTCACCTTTGGTTAGAGATAAACTGGTACTGGACCCGGAAGGTAACAGCTATGCTCAGGATGCTACTGTTAGCCCGACTGGCGCAAGCGAAACAGGCGTTCCTGGCCGTCAGATTGGTGTAAACATGAACAATCCTCCTGTCAGACAATATACACTTGGTTTAAATATCAAATTCTAACCTGGAAAATTATTAGTAGAAATGAAACCTATTAAAGCACTACTTATACTTACGGCAGCACTTGTGTTTAGTCCCGGTTGTGAAAGCATCCTGGATGAAAAACCCCAGTCTCAGATTGTCCCTTCCTTTTTTAACAGTCCGGCAGGAGTGCTGGGTGGCATTGCAGGAGTGTATAATGACATACGGTCACAATGGGGAACTGAGGGATTTACTATGGAAATGCAGGCCGGTACAGATGAATTCCTGACGGGTGCCAGCGGCAGTGGTCCAGTTTTTAACTATAATGGCCTGAATGGAAGCAACTTCGGGTCTGCCTGGGGAATAGCATTTCAGGATATTAACACAATCAACGGAGTATTGCAATATGGCCAAAGCATTGATGTACCTGAAGCTACACGAAAACAATACCTGGCCCAGGCTAAGTTTTTAAGAGGCTTCTGGTATTTCTATCTGGTACAAACGTTTGGTGATGTACCTCTGCATACCGAATTCATTACTGCACCTTCTCAGGCTGCTTCACGGCAACCTGTAGCGGAAGTATATGAACTTATTATCAAAGATCTGACTGAAGCCGCTGCTGATTTACCAGACAAACCGACTACTCCTTTTTTGGGTAAAGCTGCTACCAAACCTGTAGCCCAGTTGTTACTGGCGAAGGCTTATCTCACCCGTGGCTGGCTTAACAATACCCAGTCAGATTTTGAACAGGCCGCAACTCTTTGTGATGATATCATTGCCAATAAATCGAATTACGATCTGGATTTATGGCAGGATTATGGCGATGCATTTGTGCCTGCTAATGATTATGGAAAAGAGACTATGTTTGTCAGTGATCATATGCTGGATCCTAAATATGGCTATTATACGGTAGGTGGAGCTGCTGGCGGAGGAGCAGCACAAAATCTTACTCCCTGGTTTACCAACTGGAACTATCCGAACAACAGCGGAGTCAACTCCTACAAAAATGCCTCTGGCAATTTGGTTAATAATGGCACTTCAGGTATGATTCGTGACTCTTACTATGGTCGTCCGTATCAACGTTTGCGCCCTAATAGTTACAAATGGCCTTCTGGTGACAATGCAGGCAAAAATTATTTTCTGGATCAGGCATTCGCCAACAGAGATATTGACTCTCGCTATGCCAAAACATTTTATGATGTGTATATCAGCAATACTTCCATAACTGTAAGTGCGACAGCAGATCATAATGAGAGGGGGATTGGTTTCACGACAAAAGTAGGAGTAGATACTGCTGTTTGGTTACCTGATTATGAAGTAGCTGGTGCACCTCAATTTGTCGGAACCCGACCTTTCAAAGGAATTGTAGTGCCTCCTAGTCTATGGAAGAGTGACATCTTTCCTGCTGTTAAAAAACATATGGACCCAAGTCGGGGTGCCAATTTTAACGACCCATCTACTCGTCCGTGTGTATTGTATCGTTTCGCAGATGTTTATCTGACAGGTGCAGAAGCTTACCTGAAAGCAGGTAATGCAGGCAAAGCTGCTGACTTGATTAATGTAATACGAAAAAGAGCTGCATTCCGGAAAACCAACACTACAGCCCAAAATGAAGCAGCTGCGGAAGCAATGACTATTACAGCTGCTGATGTAACAGTTGACTTTATTCTCGATGAGAGAAGCCGCGAGTTTTTTGGGGAGTGGCAACGATGGCTTGATTTGGTACGCACCCGTTCACTGGTAAGACGTGTGAAAGCCTGGAATCCGGAAGCAGGACAGTATATACAGGATTTTCATATGCTCCGTCCTATTCCACAATCTCAGATTGACCGGGTTGTAGAAGGACCTGCATTTACTCAGAATACCGGATATTGATAAATCAATAAATAAAGAGGATGGTGCCACTGCTTGTATCTGTTTAGGTACAAGCAGTATTATGATTTATAGTTTTCTTTATCTGGGGTTATCTTAATTAAAATCTGACTATGTATACAAGAAATCTCAGGCTATCCTTTCAACCAGAATACGGCAATGAATTTCCACAGGAAGAATGGATTTGTAATGCCCAGATACCCTCTGGAATCTTTTGTCAGAGGTGGAGTCATTCGCATCCTAAGCATAGAAAGTCAATGCACCTGGTCAGACATTGTATGCTGAGTATACATTTGAAAAACAATCCTGAGTTATCTGAACAAGAGTACAATGATATGTTTTCTACCATTGCTTATAGATGTTCCCTCCCTTCGAGTTTAAACAGTGTATGTTCAAACTCATCTGGCACTCTAATCAATAATAATATAGAGTAGGAATTTGCTTCAAGCCTCTCCTAGCACTCTGACAACACTATCTATCCTTGTACTTTCTAAATCAAACTAATAAATATTATTTGAACTACAATTTCTATAACATTTCCTAGCTTTCCTCGGAAAACAGTGTAATTTTGTACCCTTTGCTTTATGTGTCAATCTCACACGTATCAATACATGGTAAGACACATGCAGCAAGGGTTAATTTGCTAATACTACAAACCTAAACCTGACAATCCACTTTTTCTATCCATGCAAAAAATACGACGTACCTTACTGCATTTAGTCTCTGGCCTGTTAACACTTTTTCTCAGCTATTCTATGCAGGCCCAGTCTATTACACTGACCAATCCCATTCTGACAGGTTTTTATCCGGACCCTAGTATTGTTAAGGTTGGAACGAACTATTATCTTATCAATTCCACGTTCTCTTATTTTCCGGGAATCCCAGTGTTCCAAAGCCAGGACCTGAAAAACTGGAAGCAAATTGGCAATGTCATTGACAGACCTTCCCAAATGGACTTTATGGGTGAACGATTGACTCGTGGTCTGTTTGCACCTGCTATCAGCTATTACAAAGGAACCTATTATGTTACCTGCACCGATATTGATCATGATGGCAACTTTGTAGTGACTGCCAAAAATCCGGCAGGGCCTTGGAGTAATCCGGTACGAATTCCACAGGTACGGGGTATTGATCCTTCCTTGTATTTTGAAGAAACAGGCAAGGCTTATATCATCTATAACAGTGATGCACCTGATAACAAGCCCTTATACTCAGGCCATCGAACGATTCGTATGTATGAATTTGATCCGGTAAGCCTGAAAGTTATTGGAGAAGAAAAACAATTGGTGAATGGAGGAGTTGATATCAGCAAAAAACCTGTCTGGATTGAAGGTCCCCATATTCTAAAACGTAATAACTGGTATTATCTCTATGCAGCGGAAGGAGGAACTTCTGTAAACCATTCACAAGTAGTTTTTCGGAGCAAGTCTGTGTGGGGGCCGTATGTACCGTATGAGCACAATCCAATTCTAACCCAAAGAGATCTCCCTCAAGACCGTAAAGATCCTGTTACCTCTACCGGACATGCACAGTTTGTTGAAGGGCCCGATGGAAAAACCTATGCAATTTTTCTGGCTGTAAGGCCCTACACTGGAGATTATTACAATACAGGCCGCGAAACATTCATAGCACCAGTGGAATGGAAAGAGGATTGGCCAATTATCAATCCTGATAACAAAGAGGTAAAGTATTCTTATACTGCAAACTACAAGGAGGTCAAACAGCCTAGCGCTTTACCTCAATCGGGTAACTTTCACTATACGCTAACCTTTGATAAAAAGCTTGATCCTGCGTTATTGTTTATGCGCACGATCGACAGCAGTTCTTTTTCCTTATCCAAACAGAATGGCTTAACACTAAAACTAAAACCGGAAACGTGTATGGATTTTGCCAATCCTTCCTTTATTGGCAAACGACAACAGCATTTGTATTCCAGTGTAGAAACAGAGTTAAGCTTTGCTGCCCGTTCTTCCAGTGAAAAAGCAGGTTTGCTGATTTTCCAGAGCGAAGATCACTTCTATTTCTTGTGTCAGTCTCTTAATCAAAATCAGAAACCGGTTATTGAACTCTATAAAAGCACCCCAAAAGAGAAAGCCATGCAACTGCTGGCAGAAATTCCACTTTCTATGCAGACCAAAAAGACAGGACTCCGAATTGTCTCTGAAGGAGAAAACTATAGTTTCTATTTCTCAACAGATGCGGAAAGCTGGTCAGTGGTAAAAGATAAGGTAGATGCCAAGTTTGTAAGTACAAAAGAAGCAGGTGGTTTTGTAGGGTGTTTGTATGGAATGTATGCAACCTCTTCTGGTGAGAAAACAGATAATAAAGCTTCTTTCAAGTATTTAAAATACGCAGGAAACGATTCCATATATACAAAATAAAAGTGCAATTCAGTAAACAGATGAAACCGTATCTTAGGCTTATACTGATAGCAATCCTACTCTTTTGGGTAGTAGACGGATTTTCTCAAAATCCTGATTTTCATATTTATCTCTGTTTGGGACAATCCAATATGGAGGGGAACCCGCCATTTGAACCACAGGACACTGTGGCAGACAATCGGTTTGTCGTGCTCGAAGCTGTGGATTGCCCCAACCTCGGACGAGTAAAAGGCAAGTGGTATCCGGCAGTGCCTCCTTTGTGTCGTTGCCGTACCGGACTAAGTCCAGCCGACTACTTTGGCAGAACAATGACAGCTCATCTACCCGAAAAAGTTAAAGTGGGTGTGATTAACGTAGCTATTGGCGGATGTAAAATAGAATTGTTTGACAAAGATAGTTACCAAAACTACCTCGCTACTGCCCCTGACTGGATGCTTAACATGGTAAAAGAATATGATGGCAATCCCTACCAGCGCCTCATTGATATGGCAAGGCTGGCACAAAAAGATGGCATAATTAAAGGTATTTTGCTACATCAGGGTGAGTCCAATACCAATGATACACTATGGACCAAAAAAGTAAAAATTGTGTATGATAACCTGATAAAGGATTTGAAGTTAGACCAAACGAAGGTACCCTTATTGGCTGGTGAAACTGTGCATGAAGATCAGGGTGGCAGATGTGCATCTATGAATAAAATCATTGCTACCCTTTCTGAGGTGATTTCAAATTCTTATGTAATTTCCTCAAAAGGTTGCACTGATGCCGCTGACAATCTGCATTTTGATGCGGCAGGATGTCGTAAACTGGGCAGGCGGTATGCTTTTCAGATGTTGTCTCTAATGGGGTATACAAGTAAGGAAGTTGATTAGTTGTGGTTAGATCTAAAATTAGTACAGACAGCACTTCTCTTGCTTGTTTCAGATGTAGTCCACACTTCATTGGCAGGATAGGCAATCTTATTTAAAAGAAGGTGAAAATAGCAAATCTATGACAAATCCACTTACGCTTACATTGACTAGATATAGCCGTCATTTTATCATGGTAAGTCTGTTTCTCGGATGGACTTCGATAGTGAATGCACAACAGGTACTGCCTTTGTATCCGGCCAAGATTCCTAATACAAAGCCTTCAAAGGTTACCGAAACTGGGGCAACTTCCGGAATTATCCGGGGCATTACCAAACCTACGCTACAAGTCTATCTTCCTGAAAAAGACAAGGCAACAGGTACAGGTGTAGTGATTATTCCAGGAGGTGGTTATGGTGTAGTAGTCTATCAGGGCGAAGGCATTGATATAGCCAAGGAATTTGTAAAGCGTGGAATAGCAGCGTTTGTACTAAAGTATCGACTTCCCAATGATTCAATTATGCCAGACAAGAAGATTGGTCCCCTACAGGATGCGCAGCAAGCAATAAAGTTTGTTCGGGAAAACGCCAGTAAATGGGGAGTAGATACGCACAAAATAGGGATCATGGGATTTTCAGCAGGAGGTCATTTGGCCTCCACAGAAGCTACACACTTTGAAAAATCACTGATCGATAATCCGGAACAAATTAGCCTACGCCCTGACTTTCAGATCCTCGTCTATCCGGTGATCAGTATGCGAGATAGCTTAACGCATCAAGGTTCCCAAACCAATCTGTTAGGTAAAGATCCATCTACTGAGTCTGTCAAACTGTTTTCCAATGAATTACAGGTTACTAAAAATACACCTCCTGCCTATATTACCCACACTGCTGATGACAAAGTGGTAGATGTAGACAATAGCATTGCCTATTTTGAAGCGTTACGGCGTGAAAAGGTGGAAGTAGAAATGCACATTTATCCCAAAGGCAATCATGGATTCATTTTTCATCATCCCGGATGGATGGAGCCTTTGTTTGACTGGATGAAACGTAACAACTGGATCAAGTACTAATCACCTAAAAACCGAACTACTTAACACCTGTTTCTATGTATCCACATTTTTACAAATTTTTTACCTTGACTTTGCTTTTTGCCTGCAGCTGGGTAATTGCTCAGCCACCTAGAGGGCCATTGGTTGTATCGCCACAGGTACACACAGATAAACGAATTACATTTCGCTACCTGGCTCCTACTGCCCGTCAGGTACTATTGGATGGGGGTCAGTTTGGCGCATCCGGCGTCCCAATGACTAGAGATTCTATCGGTATCTGGAGTGTAACTGTAGGACCCATAAAACCTGATATTTATCCGTATGGATTTAAAGTAGATGGCGTAACAGTGATGGACCCGGCCAATGTCAACTACTTTCCCAACGAACGGTTTAAAGCCAGTCTGGTGGATGTGCCTTCTGAAAAACCAGCTCTCTATGATCTGCAAAATGTTACACATGGTACCATAACCTACGAATACTATCCATCTGTTTCAGGAATCACAGGAAGAGTTGTGGTTTATACCCCTCCAGGATATGATAAAAGCCCTACCAAAAAGTATCCTGTATATTATCTGATTAGTGGTACTACCGATACAGAAGAAACCTTTTTTAAAGTAGGTCATACCAATCTGATCCTGGACAATCTGATTGCACAGGGAAAGGCGGTGCCAATGATTGTAGTTATGCCCTATGGAAATATTGCAGCTCGTATAGCAGAGCAGTCGCCTAATGGCACCAAACCTGCCGATCCTACAATCCGTGATGCACCAGATGCTGTCAGTCGGGCCAAAGCATTTGAGGATGACTTGCTGAAAAATCTGGTACCCTATGTTGAAAAGAATTACCGCGCTATAAGCAGTCGCGACAGCCGGGCTATAGGCGGATTTTCAAGGGGTGGAGGACAGACACTTCGTGCAGCATTCGGTAATATGGATAAATTTGCCTGGGTGTGTTCTTATGCCTCTTACCTTTCTCCTGCCGAAATGGATCGTTCCTTTAGCCAAATAGGCGGCAATGCTGCCAACACCAATAATCAACTGAAATTGCTTTGGTTAGGTATTGGGACAGAGGACTTCCTCTACAAGGGTACCGTTGAGTTTATGGATTATCTCACAGCAAAGAAAGTAAGCTACAAAAGCTTTACTACTGATGGTGGCCACACATGGATGAACGTAAAAAAATACCTTACCGAAACACTACCTCTCTTATTCAGATAAAATGAAGACAGCACTTTTTTTACCTCTGATACTTTTATTTAGTGTATCAGCCTTGGCTCAGCAGCGCCCCCCGGCAATTTCTTCGCCTGATGTACATACAGACAACCGCGTTACGTTTCGCTACTTCTCCAGACAAGCACAAAAAGTGACACTAAACGGAGAATTTTTATCTTCTCCCCTACCTTTAACAAAAGATACCTCCGGCATCTGGAGTATAACCGTAGGCCCGATCACCCCCGACATCTATCCTTATAGCTTTCAGGTAGATGGGGTTGATGTTGCTGATCCTAACAATACCTATATCTTTGCCAATGAACGTTTCAAGCGTAGTATTGTAGACATTCCTGGAAACACACCTCTGGTACATTCACTACAGAATGTGCCACATGGCAAAATTCATTATCAGTACTATAAATCTGCTACACTGGGTACTACACGTACTCTATTGGTCTATACACCTCCCGGATTCAATCCCAATGGAAAAACCAAATATCCGGTATTGTACCTGATTCATGGCGGATCAGATACTGAAGAAACCTGGACCAAAGTAGGTCGGGCCAACTTCATTGCCGATAACCTGATCGCTGAGAAAAAGGCAGTTCCAATGATCATTGTTATGCCTTACGGCAATATACGCCCTAGCCCCATGCCTGATTTTACCAAAGACATGACACAGGATATTATCCCTTTTATAGAGGCAAATTATCCGGTTTTCAAAGATAGCAACCATCGGGCAGTAGCAGGATTTTCGGTTGGTGGTGGACAGACTCTTAACATTGCCTTTACCAACACGGATAAATTTGGATATATCTGCTCCTATGCACCCTATACAGCAACCGAAGAGTTTACCAAAAACTTTACAGACTGGAAACCCAATGCAGATCTGATAAACAAACAAGTGAAACTATTCACTATTAGTGTCGGAACTGAAGATTTTCTGTATGAGAGTGTAAAACAAAACATTGCCATGTTTAAGGAAAAGAAAATCAAGGTAGAGCCACTTATTGTGCCTGGTGGACATACATGGATGAATTGTAAACTTTTCTTAGCTAAGTCCTTACAACAAGTATTTAAATAAAACATAAGCCACTTACTAAACATCTGAGAAAAATGAAAGTCAAGTTGTTACAAATAGCACTCATTACCTTTGTTACAGGTGGGCTTTGCTTTGTACAGGCACAACAGTCTACAATCAAAGAAGATTTTAAGCCGTCTACAGTAAACCAGCCTGGACAGGAATATCCAATGGTAAACTCTCAGGGTTATGCACGTTTTAAAATAATTGCTCCTGCAGCCGATAGTGTACGGGTAAGTTTGGGTCTGGGAGGAAGAGGTGGCACCAAACTCAGCAAGGCGGCAGATGGTTCATGGATGGGTACAACCGACGGACCAATGGACGAAGGCTTTCACTATTACAATGTGAACATTGATGGTGGAAAATTCAATGATCCGGGCACATTGAATTTCTACGGCTCTGTACGTTGGGAAAGTGGTATTGAAATACCGGCACATGATCAGGATTTTTATGCGCTCAAAAATGTACCTCATGGCCAGGTACAACAGGTTCTTTTTCCATCGCCCAGTACAGGTACTTCTCGCAGAGCTTTTGTCTATACTCCTCCTGGATATGAAAAAGGAAAAGATAAATACCCTGTTTTGTATTTGCAACACGGCTGGGGAGAAGATGAAACAGCGTGGAGTAATCAGGGACATGCCAATTTAATAATGGACAACCTGATTGCTGATGGAAAAATCAAGCCTTTCCTGATCGTAATGACCTATGGCATGACCAATGAAGTAAAATTTGGCAAGATTCGCGAATTTAGTATTGTGCCATTCCAGACCGTACTTGTTGATGAGCTTATTCCTTACATTGATGCTAATTTCCGTACCCTTGCCACTAAGGATAAAAGAGCTATGGCCGGGCTTTCTATGGGAGGAATGGAGACAAAGCAGATTACTCTGAACAAACCAGAGGTCTTTTCATATTATGGACTGTTAAGTGGCGGATTGTATACACCTGCGGATATCAAAGACAAATCAAAAGTAAAGCATATATTTCTCAGTTGTGGAAGCAAAGAACGTCCTGAGGGGGTACAGAAGGCAGGCGAAGAACTCAAAGCTGCAGGAATCAATGTCACAACTTATATTTCAGAAGGTACAGCGCATGAGTTTCAAACATGGCGTAGAAGCTTATACCAAATGGCACCTTTGCTTTTTAAATAGCATATTCTGGAAAAGCAAGAGTACATAAAACAAGTCTTTACCATGAAACTTATCCTTATTCTTATTTTCCTCTTGTCTATCTTTCCGGATGGTGTGGGTATAGCTCAAACCACACGATATCGAAATCTGTTCAAAGAGGCAGGTTATAGCCAGGCAGATATAGAGGCAAAGGTTGCGAAAGCCTATTACGACATCTTTGAAGGTCCCAACCGGGTATACTTTCAGGTTGGTGATACCATGGCTTATGTTTCAGATATTAAAAATCATGATGCCCGTACGGAAGGACTCTCCTATGGGATGATGATAGCTGTTCAACTGAATAAAAAAGATGTATTTGATCGTATCTGGCGGTGGTCGAAAGCCTATCTGCAACATCAGAGTGGCCCACGGGAGGCATATTTTGCCTGGAGCATTAATCCCAAAACCATGAAGCGTAACTCCGAAGGATCGGCTTCGGATGGAGAGCTTTATTATGTTACCAGCCTTTTGTTTGCGGCCAATAAGTGGGGCAACAGCACAGGCATTCATTATTACAATGAAGCCCGGCGTATACTGGATGCCATGTGGAAGAAAGATGGGTCCGGAAACATATACAACCTGATTAATACTGAGCATAAACAAATCACCTTTGTTCCTGAAGGGAATGGCTATCAGTGGACGGACCCATCGTATCACTTGCCGGCCTTTATGGAAGTATGGGCGTTGTATGCCAACGATGGACATGAATCGTTTTACAAAGTCTGTGCGGATACATCACGGGCATTTCTGCACCGAGCCTGCCATCCTGTTACCGGACTAAATGCTGACTATACAGAATTTAGCGGAAAGCCACATGATACACCATGGTCGCCGTCTGCGTTTCGATATGATTCGTGGAGGGTTCCAATGAATATTGCCATGGACTATGTCTGGTTTGGTAAAGACAAAAAATGGCAACAGGAATATGCTAAACGCTTTCAAGGATTTCTCCGCTCAAAAGGCATTGACACGTTTGAAGACCAGTTTAATCTGGATGGTTCACGCCCGGAGTTTGTCCTGCAAGCGGGTCCGGAAAAAAAGCTCAGGCATTCGTTGGGTTTGGTGGCGACTGCGTCCTCTCTTTCTCTGATTAACTCGGATAAGAAAAGCCTTGACTTTGTGCATGCCCTATGGAAGGCTAAACTCGAACCTTACAACGATGGATATTTTGATCCCTATTATGATGGATTATTGTATTTATTCACCCTGATGCATCTGAGCGGAAAATACCAGATCATTACTCCACAAACACATTAACTTTAGTACCTATTCTCTTCACTGGCATTTATTCACGCTGAAAGCTATACACGTATGAAACGGTTTTTACTTATATCCCTGACTTTTCTGATTCTACAAATCAATACCCATTCACAAAATGTTGCTCAACAAAGCATAGCCAAGGAGGCTCCCAAAGGATTTGATATAGTACGTACAGGAATTGCTCATGGGAAAATAGATACCATCCGGTACAACTCCAAAACTGTAGGTACTACTCGAAAAGCGTTGGTTTACACTCCTCCTAATTATAACAAAAAAACAAAATACCCTGTACTATATCTTCTACATGGCATTGGAGGGGATGAAAAAGAATGGCTCAATGGCGGCTCACCACAGGTGATTCTGGACAATCTCTATGCGGATGGTAAAATCAAACCTATGATTGTAGTTTTACCTAATGGCAGGGCTATGAAAGATGACAGACCTATCGGCAATATTTTCGATAAAGATAAAGTAGAGGCTTTTGCCACTTTTGAAAAAGATCTGCTCAATGACTTAATTCCCTTTATCGAGAAAAAATATGCAACGCTCACCAATCGGGAATCACGGGCTATTGCCGGGCTTTCGATGGGTGGTGGACAATCGCTGAACTTTGGATTAGGCAATCTTGACAAATTCGCATGGGTTGGTGGTTTTTCATCTGCGCCGAATACCAAAAAGCCTGAAGAGCTTATTTCCAATCCACAAGAGGCTAAAAACAAACTCAAACTTTTATGGATTTCCTGTGGGGATAATGACAATCTGATCAACTTCAGCAAACGTACACATGACTATCTGTATGAAAAAGGAGTTCCACACATCTATTATATTGAACCGGGTGTACACGATTTTAAGGTATGGAAAAATGGTTTGTATATGTTCTCCCAGTTCCTGTTCAAACCTGTTGATGTTTCCAGCTTTTCCAAATACACTATCTTAGGTTCACCTGCTTCTACCAATATCCGCAATGGAAAATATCCCCAGCTATTGCCTAATAATCGGGTAGTTTTTCGCATCAAAGCTCCACAGGCACAAAAGGTTCAGATTGACCTGGGCAAAAAATATGATATGACAAAAGATACAGCTGGATTTTGGACTGTTACTACCGATTCCATTAGTCGGGGATTTCATTATTATTCTCTTCTGATTGATGGAGTTGCGTTGGCGGATCCTGCCAGTGAAAGTTTCTATGGTATGGGACGAATGGCCAGCGGTATTGAAATTCCTGACAGAGATGGCAGCTTTTATGCCCTTAAAGAGGTTCCACATGGGGATATACGCATCCGAAAGTATTTCTCAGCAGTGACCAATACCTGGCGTGAGATGTATATATACACACCTCCGGAATACGACAAGTCATCTAATAATTTTCCTGTTCTCTATCTGTTACACGGAGGAGGAGAAGATCAGCGTGGATGGGCTACTCAGGGAAAAACAGATCTGATTGTGGATAATCTCATTGCTGAAGGCAAAGCCAAACCCATGCTCATTGTCATGCTGGATGGGAATGTAAACAACGGTGGTGGACTCGCCGGATTTAATGAGAATGTGTTACGGGCATTTGAAAATGAATTAAAGCAAACTGCGATTCCGTTTGTAGAAAGTAACTATCGTGTGCATACCGATGCAAAAAACCGAGCCCTGGCAGGGTTGTCTATGGGTGGATTGCAAACATTGTATGCGGGGATCAAGAATACCAATATGTTTAACTATTTAGGTGTTTTTAGCTCAGGTTGGTTTGCCAACAATACTGCCCTATCTGATCCTCAATATGACTTTATGAAAAATAATGCTTCTGCCATCAATACTAATTTGAAACAGTTCTGGATTTCAATGGGCGGAAAGGAAGACATTGCTTATGAAAATTGCAAAATCATGCGGGGAAAATTTGATCAGATGGGTATCCGCTACAACTATAGTGAATACGCAGGTGGGCACACCTGGCCCGTTTGGCGTCATGATTTGTTCGAGTTTTCACAGATAGTATTTAAATAATGATTTTGCATTATCTGGAAATATATACCATCCTGAATGTCAGATATAGGAGTTCGATCTGAAATCTTATAAATACCAGAGCCTATATTTTTAACAGAATGTAGGCTCTGTGCTCTTTTGACTGATTTTCAACTTTGTTGTTACTGGACGTGTCTTGTATTCTCTCAAATTGCTGTTCTTTGTATTAAAGTATTTAAGAAAACCTCAGTTTACTTCAACTCTGTTATAGGTATTATGGTGTAATGGCTAGTAAAAGACTTTCTGAGGTGAGTGATTCCATTGCCTCGCAATCCCATAAAAGGACCATATCTCTTTCGTAAAGTAGCCGTCCCTCTATTTCAAAAGGTTCATTCAGATTAAAAGCAAGAACTTTGGGGCTGGTATGTTTTAAATCAAGAATATATTCTGCTCTTCTATCAAATTTTCCAATATAGAAACACTCCAATAGAAAATCCAGAGAGAGTAGGGTTAACGAATTTTGGGTAAGGCTAAAATCACAAACACATAATGGTGGCTCATACCCTTGGGCAGAATTGTTTTTATCTGCTCGAACAGAAACTTCTATAAAGTTAATATATTCATCATCAAACGGAGTAGTTATATTTAATTGTTCACCGGATTTAACAACCTGACAGAAAATCTGTCCTGCATCCACAATATGTTCATTTACCAGCAAAGCACACACCAATGGTAATAGAATAAAATAACATGGTTGTTCAATAGACAAAGAGATTGTTTTTTTGGTGCTAACAGGATATCATTCAAACTTAAAATACTCCCAAACTTTTGTTTTATCAATGGAGATCTATTTGTGTCAGGTATGCGCTAGTACAGACTGAAATCTTCTGTAGAAACAAGCTGCCGTTTTTGATTGATAAGAAGTATGCCTTCAGTTTGAGGAATCATATAAATAATTATCATTGTATCACTAGACAAACAGGACTCTGAGAATATACCTCAAAGTCCTGACCTTAAAATCCAGAGAGTAATAGACTATCCATTAACAACAATAGTATGTGTCAGCATATATCCAGAAACTATACTTCCTGAGAAAATCCCCATTTCGTTAGCATAGCCATCTCTGAAGATACTGTCATTTTTCAGTAATCTATCATGTACTCCCCGACCAACATAGTCTGGTACTGTTGTATAAAGTATTTGACACAAATCGTTAGAAAATGCTATTTGTCTGATTAATACTGAAGTTCCACTTGCACTATACATGTACATGAATATGTGGCAAACGACCTCTGTACCAACCCGGAAAAATACTTGTAAAAGAAACCTGTCCGTTAGAATCGTTGGCTTGCCGGCCTCTGAGCCAACTCACAGATTTCAATGCTCCATATTCGGAGTAGTTTCCTAAAGTGTTACAATGCCAGAGGTTAACTAATACTTCTGATAAGACTGCCTAGTCTGAATTTTTATTCTTAATAGTAATCTTTGCAGATAGATTAACTCCCAAACGATCTCCGAAAATGTTAGATCTTACCAAAGAAGATAGCTTATGAATGGGGTAAGGTCCTGCTGTTTCCGTATTGGTGACAGTACAATTACTGCTAGGGTCTCCAGTTGTAGAACCTGTAGTGGAGCTTCCAGTTGTGAAGAGGGTGTCGATTCTTCTTTCTGGCAGGCTGCTACAAGTGAGGCAACTGTTAAAAAATCTAAGACAGATAAACTTCTTCTTAAAAATTCAGGTAGACTTTTTCAAGGATTACAAAAAACACCTTTTCACTTTCTGCAAATACACATATTCATGTATTGAACAGCCTTAAGTGAGCTACTACTTTTGTGAAACCTCTGTCTAAAACAGCTTTCTCTGAATCTTAAATTGGTATGCACCTGGTCTACCATAATGGAGATGTGGACAGAATCTGAAAACTGGTTATTAAAATCAATTTGACTCATGAAATATAACGCATTCATTAAGTGTTCGTTCATTTAGGCTATCGACAGCCGTTGTAATTGCTTCTGTTAATTTATCTCATTCAGTTATACTCCTTTATCCTATAATCAATCCAACGAAAATTTTATGAATCTTTCTGCATTTGCTCATTACCGTATTTCTTTCATTGCCTTCCTCTTCCTATTGCTTGTCATAGTAGCTTGTAAAAAAGATGATGCTCCAACAACACCATCCGTAAATACTGACTGTCAGGTAACTCGTGAAGAAGATGAGGAAGGATATGTATTGTTTGAATACAATACTGATGAAAAGATAATTAAGGCATCCTCCTATGATAAAACAAAGAATAATGCTCTAGAAAGCACCTTATTCACTGATTATACCAATGGAAAGGTAGAAAAGATCCGGATTTTTTATAATGGAAAAAATTCTGGTACACCAGACATAACTGCTATGGCCACTACCAACGCCTCCGGCAAAATTCAAACGCTGACAGCCCCCTTTTTAGGTGGTGTTTCGTCTACGGCTACTTTTACCTATACTGGTGATAATATAACTAAAATTACACGCAATGACACTCAATTCCGCTATGAATATGATGGCAATGGCAACCTGACCAAGATCTTTTACAAAATTGGCAGCCAGGCCGAAGAATTAGTCACTGAGTATACCTACGATAACAAACCTAATCCACATCGTACATACGTAGCTCTATTGGTTTTTGCTGTGGTATTTGGAGACATTGCGGATGTGGTGAGTTCGAATAACCCCATCAGTGAGAAGTCGTATGATGGTGAAACAGTGAGTTCGACCTCAGCTTATGCATACACTTACAACGATAAAGGTTTTCCACTTACTGTTAAACAGACCATCTCCCAATCGGGAAAGGCGGATGAAGTCATCAACTTTACTTTACAATATACTTGCAAGTAACATACATCCGCTCCAGAAAAACTAGTTCAACCGGAATTTTTTGCAAGCAAGTACGTCCAAAATAGATATTCTCTTTTTTTTGAAAATCAGCAATTCGGGAAGGAAGTTGAGAGAGATTGCAACTACCTATGTTCAGAAATTGGAGGGTAGATGGATTGAGACAACTTAGAATCTGATCCAAATCAATCCTTCTATTACCGTTAAGAATAAGATTACTTATGTTAGGCATATAGCCAGGAAAATGGACTATATTGTTGTCTTCAACATTTAGTATTTCCAGGTTTTCACAATTTTGGATAACAACAGGCAATTGCCCCAGATTTAGATTTTGCAGTATAAGTTTTTGCAGATTAGATAACGTTTGTAAAGTAGAATCTGTATCCGAAAATAAGATTGCTTTCCCTTTTGAGGCGGATGAACTTACCACACGCATCTCGATTTCTTTGAGATGCGACAATTGGAACAAATTGTTTATGATCGATTTTACAGAATCCGGGAAAGGAAAACCAGAAATAATTAGCCTGAATATTTTGAGCTTCGGAATGGAAAAAATATCTCCAGAGGAAAGATACACTGGTTACTTACTTCAATAGAAAGAATCTCCAGATTAGTTAGCTGGCTGACAAATTCTGGAAAATACTTAAAATGAATAGAAAAGATAGCTTCAGGTGCTTCAGATTTGTTAATCGGGCAAGAGTATCCAGTAATTGTTCACTCTCAAGAACTTCTGAATGTATAAAATATCCAATTGGGTTAATGATTCCACAGAACCCACTAGTTCCAGAAATCGGATATCTGCAGCTTGTGTTTGTGAAGACAATTTAAAGTCTGCCACCCTGATTGCTTTTAGAGAAGACAGCGAAACCAGTTTTTCAAACACATCACAGAATGGATGTGTTTTTTGATGAGCCCATCTGCATTGAATTTCGATTGACTCAATGCCTGAGAGTTTTTCTGCCTCTTGTGGAGTCATTATTGTGTTCTCAGAACCAAGTAGAGAGTCATATTGCGTACCAAAGATAAATTAAAAACCTAACTCTGGACCATCAGCGTCACAAGGTATACAAGGATGCCGGACTAAAAAATGTACCGCCGATCTCCATTGAGAATACAGGCTCATACATGTTGATCTAACAAGTTTTTAGCAGATGTTTTTAGCTGAAAAAGTTCTTGTAATTGAATTATTATCGAAAATAAGCTTGAATGGAGGTTAAGAAATTATAAATTAACTTCTAATAGAATAGAAATAGACTTGTTTCCATTGCTTTTTGAATTTACACATATGGAATCAACGACAAAATAAAACACTGATACATAACCAGTTAACCACTGCCTGGGCATTATTTTTGTTGCTTTTTTTATACCACTCTCAGTTGAGTGGTTGAATTATTCAAACTGTGGTGAAAACCTTGCGTTCCCTGAATGTGGGGTTTTCCTTCCAACATAGTCTTATCCTGAGAGCCGTATTAATGGTAGCTTAGCTTTTACTAAATGCTATCCTCTGAATTCTATTATTTATGGGTTGTCTTGTTGTATAATGTATAAATGTTTATACATCGGAAACCTCATCCTTTATTTTAGGTTAATGGCAAGGTTGAATACCATTAAAGTGACTTTTAACTTATTCACATTTCAAGCAATTTTATAAACGTTATTACTCTGATATGCAAGGTTTGGGATAAACAATAACATACAAAGTTTCCTTCAGTGTACGACCATCTAAGGAATCTATCTATCTAAATCTATATAGAAAATCTATTGGCATAATCTAATATTTTTCGAAATAGGGCTCCAGTATTGTTTTTATAGGTAAATAACTGAGAAGGCCCAAGTCCATTTATAAAATATTGTAGCCTAAATTGTCTAATGTCTTTATAGGTTGTTGTCAATTCTATTACAAACTTGTATAAGTATTTAGAAATTGTGAACAGGTGAGTAGAGGGCTTATCAAACAAAACAATCCGTAACGCTTCTCTGTTAGTCTCTATGAGAAACATTACGGATTGTTTTTAGATCACAGATAGAGTACTTATTGCAACAACGAAATCAGATGTACACTTTTCACATATTCTTCGGGAAAGATTTGAAAAAACAAACCCCTGATTTAAGGAGGGGTTGTTCTGTACATAGCATAAAATATGTTTACTGTTTAATGATTTTGAACTGTTCGTTTTTACCCGTTTGATCGGTGATGTTAATCAGATACAACCCAGGAGCTAAAGAATTATCTTTGAATGAAATAGTCTCATTAGCAGACGCTTTTTTCGAGAAGAGCACTCTTCCTTGCATAGACATTAGTGTTACATTAGCGTTTTGATAAGTAGGCTTAAGCTGAATAGATACTTGATCTGAGAAAGGGTTTGGTGAAACAATGGAAGGGCTATCCAACTCATCACTGATAGCCGCTCCAGCCAAACGAGAAGACAAACTACCACCTCCAGTAGTAAAGGTAGAAGTAACAGATGTTGGTCCATAACATACAAAGCCGCCGCTCACACGTACTTCATATTTGGTATTAGGCTGTAAAGCAACAGAGGGTGTCCACTGATTGACATTTTGACTTACATTCTGACGAATATAATCTTCTCCTTGCCAGTCTGCCGGATAACGATCAATTTCATAACTGATAAATATCCATTGAGTGCAGCCCCCATTTGGATTAGTTGAATAATTACCAAGAGTAATAGTAGGTGTAGTAGAAACATCTGTAGCACCTGTTGTAGGACTAATAAACTCAGCTGCCTTTGGAGTTGGAACAATATAGGGAACGTTGTATGTATTTTGAGCTAGTATAGTTCCTAAGGAATCAAATGTGGTAATAGTTAACTCTTTAAAATGCACTATACCCTTTTCGATCTGCGTAGCATCATATATATATGTAAAGTTAACAGGTTGTACTGCCTCGTCAGATGTTAAGGTTTTTGTATCTGCTGTATAAGGAGAACCTACATAAAATCGTACAGTAATTTTACGGGCGTTAGGATTATTGGGGTTAACATTAAAACCAAAATATCTGTTTGTTTCATACAAAACCAAGGTATCAGCCGAATTAATCAGAAAAGGCTTAGCTTCTACAACAGGTACATATTCTGTAAAAATAGTGTAATAGGTTTGTCCTATCACATAGCCATGGCTTCCCAATGTGCTTACTTCAATCAGGTACTGATTACCTGGCTGCAATGGAGCATCTGCAATTAAAAACTGGTTGGTAGAGGCTGCATTCTGAGTTGCTTCATAAACAAATGTCCGAGGGTCATTTAACAGGATCTTTACTTTTACCTGTGCAGCTAATGAATCATTGGCTTGTGTTTTAATGACCAATGGTGCAGCAACGTTGACAGTTGAACGATCAGCAGGAGAAATGACTAAAGGATCTGAAGCATAACTGGCTTGTGTCAAAAAATAGCTGAATACGAACAACAGCTTGTAAAAATGATTCATAGTATAAATTGGTATAGGTAGATAATATAGTAGAACTGTTACTAAAGAATATTTATCTCTTAATAACTACTATGCTTGATAGTAAACAAGAAAGTGAAAAAAAATACATCTGTTTTGCAAATAAAATATCATACACCCAATACTCTACATTACATCTTAGCCATACTGTTATAAAGTAAAAAAACCATAAACTTCTGATTAACAACAAACAACAGATACTTCATTAGCAAATTGCAGATAAATTATAGAATAGAACCAGCACTCCTTCTAGGATTCTTTATTTTCACATTTATATTTATAATAAACCCAATTGAGGCATAGCTGCTATAGTATAAAATAAGAAGCAACTGATTAGTCCTTAAAAGAAATTATACTACTTCTTTTAAATCATACAACATATAAAACCCTTTAGTGAATAGAAACTCAGGTTACAAAAGATAACCCTCAATAATTTTCATTCACTTTGCAAGTGTGTGAAGGGCACTATACATAATCTACTTATTCATGAAAAAATTTACTAAAAACCTATAGTTTGGTAGATCTGTTCCTGATACTCATTCCTATTTCCGGCTATTCTCAAAACTGGCATATTGTCACACTAGGTAATCAGGGAAGTATTGAGTTACATTGTATAAAACAAGTGAAAGACACGGCAAACTATCAGATAATTACCTGTAGCAATGATAGCTTGAATTTCAGAATCATCAACAAGGATGTATTTGCTCAGATAGAGATTCAACATATTATGACACAATATGAGGTAGACTAAAGGTTGAATGGTATGCAGGAGTTAAAGTAGCCTTTTGAGAGACATTATATGGTTAGGTATTTTTCTGTCTAGTAAATGAAGGCGAACTTAAATCCAGGCATTAATCATACGAAACATACGCATCTACTTCTATGAAAAAACTTTACTACGAAATTAATTATATAAAGCTCATCACGGTATCCTACTCTATGAATTATTGCTGTATTTTAACAATAGTAGGTCTATTCATTTCAGGAACGAAAGTGAGCCATTAATCCGGAGATTGTTTTGATCAAAAGTTCTTTTGGCTAGAAGAAACCGTAAAAAAGTTTTTGTATAGAATAAACCGCAACATTATTTATACATTGAGTTTACCACAAAATTTTTGTCGAGCACAATTCATAGTAGCAACATTTTACGATTCGGATAAAATGGGAGTTTTATGCAGGAAGGCATCCTCAGTGAGCTGGTCTACCATAAATTTGGCCAGCAACATTCTACTTATTTTAAAGGGCGAAGGAGTTTTGTTATAACTAACTACCAGTTTTCCCGGATTAGTAGTATTTGTGAGTCCTACAGGTCGGGCTATTACCCAATCCAGACCGGATTGCTGTACTAACTGCTCCTGTTGGTTATGATCAGCAAATACAATTTTAAAATTGGTTAGTCGGATGACCCATCTCATAAACCAGGGAGCATACGAATAGGAATCTCCTGCCCCAACAGACGAAAGTGTAACAATGCGCCTGATACCATACTCATTCATTGCCTGTATTGCATTACCAATACTTTTTTCGAGTGTCTTCGGAGGAGTAATCATTTTAAATGAAAAGCTGTCTTTTACAGAAAGAGCACTCAAGGCACTGAGTACATAGTTACATCCAGCCATAGCTTTTTGCACATCCTCTAAATGAGTAGGTGATCCTTTGTGTATGGTTAGTCGTTCGGAAGTTATCGTAAGTTTTTCAGGATTACGTACCAATGCAGTGATGGAGTATCCCTTCTCCAAGGCATATTTGACTATTAATTGGCCTGTTCTCCCATTAGCTCCAAAAATGAGAATTCGTTTATTCATAAAGATAGGTTGTTTTACTTTCCAAAGAATCCATGTGCTGCCTTTCTATTAATATCCGATAGTAAGCAGGTTACATTTTGCCTTCTCTTACTGTCGCAAAACTAGCTATCTTAGCATTTGGTTTGTAAGCGCTAAACAAGTAGTAAGTGCTTACTGATAGGTTAGTAATGGTTATTTCAAGGTCTTATGTCAACTTATACCCAATGTTCAAAAGAGGATTTACGGGCGGTAAAGGATGCCCTAGATGTGCTGAATGGCAGATGGAAACTACAGATCCTGATTGCTTTATTAAATGGAAAAAGAAGATTTAAAGAGATTGCCAGGGATATAGATGGTATCAGTGACAGGATGCTCTCAAAAGAACTAAAAGAACTGGAGTCAAATCACTTGGTAACCAGAGTAGTAATTGATGCATTCCCTCCTGTGGTAGAATACACGACCACCTCTCACGCTAAATCACTGCACAAGGTGATTCATGCCCTCAAAGAATGGGGATATTATCATAGAAAGGAGATTATTGGTTGAGGTAGTTGTGTTATCCATATTACCCATCTACTAACGGAGTTTTCCCACCCCCTCGTATTGTACTTACCTACAAAAAACTTATATATATATAGGAAAATAACATACCTAACACTTGTAGGTATATAAGATATTCCTATATATTTGACACATGAATACACAAAGCCAGAATCTCCTGAAAGGTAGCCTGTCAGTTATCATTCTGCGACTACTCGAAGACCGTGAAAAAATGTATGGTTATGAAATTACTCAAAAGGTAAAGGAATTAACCAGTGGCCAGATGCAACTCACAGAAGGAGCCTTATATCCGGCACTACATAAGCTGGAGTCAGAAGGCCTGCTGACCACTGAAACCCAGATTGTAGAAGGCAGAGCCCGCAAGTACTATTCTCTGACCAAACAAGGCAAAACTGAATCAGTGAACCGCCTGGCTGAAATGACAAACTTTCTCCAGAATCTACAAACTATCCTAACTATTAAACCTATCTGACCGTATGGCTTTGACATCTGAGCATATCCGAAAAATAAAGGAACATCTGTCCTCTTCTCAATTGGAAGAAAAAGAGTTTTTGGCAGAAATGACAGATCATTATATTTCTGCTATTGAAACACAAATGGATAAAGGAGTCTCTTTTGAAGCTGCCTTACAACTCATAGATAAAGAATTTGGAGGCCAAATGGGTCTTATAGAATTAGAAGAAAGTTATAGACAACTGATGGGTAAAACTATACTGGGACTTTATTGGAATGAGTTCACAAGAACTCTCACACATGTGCCTTCTTTACTTGTTTTTCTGGCAATTGGAAGCTTCTTTTTTACTGTTGCTCTCAAATCCAAAAATCCATTGAGCATAAATGACTTTATGACAGGGTTTACAGTAGGACTTAGTCTTATAAGCATGGTTTTTATAATACAAATAGGCACTCGCACTACAAAAGGAAGTTTGACACGTCGTCTGGGTACCAAGCTTATTTTCACAGGTATTTTGTCGTTTATTGTACTGATTACAGCCAATAACAGAGGATTTGTTGAATATATTTATTCAACCCATGCACTTCTTGTCCCATTGTATTATACACTGATTTTATCCTGGTTTTTAGTAACAGTTCTTACCTGGAAACGAATGACGAAAAAACATGCTATCAGTACAGATTGGTAACTGATGAACGTATAGAATTATGGACAAATAGTATAATTTGCGCCTTCTGGTTTGAAAATATTTCCGAACCTTTTTTGTGGGCTTTCCACCAAGAATCAGGCTTGTCTTTTTTCTTTACCACAATATATTAATCACTCTGCGTAAACCCAAACACAGGATAGCCACTCATATCTGAAGATTGTTTGAGAAGCTTAAAGCCATTTTTCTGCATAAGACTTAGAAAATCTGCAATACTCAGCAAAGGTTTGGCACAAGTTGGATCAGAGCAAAACTCCCCTGCTCCGTGATCGTTTTTAAAGCTGTCCCGGATAAATATCCGACCTCCATGCTTTAATTTTTTGTGTAGGTCCTGAAACATAGCATCAGGTTGATTAAATACATGTATCGTAGCATTAGTATAAATCAGATCCAAAGTCGAATCAGGTAAATTGGAATGAATAGTATCTCCGATAATTAGATGAAATTGTACCTTATCACGCAAGTTTTCAGAACCTTGCTGTGAATAAAAGTCAACCATCTTTTCTACATTCTCTTCATTCAACACTTGTCTGTCTATATCCTGAATATAAACAGTGGCACTATCCATAAGGCTAGCCATCATCACAGTAAAAGTACCAGAACCTGCACCCACATCTGCAAAACGCATACCCGGCTTGACTTCCATGAATTCCAGAATAGGCAAAAATGTTTTACGGATACTTTTTTTGCTCATAACTGGCCCTCCAGCATAGGGAGCTATTTTATGAGAGCAACTCGTATAGATAAAAATAGTCCATAAAACCAGGCTTCTCATCCTAAAACGAGACATCAAAGAGTACTGGCAGAAAAATTGCATCGGAAAGTGGTTGTGTGTTTCTCTTCAACGCCAACCTATAGATACAAATTGCATGTAATTCATTGCCATTTTGATACATATTTGCTGATACATCCCCAAATCTGGCTGAAATCACAACTTTTCATCACCTGTCACATTATACATATATTCCCATGCAATCAAATTTATTTTTGTAACATTACTATACAAGTACGGCTAGCCTTATTTTATACCCTTATTATTTTACCTCCAAGATATATCTTAAGAGGTATAATTAGTAATATTAACCCATACTCATGAGTCAATACCCTATCAAATTACTTAAGAAAAAGCTGGGAGCAGTTTATCCGGAAGATTTTAAAGAGTTGATCATTGTGTTGCAACAGTTAAAGAATGTGGACGAGTTATTGGTAAAATATGAAGCAGAGAAAAAGGCAGGATTATTCAGCTTTTAAAACAAGAAGGAGAGTTACAAAAATAAAGTTGCAATAATTTCAATTTGGACAGCATGCTACCTTTGTTGGTTCAGGATTACAGCTTCTTATAGTCTGACTGCTGTACTGTTTGTATCGACCCAAATAAAAAAGCAATACAGAGTTAAAACATCTGTTAACAGAAAAGAAATGGCTACTAAAGAAGGTATACTACTGTGTCAAGAATAATGTTCAAATAGTATTGAGTCACTAGAATCTCAATCGCAAATACAACTAAATAAAGAAGCACTATATGTGTTTCAGGAAAGTCAGAATCTTTAATACTCTGTACAGCAGAAAATATGACAAACAGATTAGAGATATCTCTGCTCATCTATTACAAACCCTTATGTCTTCCCACAGGTCTGGAAATATTCGGGAAATGGAACACTTAATTGAACGATGTGTACTTTTGTGCGAAACAGACACGATTGACCACTTACCTAATTATTAATTTTAATTCAACAAATTTTTAAACATCCCCACCACAACAAAATGGAATAGTAAAAACGATGAAATAGCACAGACAGCTGATTAGTAACCAAATCTGATATTGTCTGTAAGGTTGTTTATCTTGCAGGAGTTTCCAGGAAAGGATTTGGATTTTACTATATTTTACCTTATGTTTTGACTTTGGTGCGAACAGATTGATAGAATATAGACAGAAAAGGGCACAATAATGTATACAAAGCAATCTTTTTTAAGACTCTATGAAAAAGTTGGTAAAGTTGTAAAGGCTCATTCATTATATAGAATAAATTGCTCTTAGAGTACATCTGAGAGATAATATAATAGTTACAAACCACACAAGAAGCCTTTCATGAAAGGCTTAACAAGGCGGTTTTGCTTTCTATAAATCAACCACTATAAATTAACTTATTATGGCATTGTACGATGAAATCTTTGAGAACAACCGCAAATGGGTTTTAGAAAAAAAAGCCAGTCAAACCGATTTTTTTGAACACCTTTCCAAGGGACAATCCCCTGAGATACTTTACATAGGTTGCAGTGACAGCCGCGTGACTGCCGAAGAACTGACCGGCACCCAGCCCGGGCAGATGTTTGTTCACCGCAATATTGCCAACCTGGTTCCTAACAACGACAACAGTTCGCAATCGGTGGTTGCCTATGCAGTAGAATACCTGAAGGTTAAACACATTGTGGTCTGTGGCCATTATTTCTGCGGCGGTGTGAAAGCAGCTATGGAAAGTAAGGATTTGGGTGTGCTTAATGCCTGGCTTCGCAATATTCGGGATGTGTATCGATTACATAAAGATGAACTCAATGCCATTGAAGATCCGGATCAACGTTACAATCGACTCGTTGAGATTAATGTGGAAGAGCAATGTATCAATGTGCTAAAAATGGCAGTGGTTCAAAAATCGTATCTGAAAAACCAATACCCACAAATTCACGGTTGGGTCTTTGATGTCTCTACCGGTCGGCTGATTGATTTGAAGTTTAACTTACCCAAAATGCTTGCTTCCATTCAGGAAATATATGATCTGACCCAGGAAATCTAATCTTTTGTTTTATAGTTATGCGATCAGTTACGTTACTAAACTATGTTATTAAACCGGCCGATTTCCATTGGGTATTTCATTAATTTAATCAAATATGATATCCTTGTCATTTTCGCTTATAGCAGCCTTTCATTGATTGTCCATCATTACAAGTTTCTGCATGATGTATCGATTCCCATTTCCATAGCGGCAATCATTGGGACACTTATCTCACTTTTGCTTGCATTTAGAACATCGCAGTCGTATGAACGCTGGTGGGAAGCACGCATCATCTGGGGAAGCATTGTCAATGACAGCCGTACCTTGATTCGTCAGCTCAGGCAATTTCTCCCTGAAGACGAATTGGCGAAGGCACAGATAGATCAACACATACTCAGTTTTAAAGACCGACAGATTATATGGGTTTATGCATTAGGAGAATCGCTGCGCAAACTGCCGTTTTCCGGTCAGGTAACTGCTTATCTGGACAAGCACAGGCTTTTGGACAAAAACAAGCTGCCAAGCAGCAATATTCCTAATTTACTACTGGAAAAGCATTCGGAAGAGTTAAAACAGGTAGCCAATCACTACAAGCTGGATCCCAACAAACAGGTCCAGCTTGACTCAACCTTAGTCAGGTTAACCGATGCGATGGGAAAATGTGAACGTATTAAAAACACGGTTTTTCCCAAATCCTATAGTGTGCTGATTCATTTTATCATTTATGTTTTCCTGACTGCATTACCCTTTGGGCTGGAAGAGGTGGGTGACATACCCGAAATGGTAGTAACCATGTTGATTCCACTGCTTTTTATCATGATCGAAAAGACGGCTATTCTCTTGCAGGACCCCTTTGAGAACCGCCCTACCGATACACCGATGACAGCCATTGCGGTAACGATTGAAAACAACCTCAATCAGATAACAGACAGTGAGACAGCTCCAAAACAACTGGTTGATGATGACAAATATTATAGTATGTAAACAATTAGTAGGCAAATAGTGTTGCGATACTAATGCTGCAATATCAGTGTTAGTGGCCTACATTAAAAGTTTGGCACAAAAGTTAATCGTTAATACAACAGGTCACTTATAATCAAATTTTTTATGTCTTATTTTTTGATTTATCTTATATAGCAAGCAGCAGACCTGAACTCCATTAATCAAGATATACTATTTTAATGGAGGACAAGGCTCGTCCACCAAATTCTCATTGAGTTTCCGTCTTTTTGATCAGGCAAAAAGACGGGCGTAAACATTCGCGAAAGGCTAGAACAATGAATAAGAGTGTAAAAAAGAAAACAATCCCCTTATTCCTGCATAGAAGCACCAGTCTCATACTCACTCAAAATCGCCTTTATCTGAGCCAGAGGCTGGACAAAACTCTTACGATTTTCAGCCCGTATAGCTAAATAACAGGATAAAAGCGTAATCAGATACGTGATCGCTGCACCCAAAGGGAAACTCTGAACGCCTCCGGGTACATAAATGGCAAATACCAGAAACATAGCAATGGCTGAAATCAGTGGAATCAGAAACAATTCATATCTTTTTTTAAAGCGGAAAAAGCTTTCCAGCAAGGATTGCTTTTCAAGCAAATACTTGTGGATAGAAGACGTTTCTTTGCAGAGAACAGAGGTACCAGCAAAACGTTTGAATTTTTTAAGCAGCATTATTGTAAAGGGAATGTAAAGTAATATACCAGTCAGGCTGAGCAGCAGAATAGGAGTAGCAAACCAGTATCGGATCACCAAATGCCCGCACATGGCATATATCAGAATCTGAAGTGCAAAAGATGCCCAGAAATACTGCATCGAAGACTTGGTATGCTGATTGACCCGCCTTTTAATCACTTTCTGAAAAGCTAGTTCATCATATGGGATGGATTCAGAAAATGAATGCCCCCATTGTTTCTTAAATTCATCAAGAGTTGACATAATTCGTAACGTTATTTTTTTTTAGTTGTTCTTCCAGTTCTTTTTTAATCCTGACCAGGCGCACACTTACATTGGATCGGGTAAGGCCTGTAATGGCTGCGATTTCTTCATAACTCATCTCATCCAGATACAAAAGCACAATAGCTTTGTTTAAGGAAGACAGCGTTCCGATTGCTCGAAAAAGCTGTTGAATGCTTTCTTCCAGTTGATCTGGGCCCTGTTCTGCAATTCCATAGTGCCTCAATGAAATGCGTTCGTCTTGTGTTTGTTTATGTTTACGACGCCACCCCAAGGCTGTATTAAGGCATACCTGATACATCCAGGTAGAGAATTTCGAACGACCATCAAATCCTGGATAGGATTTCCATAGCTGGTACATCATCTCCTGCAGCATATCTGCCCGTTCATCTGTGTCTTCAAAGTAGATGCGACATACTTTATGAGCGATTCCTATATTTTCATTGATATGCTGAATAAATTGGGTATCTACAGGTGTTTTCATTCGCTGTATTGTTTCATGCATTTATCAATTAGTTGCAGAGAGGTCTGAAAAACTACATTATCTATGATTTTTTTCATTGGAAGTTAGCAGTATCTACCAGAAAAGCAGAAGAAAAGCCTCATACTCTTATAACTCTTGATCCCCACCTAAATTCAAGGCTAAGCAAAAGTGGAAAACCCGCAGTATAGGACGATAGAGATTGCTCTTCCATGTGGCAAGGTGTAAATCCTTTCAATGATCTATAATGAAGAAACCGGTTGTATTCCAGTCGTCAAATTGTATTCCAGTCGCCAAACCTCTGAAGCATTTACCAACCAGAATACCCAAACGCTTAAAAGAATAATTAAAGATTACTGTCAAAGATCTAAACTTACGACCAGCAAAAAGTTGACCCGGGACAAAGTTTATACTTGAGGTCTGATTTTTCTTAGGGTACCTCTTTTTCTAGCTGATGGTTGGCTGACCGATTGCGTAACACCTCAGCTCAGATGGGCGTTTACGGTGCAGGTTCAAACCATCTTCCTTGTACATTTAAAGGAAACACCAAAAAGGAGAGCAAACTAGGCACATCTATATTGGGGAATGCTGAAAAAATATATGATCGTCCAAAACTATTGGCAGTGAGAAAGGAAATACATTATGTTTACAAAGAGATTGTGTTCGTTGCTGATTGTAAATGCACGGATTTGTCAACGCCAAAAGATATAGTCAATAAACTACCAATAAGAGAAATTTGGATTGCTAGAAAGTTCGGGTACAACAAGATTATTACCATTTACTAATCCCTAACGCCTCTTATTGTAAATCAGGAGTGTTTTTATATTTCTCCAGTACTTAAAAAATAGAAACCAAAAAATGAGACTAATACTAATCCTTCTACTAATGCTTCCCTTAACCTCATGGGCTCAAGACGATCTGACATTATATCCTGGCAAAGGCGTGGGAACAGTAAAACTAAACAAAACAACGGAAAATGAATTAAGAAAAATTTATGGGACTAACTTTACCTTAGATACAAGTTACAATAACTATCTGCTAGATTATTCAGTTCTAGGGTTAAAGTTTAAAATCAATCCTGAAACTCATAAGGTAACAGTTGTTATTGCCTATGGAAACTTTCAGGGTAAAACTGAAAAGGATATTAAGTTAGAGACATCTATACTAGGTGATGCATACATAAAATATCGTCGTCGGTATATAATGCAGGGAAAAAATGAGATATTTTATGTATGCAAAAAAATACAGTTTGTTTCACGATGCAATTGCAATAATATGTTGAAAATTACTGAAAACGAGGCAGATAAATTACCTATACAGGAAATATGGATTGCTAAAACTTTCAAATTGGGACCTGTAATTAACATAGAATAAGCAACTAAAAAACGAACTACTTTCTACCCAAAGAACACACTGTTTTTTATCCTGTAAATTTGTAATTCCCCCTAACAAAGTTGAGTAACATTTTAAATATTTACTTTATTCTCAAATAAAGGAATCTTATATTTACCACTAGCTGTCAATCCCTTAACAATCATCTATACCTCTATGAAAACAACTACCATTGGATTGTTTTTATGTGTGTCTATGTTATTTTCCTGTAAGGAAGATCCTGGAAAAAGCGGAGTACAGGTACAAAACCTTTTTCCCAAGGGAGGCCCAAGTGGCACATTGGTTACGCTACATGGAAAGATGTTTGGAAAGGTCAAAGAGGACCTGGAAATTAAATTTAATGGGAGTGACATACCTGCTACCATTGTTTCTGTTACAGAAACAGAGATAACCCTTCAGGTGCCACCCAATGCCGCGTCCGGCTGGCATACACTAAAACGAAGGGGGTACATAGAAAACTCGTTTGGCTTTTCTATACTTCCAGCTCCTCTACCTTATATCACTAAAATAAGTCCGGAAAGTGGCAAGGTAGGAGATATTATTACCATTCATGGCAAGTACTTTGCCACCAGTAAAGCACAACACAGACTAAGTTTCCACGATTCTACCAGTGCAACCGGAGCTTTGCTGGATCTACGTCCGGAAGAAAGTCCTTCAGCTCCTTTTTCCGAAATAGTATTTGCTACCACAGATTCAGTTGGTGTAAGAATTCCTCCCAGAGTGGGTACTGGCTATATCATGATGTATATGGATTATACAGACACAGGAACGTTTACAAATTATTTCACCATCAGTACACCTGTAGTCACAATAGTAAAATAAGGCAAAACTCTGGCTCTACTGAAAGGACTGTCGAAACTCCAGTGGAGACTGATTGGTTTTGCTTTTGAAGAGTTTATTAAATGACTGAGGGTATTCAAACCCCAGTTGGTAGGCTACTTCACTCACAGACAATGCTGTAGTAGACAAGATAGTCTTTGCCTTTTCGATGAGTTTATTGTGAATATGCTGTTGTGTACTCTGTCCGGTGTGAGCCCGAAGCATATCACTTAGATAACTAGCCGACACATGCAATTGATCCGCTACATACTTTACTGTAGGCAGGCCTGACTTTTCCAGTTCAACACTAGCAAAGTAGACATCAAGGAGTGTTTCCAGTTTGATCAGTAAGTCGTTATTGGCCAGTTTGCGGGTGATAAATTGTCGGTTATAAAACCGGTTGCAGTAAGTAAGCAGCAAATCAATATTAGATACTATCAGTTCCTGAGTAAAATGATCCATATTGGTGTCTATCTCACGTTCGATATTGGCTACTAACTGCATGATAGCCTGCTCTTCCTGTTCGGATAAATGCAGGGCTTCATAGGCAGCGTAGGAGAAAAATCCATAGGACTTAATCTTACTGGCTAGTGGATAGGATTGCAGAAAATCCGGATGAATTATCAACATAAATCCTTCCAGACTGGTAGGTGTATCGGGATCAATAGTGATTACTTGCTGAGGAGCAACAAACGTCATCATACCTTCATCAAAGTCATAGTATTGTTGCCCATATTTAATCTTTCCCTGATAATTTTTCTTGAGAGCAATGTGGTAAAAATTATAGGATATTGATCTGGGAACAGTTGTTCCGGTTGATGCCATGTCTTCAAATCTGATTACACTGACCAATGGATGCTTTGGCTTTTTCAAACCTAGCAGATGGTGCATCTCTGATATAGACAGGATCGGTTTGGGAGGAGTGACAGGCTGCTTCATAGAAACAAAAGATTGAAATCGTAAAGGTACATGAGTAATGCCAGAGTTTAGTTTTACCCGGATGCTTTGGACTTAATTTTTTTCTGCGCATAGTTCACGGCAGGGCTCCTGAATAAATCCAGATAGATTGTCTCTCCCTTAAAGAACATTTTGATCAGAACTCACGGCAGTTTTGTGTTTGCGCATAACTCACGGCAAAACTTTTTTTGATCGGAATAAACCGCAACATCCAAGTTTGAGCGAAATTCACGGCAAACACTCAGTTGTCGTGAATTTCGCTCAGGTGCTTTCTAAAATACACTATTCTGGTATGTACTATCTTTATTCGACCATTGTCATAGATACGGAATCGTACCGGTCACCTGTTTGAGTACCTAGCGGAATAATCGCTTCCAGTCTTTGTAACTCCTCTGATGACAGAGCTATATCAGTAGCAGCAATATTCTGTTCAATATACTTTACCTTCTTGGTTCCCGGAATCGGGACAGCACCTTTGGCAATAGTCCAGGCAATGGCTAGTTGTGCCGTAGTAATGCCTTTTTCAGCAGCAATGGCTTCAATCTCTTCCAGCAAACGTATGTTTTTCTGAAACTGTTCCCCCTGATATTTGGGTATATGTCTTCGGAAATCATCTTCCGGAAAATCGTCAGGGGATTTGATTTGTCCTGAAAGAAATCCTCTTCCTAGTGGAGAATAGGCTATAAATCCAATGCCTAATCCTTGGATTGTAGCCAGAATACCAGCTTCCTCAACAGTCCGTTCAAATAACGAATACTCTGTCTGCAAAGCTGTGATCGGATGGACTGCATGTGCTTTGCGAATAGTTTCCGAACCAACTTCCGACAGACCCAGGTATTTTACCTTGCCTTCTTTGACTAGTTCTGCCATTGCTTCGACCGTTTCTTCGATAGGTGTATCTTTGTCTAGGCGATGCAGATAGTACAAGTCAATATAGTCGATACCCAGGTTCTGGAGAGACCGTTCAATGGCCTTTTTCACATAGGCTTTTTTTCCATTGATACGCCAGGTCATTTGTTCGTTGTCATCAATCTCAAAACCAAACTTGGTAGCAATGATGTACTTATCCCGATTGCCTTTGATGGCTTTTGCAAGCAGTCGTTCGTTGAGTAATGGTCCATACAGATCGGCGGTATCCAGAAAGTTTCCACCTAGCTCCAATGAACGATGTATAGTAGCAATAGACTCTTTTTCGTCAGCCTTGCCGTAAATGTCTCCACCTGCTATGGGAGTCATTCCCATACATCCTAACCCAATGGCGGGAACTATTAATCCCTGACTACCTAATTTTACGTGTTTCATAATGATGGTATGTGTTAACATGAAAAGATGATACAAAGGTGAAAAAATGCAGATCTTTACATGTATCCAGAATACGGCAAGTCTAATCCAAATCGCGGGTTAAGCAGTATGGGAGGAATCACGGAGAAAGGGTAAGACTGCTATTATGTCCAACGCTTAGGGGAAAAGACTAGCTGATGATCTTATCAGACACGAAGGAGTTCAAACAGATACTTGCTCTTAGGAGCAAAATGGATTTCGACAACATCACTAACCGCAAAGGCTTTCCAATCTTCAAAAGATACATCAAATCTATAGTTGAGAATAGTCAGAAAATACATAGGGTCATCGCCTGATGGTGTCCCCTCTTTATTTTCTATTCGCGCCTTTATTACTATCTTCTGGCACTTCTTCATGCCCTGTTTGATTGGATCATCGGGGTTTTCTGAACTAACATAATACGTTATTCCTAAAACAAGTATGAACAATGCTCCTAAATGCCACATAATAGACCGTTCCCAAAAGCCTAAACAGATAAAAAGTATAAAAAAGAAAATGCTAATAGAGATCTCAAGTAGAGATACACGAGTCATATCTTTGAGTATCTCAATCTCTTCTTCTGTCATAGGCCGCAGATACTTCTGAGTGACTATTCGTCCATCAAGTTCTGTCATACGTAGGTATTTCCAGATTTTGTTTATGGTATATCCGCAAGCAATTTACTTCTTTTTAAGAAATCAGGACGTCAATACCAGGGAGGCGGATAAAGTAGATTGTTCCAGATTCAAATTTGCTTTTTTATCAGGAATAAAAATTTCAAAGATGGTTCCATGGTTCGGCTGGGAGGTAATTTTCATCTCCCCTTTCAGGCTGTCAACCAGATGTTTTACCAGGGCCAACCCAAAGCCATAGCCCTGCTCACCTTGTGTACCATTGGTCGAAACGCCTTCTCCCTCCAGAATGGATTGAACTTTATCTGCTGGCATTCCAATCCCTGTATCCTGTACTGTAAAATGCAGTATATTTTCTTCCGACCCTGATTTTACATTCAAACCTACACTTACTTTGCCTCCTATTGGCGTAAATTTCATAGAATTGGAAATCAAATTACCAATGATCTGTAAAAGCTTGTTTTTGGGAAACGGAATAACTTCGGTCTGATAGTGGGTAGTGATTACAAAATCAATACCTTTATTAACTGCCTGTGGTGTATAAAGTTTTTCCAGTTTATCTTTTAAGGTAAGCTGATTAAATTGATGTGCCTCAACGCTTGCCTGATTTCTCTTTGCTGTTTCTGTACTCAAGATTTCGTTTGCCAGCTCCAGAATAGAATTTCCACTTTTATGAATTATCGAAATAAAATTCAGTACAGTTGCCAATGTGGTTTTATCACCTTGTTCACAGATGATCCCAGCCAGACCTATAATACCTCCGATCGGACCTCTGATGTCATGAGCTACCCGTAGTTTGCTTTCGATGGCTTCATTCATAGTTGCCTGCAACGTATGAATAAGTTTATATGTTTGCAAACGGTTAACGATCTCACCTGCAATAATTTTTAGCATTTCTACTTTTTCAGGAGAGAGAGGTTTGGTTTCTTTATCCAGTACACACAAAGAGCCAATATGGTTACCAGTTGCTGTCTTCAGCGGAATACCCAGATAGTACCGTAGTCCCAGCTCACCAGACACATATCCTTTATCTTTGAAACGATCATCAGCAGATAGATCTTTGATTTCCAGTTTTTCCTCCTCCACCAAGGTATATTGACAGACAACCTCCTGACGAGGAAGTTGTTCAATTGCCAACCCATGATTGGCAATAGTCCATGACGTATAGCTATCAATCAGATTGATGAGTGAAATATTTGTACCTGCTACCTTGGCAGCCAAAGTTGTCAGCTCTTTAAACTGATCTTGAAGACTACTATAATCCAGATCCAATTCTGAAAGCTCGATGATTCTTTCCATTTCATTGGCAGGTATGGGAGGCTGTGCAGAGTGCATCATACATAGAGGAGATTTTAGTGTTAATGAATGCTGAACACAGATTGTAGGCAGAATGCAGGATTTCAGAAGTAAAGATACTAGTAATCAATTGCTTATACGTGTAATAAGTACCCTATTTATTACAGAGGTATTGACAAGGCTACTTTGTATAATTTTAGAATTTATCAAGCTTCTCCTTGTGTTATAGACTTGTGATTAGGAGTTTTGTATTCAAAGATCCGGTCAATCAACCAGATATTTAGTTGACTATATGTAATAAGCCTCTATAGTGAAGGAATGTGTTCCAATGTTATTGAAAACACAGACTTTGTAAGGGGGATTGGGTTGGTTGCATATGCTTTGTTTGTATACTACAGATGATCAATAACTTAGTAGTATAACAAGAAATATAACCGACAAGCGTCAAGTGTAACCCGACCCGAATTTTGGAGGTTAGAAGTGCAACCTATCTGAGACTGTGGTGTTTGTCTTTGTCGCACAGTATCCAGAATCTCCAACTCGTTTTACCTAATAGCTTAACAGGCTTACCATTGTTGTTATCAAAACCAAACGACTTCATAACCCGGCCAATCTTATCTGGACTTAGATTTTTGTAGGAGCTATAGAATTGAAGAAAGTTACCAATCGTCGTAGCCGACACAAAGACGATGCCCTGACTGCATTTCGTAAAGTGTCGGATAATCAATTACTCTTCTTTTGAACGTAATCGGTATTCTTCGGTTACCTCATTGATTCGTTGCATTTCCTCGTCGGTCATGTCAGTATCAATGCCTTTTATATACAGGTGATCCGCTTCTTTCAGACTTCGTATTTGTATACCGCAAATGTCCCAGTTGATGCCCTATGTCACTTTATCATTCCAAAACGTCTGTTTCCGCTTGTATCTCTATTAGTAATCTTACATCTCCTTGTCATCACGGGAACAAATCCGTATTATGCGATCTCATTTAGTGAATAGTGATGTATCAATCAAAAGCAGAGTCGTCCCTTTTAAAAACTACCCAGCATTTTGCCATTTTGGATGGCCTTAGAGGTATAGCCGCAATAGCAGTGGTTATCTTTCATTTTATGGAAATAATCTTTCCAGATCCCAGCAAGAATTTTATTGCTCACGCCTATCTGGCTGTTGATTTCTTTTTCTGTTTGTCGGGCTTTGTAATTGCCTACGCTTATGATCAGAGACTACCGCAAATAAGCATTGCCACATTCTTTAAGTTACGACTTATTCGCTTACATCCTCTGGTACTCATTGGTTCGGTTATTGGATTACTTAGTTTTATATTTGATCCGTTTAGCAATTTGTTCGATAAATACTCAGGCCAATCAGTGTTGTTGTTTGTTACATCCTGCCTGATGATCCCCTATCCGATTGTAGGGGAACGGTTTTTCAATCTCTTTCACCTCAATCCTCCCTCCTGGTCGTTGTTTTGGGAGTATGTTGCCAATATTGCATATGCGTTTATTCTTGTCAGGTTACCTAATAAAATAATCTGGGTTTTAGTCATTATTTCAGCAGTAGCTATTGTCTATGAATCCTATATTTCTGGTTCTTTAATTGTAGGCTGGAGTGGCGATAACATTTTAGGTGGAGCCATACGTGTTTCTTATTCCTTTATCATAGGCATACTGGTATATCGTTCCAAATGGATAATTCAATCCCGCCTCGGACTTATTCCAGTAGGGATATTGCTGATGCTTAGCTTTTTGGCACCCTTTGTGAAGAGTGTCAACTGGCTTGTAGATCCTCTGATTGTACTGTTTTATTTTCCTTTTCTGGTCGCATTAGGAGCGGGTGCACGTTTATCTTCTACCCTTACCAAAGTCTGTAATTTTGCAGGTGAAATCTCCTATCCTTTGTATATGACTCACTATCCTTTTATGTGGATATTTCTGAGTTATGTAGAAGCTAAAAAACCCACATTTGATCAGATGATACTTATTGCGGTGGTGGGTACTGTGCTACTAATTGTATGGGCTTATCTCATTATGATCCTGCTCGACATTCCGTTTCGCACCTATTTGAAGAATAAGCTAATAAAACGTCTGGCGTAATACGTTCATGAAAGTATAATAGAAAAATGCTGATGTTTGACGAATCCTGCTTCATCCCAATGTCAACACAGTTCAAACTCGGGAAGACGACTGGCAAATCTTGCCTGGAGTTTCATAAATAGCAGGAACTAATCTTCATTACAGAAAACAAATCGCCTACTGCGCAGAAATATTGCACAGTAGGCGATTTGTTTTGAAACGGATTTAGGAAATAAGGTTAGACAACGCAGAATATATAAAGCAAATGATTTGCCTGACTTCTTACACTCCGTTTCAAAAACATACGTATTGCATACAAAACACAACTATAAAAACTATGAATGAAAAACATGTAGAATGCCTGCTGATGAAGAACTCTGTTGAAATGTTAACCGATTTCTTTATGGTACTATCGGATGGGTATAATCCGGCGTTGATTTATGTAACATTAACCTTGGACCGAAATCTGGATGAAAGAGAATATTTTGTACTCCCTAAGCATTTGGGAGGAAATAACGAGCAAGAAAATCGACGTCACTTTGAATACATTAATGAGACAAAAACACCTGTTTCATCTGTATCTAAACGAATCATTGAAAACTTTCAATGGTGTCTGGACCATCTAATTATATGTAATCAGGCACCAACTCTTTTTCAAAGCAACTATCATATGGATAATTTACATCAAGTCATCCAAAAGGTTCAGAATCAGATTATTCATATTGTTGAAGACTGGCAGGCTACTACTCATGAGTATTACATTAGTTATGAGCAGCGGTTTTTATGTATTCAGGGACAGGGCCAATCGCTTATGCTCAATTTTGGCTGTTATATTCATTAACATCTCATTTTGTTACTACCTCATACATCATTTATGAAATGGACGATCAGTGCATACAGTAAACTTCCCGGCAATCCAACTGGACATGTTCCTTTTCTGGAAAGAGAATTACAGACTTACCTGGTTACACATGACTATCAACTTCCCTATAACTCAAAACAGATAATCAGTGAGGCAAAGGTTCAGTATGAATATGTGATAACAAATCGTCAGTATGTTATGGAAATAGAAATCCATAGTAGTACATGGAAGCCATTTGTCAATAGAGAGTATCCACAAATTGTAGTGCTTATAGAAGATTTCTTTAAGCTATCCAGTAATTACTGGTATTATCTGGAAACATTAACTCCTACAGAGTCAGAAGCTATTGAACTTCTTGGCCGAACAATAGAACCATTGATGATAAAGGAAAGAATTGATCAGGTTGATCTAACAATCCCTCCAATAGTTCCTCACATCGAAGTAATAGGTATATATTACAATCAGCAAACAGATATTTATTCAGGAACATCTGTCCATTACAAAGACGTTACAGACTTTTGGATATCGTATATCGCCTGGATAAGTAATGGTCAAGTTGAACAGAATAATCTAGCCTTACTCCAAAATGCTACTTATTTCAATAGTTTTTTCTATGGAAGCTGTATTCCTGTACCTCTGACAGAGGTTGCTGGCAAAATAGTGGAGATTCAACACTTTGTCAAAGATTTTGATCCAAATGCCATCAAAGGATGTTTGCTGATGCGGAAAGACTGGTATGACAATGTTTATCTTTTTGATCTGGGATCAAAATACATTGTACACAATTGGTGGACAGGAGAGTAAAATGAAACAGTGGTATTTCCCAGCCAGCCTCAATTACAACCCATATAAAAAGACATACTATTCAATAATAGAGTCATGCCAGATCCAGAAACGACCATCACACAGTTTATAGCTAACTTTGTTCTTAAAGAAAGAAAAGAACGAAGTCTTTTTGAGTTGTCAACTCCCAAACGAAGGCCATCTTTTATAAGAAGATTTAACCATACATGGGAGAATGTAGTACAGATAAAATACCTGCATAAGATCGAAAAAGAGTTTACCTATCCCGAAGATATTCAGGAGTTGCTTGGCTTTAAAGAGAAAGAGACGTGTTATGTAATTTCTCATTATGAGGAGGTAGATAATCAGATATTGACATTTACAGAGTCATTCGATGCTATATATGGGCGAGGATTTGCCTCAATCATTATGAATTTATCTGCCACTACTATCTATCTTGAAACCGAACAAGTACAAGGGCCACCCGACCGGTTCATAGGCAAGAGAATCGACAAACAACAGATTACTTATAGATCGCATGCTTGAAACATTAGTTTGAGCATTCAGTTTGATTCATTGTGAACTAAGCATCTGATTGATACTAGTAGAATTTTCTAGCTTTAAGTAACTTACATCTTTTAATAAAGATGTATATATGGTTGAATAGTAGCCTTTTGAATAGAATGATCAGGTATTGGATAACCATTTTGTATTTTCTGGAAATAGTATGCTGTCTGGCTCAAAACCGTACTACAGAATACGGACTTAAAGTGGGTAAATGGATAGAAAAAGAGATGAATAATGAAGAGTTAGAAATACATACAGGTAATTATAAAATAATTCAAGCGAGTGCCTATATTATTACAGATACCCTAGATAGTAATATATTTGGTATAGCTTATCCAGAACACGAAAGGATACCCTATCTTTCAATTGAGGGAAAATACGAGAACTTCATTTCAGTAAAGGATGGTACTTGGGAGACCCACGATTCTTCGGGCACTGTATATAACCGCATGTTATGGCAGGATGGATTAAATATTGAATCAGCCTCTTTCAATTCTGATGGAGATACTACAAATTATTATTATTATGACTTTCAGAATGACAGACATTACAGTTGCTATTATAGGGAGGGAGAATGCTACCTGAAAGAATATGATCCATACGGAGAAAGAGTGAGAAGATACTATCCCAATCGCAACCTAATCATCCCGGAAGCTGAGCCTGAAATTGATATAATGTTGCTTGAGAATAACATAGGAACATATCCATTAAAGTTGTCTAGTAAAAGTGCTCTGAAAATTCTTTCGATTACATCCGGATCTGGCATAGTTGAGATAATTCCTCACATTAATTCTTATCCAATTTCTATATCTCCAAATCAGGAAGCTGAATTTACATTAAAGTTTATTGCAGAACCTGAAAACATCATATATGCGTTGAGTGACACTCTTACTATACAGACACTGGATAATGACCGTATGGTTTCATATGATATTTATTGCACAATATTTCCTGTCCATATCCATGGAGGTAATCTTGAAAGTTTGGAAACAATAACATTAAGTAGAGTTAAAGACAAATACCTCCTACTTGCCCCTCTAGGTACAGAAACAGATGCCTACCTTATTTATAAAGGTAATAGACGAAGATATCACACCTTCATGGGGATGGAAACATTTATAAAGATAGATATCAGAGATTTGTCAGACGGTACTTATCCTTTAAGTATTTCGAGTTGTAATGATGGCAAAGATATATTCCTCAGAATTGTCAAATAAATTTCAGAAGTTATTCTTAAATAAGAGAATTTTAACCAACCACACCACAAAGAATTACAGAAAGTCATGGTTGGTTAAATCCTGAATAGATTCATTTCCAGTTTTGCTTATCCATTATTCCTTTCAGTCGGGCTCTTTCATCTTCCATTTTATCACTTAAGCCCAGCTGATCAATGATGTGATAGCTGTTTACCACTGCGTCTTTGAACCAGGGCATTTCTTTGCTTACATGTAATAACTTGGCAAACCCCTTCATTACCTCATTGTTTTGGATTAGATAAAAGGCATGTTCAGTCCGAAAATGTGGACTATAGTAAAATTCTTCTACTGCCCAATCCCAAACCTCTGGTTTTACATTTTTATCGCTTTTAAGCCAGCCAATTGCATAGATAGGTGAGTTAACAATATCTCCATCAAAACCAAGTAGATCCTGTAATGGTAAGCTCATAGGCTGGTCTTTAGGTAGCTTTTCTGCTAAAATTTCCTGATACAACTCGTGTGCTTTGTCGTGATTGCCCATCACATGCAGTGTATCAGCTAAGATGCGTTTGCTTCTGATTGAAGTGCTATCCAGTCCAAGCGCTTTCTGGCAATTACGTTCTGCTTCTTCGTAATAAGTTAAGATAAAATTTGTTCGTGCCAATGCATTCCAGAAGTTCGGGTCCTGTTCATCAGCCTCTTGCTTGTGTTCTGTGGCAATCTGTAATGCACGTTGAGGATATCTGTCATCATTGAATCTCTCAATTACTTGCCACAAGGCCAGTTGATTTCCAATCTGAGAGTCTAATAACCTATAAATGATACCTCGCCTGTCTGCCAGCGATTTTACGGTTTTCCATTCGTTAAACTGTTCCGGAAAGCCTACTGCAAATGGAATCACTTCATTTGTTTCGGTATGACGTGCCCGAATGTTAACCTGCACTCCTGGTTGTGAGATATATCTTGCAGTTGTAGCAATTATCTCATTTTCAAAGCTATCTATCTCAACTTGTAGCTGCAGATCCAGCTGGTTGCTTTCAGGTTTATCTTTTCTATTTTTCAAAAAATCAAAAATTCCCATGTGTTAGTAATGGTTTGTTTTCAGGCAAATTTGATGAAGCAGTTAAATCGTCTGAAAGCTATGACTTTTTTTACAGAGATAGCAAATATGTATTGTTTGTATTAATTTTACCATAGTACCTACCTATGCTCATGATAAACTCTGCACAGTCGTATATCATACGCATAATTCTATGCATAAAAAATTTGATAGGTTTGTATGCCCGGCTCTTCTCAAAGTAATTTTTGCATAGAATAAACCGTAAGATTGGTATGTGATTGGAATTCACCGCAAAAATTCTCACGCGCATAATTAAGGTCACAAACAAAGACTAAATACAACTATGCACATAAGATCTATTTCAATTGCTTATGTCTTTTCAATTGTTAGAAAGACACTGTTATATCCTTTAACTCTTCAGATAGAAAGCAAAAATGCAGACAAAAACATATGTTTGTTTAAAACAAAAGTATCTTCTACTATTTACTTATTCTATCTGCATCTTTTCATAGGGTAAAACACCATCATCAAACAAATCTAATTGCAAATCTGATTCTGTAGTGAGATAAAAAACATCTTTAAGGATTTTCGAAATTAATTCTCCTGCATAATAGATACGTTTCCCTACATCCATCATACTATAGAGTGCAGGTGTAGCAGGGCTCTGATTTTCTATAGGCTGGGCAAATTGATATAAAACTTGGTTTAAGCGCTTTCCTGTTCTGAAGTCAGGCTTTTAACTGAAATGTAGATAGCTAATCCAAAATTAGTGTCTTGTTCAGAATCACAGAATTCGGTAAAATGAGCTCTATACATTATCTGAATTACCATTTTCTCTTTTATTTTGATTTTCAAAAAGAAGGACTTATTGTAAGGCTCCACATTAAATGTATAAACAATATGTCATATCCTGCAGCCTTTTGACCGGTTTTCCCCTTGGATAATTTCTATAATAAATACCTTCTTTTCTATCTCTATTATGCCGCAACATGACAGCGGCCTGCTTTGAATACGGCCAGCCAAGTAATGTGCCAACCAACAAAATGCTTATATAGACTGTTCACTGAGGAATCCTGCCAAGTAATAAAAGAGAAAGTATACAACATATCACTGAAACAAAAGACAATGCCATAAGTCCCACTTTAGCATATGTATATAAGAAATAAAGCACTTTATTCATTTATATACTCCTTTTAGTATGATCCCGTGATACTTGTTTGTTTAACTTGATGATACACTCCTGATTTATAGTAATTAACGTACATATTCTTCATTAAAAAATTTATAGATATATCTCTATAAATTTAGTAGGAAATAATTGTAAATGTATTAATCCTCTTTTACATTTGTTTTATCCTCTAATTAATGCCCACCAACTTAATTAGATGCTCCTGATTCCCGGGGCATAGGCAATTATTGATCTGATCAGACAGTCTATAAAGCCTGTCAGTGAATGCTAAACTTTTTTTGAATACCCAAAAGCAAATTTGAAAGCACCAACTCAAATAGAGTTTATTCTACTCGTTTTGTTTGAATTGTGTGGTTGATTGATTCACATTTTTATCTGTACTCCGTATGAAACAAATCCTACTTACTCTGTTTGTAGTGGTTCTATTACCATTTGGAACACCACTTTATGCCCAATCAGGCAATAAACCCGAACAGCTCACACTAGATGCCTTTGAGCAAAAATTGCTAAATACAGCACATCCCCAAATCTTGGATGTTCGTACACCTGCTGAATTTGCAGAAAATCACCTGAAAGGAGCTGTAAACCTAAGTGTAGCTGACTCTATTGGCTTTAAGAAGGGAGTTAGCCTGCTTGATAAGCAACAACCCGTTTTTGTGTATTCCATTAACAATGGACGTAGTGGTCAGGTCGCAAAACAATTACGCACTCAAGGCTTCTCTAGTGTGTATGAGTTACCAGGAGGTATAGCCCATTGGTTGGGTGCTGGTAAACCTGTAGAAACAAAAGTAGGTAAAGGACTAGCTCAACAGGAGTATAATCAACTGGTAGCATCGAATGAACTGGTACTGGTAGAAGTTGGCTCTAAATATTGTGGGGGTTGTAAAAAGCTGGCACCTGTGGTAGATACAGTGGTTAATGAACATGCGTCTACCTTGAAACTTGTTAAGATTGAATTATATGACAACCGGCAGTTGGCAAGCCAGCTTCAAATTGAGTCTGTACCTACTCTAATCTTATATAAAAATAACAAGCCTGTCTGGAGACAATCAGGTGGGATCACGAAACCAGAAATTGAGCAGGCTCTAAACAAAGCATTGTAATCGAATCTCTTACTAGTAAATAATCACCCTATTTGAATGAGTCAATTCCTTCCTATAGGGCGATTTGTTATGTATTTAATAGAAGCTACACAATTAACTTTCATCATCCAGGTGATGCCATTCATGAGAACACTCTCCTTTGCACCACTTTTCCCGACGAAGTGTATCCGAAGCCTTAAAGATACTGAGCATAACAATAAATGATTTGCGGTATTCTGTAGCAGGAAGTTTACTTATCTTTTGAAATGCCAATGAAAGATTGTTCTTCTGAAAGATAACTACAGGAGTCATCGTTTTTTTTATAGGTGCCTCGTCAATTCCCTGTGCTATCGTTTCAGGTGTAGGACCTGATTGAGACAGATAAAACATTATATGATATGTAGCTTTTTTCTGTTGTTCCTCATTCAAAGAATCATACCATTGAATACCATCTTCTAAAGGCAGTTTATTCTGCGCAATCTTGTTTAATAAAAGTTCTTCGGGAGATAACATATCTACACGCTTTTCCAAAACTCAAATTCTCATTAATATATATCTTATAAAACTACTTTGTCGTCTGATAAATAAAAACAAACTTCTGGTAAACATTCATAGAATATATCTCAAATAACAGAGTAAAACATTCTGTTCTGCAAAGCAGCCAATTTCCAAAGAAGTCAAACCACTTATTCAGGGCAGTTCATGCCAATCAGAACACACTATTGGATCTAAAGATAGATGGTCATGAATATGATGCAATCTTGGAAGGGATAGAAGTCTGCTTAGAGAAATTCTCACACTCGACCCTGACAATATTAAGGCACAGATAATATTTGGAAAATTCTGTCTGGATCGTGGGGACAATCTGGAAGAGAGCAATGAATAATGCAAGTCTCATGCTAGTCTTCGTCCAACTAAATTTGATAGATCTTAGAAAGTGTTGATGAGAGAAGTATCTCATCAAATAGCTTGTCACGTTAGTGACAATAGGTTCCAGAATTAAAAAGATCAGATAGTTTTACCCACTTTTCCAAAAGCAAAAAACATTTAAATTTGGGAAGACACTTTTAACACTTCCTTCATGAAACATTTTTTGCTAGCTATCACTACAGTATTTTATTTTTCATTCCTGACTAATCTAAAGGCTCAGGAACAAACCTTTTCCAATCCTTTACTACCTTCAGGAGCTGACCCGTATAGCACTTATTATAAAGGCTATTACTACTATTCAAACAGTATAGGAGGTGACCGTTTGCAATTGCGAAAAACCAAAAACTTAGCCAATTTAAAGCAAGGTGAAACAAAAATCATCTGGCAACCACCCATAAATACTAAACATTCAAAAGAATTATGGGCTCCTGAAGTACATCACATAAACGGAAAGTGGTATGTTTATTATGCAGCGGATGATGGCGATAACAACAATCACCGAATGTATGTGATAGAGAACAGTTCAGAAGATCCTTTTCAGGGAGAATGGAAATTTAAAGGCAAACTTGCTACACCTTCTGATAAATGGGCTATTGATGGAGATGTGTTCTCTTACGAAAATCAGCTATATATGATCTGGTCTGGATGGGAAGGTGATAAAAACGGCCAGCAAGATATCTACATAGCTAGAATGAAAAATCCGTATACTCTGGAAGGTGAACGGGTAAAGATCTCCTCTCCTACCCTTGAGTGGGAAAGAAGATGGCAGGGAGGTCCTGAGGTATATGTAAACGAGGGTCCACAGTTCCTTCAACATGGTGACAAGGTATTTATTGTCTACTCTGCTAGTGGTTGCTGGACAGATCACTATTCTCTGGGTTTGCTAGAACTGCAAGGCCACGATTTACTCAATCCGGATCAATGGAAGAAGCATCCTCAACCTATATTCACAACTTCAGAAGAAAACGGAGTATATAGTCCTGCACATAACTCATTTTTCACCTCTCCCGATGGAAAAGAAGATTGGATACTCTATCATGCTAATGACAATCCGGGTGATGGTTGTGGAGGAAAACGATCTCCTCGTATGCAGAAATTTACATGGAATGCAGACGGCACTCCCAATCTGGGCATTCCGGTTTCTATAAAAGAGGAGCTACAGGCACCTTCTGAAAGCAAATAGATTAGACCAAAAGACCAATACTATTTTGATACAAATGACATCTGTATCAGAAAACATCTTTTATTTTCCGGCCAATTATATGTGTCACTTATCCAAATTCTGATAATATATGAAATATCGAATTCTTATTTTAGGCTGTGTTGCAGGCATTGCTTTAACTGGCTGCAGCCAGAAAACAACAGAATCCCCTACAGGAGGGGATGGACTATCAGCCTTTAGTGCAGATAGTCTTGGTAAAAATATCAGTGTATTAGCCTCTGATGACTTTCAGGGACGTAAACCCTTTACTGAAGGGGAAACTAAAACTGTACAGTTTTTGGAGCAGAAATTTGCTGCTATGGGCTTAGAGCCTGGGAATGGCAATAGTTATGTACAGGATGTGCCAATGGTAAACATAGCTACAGAAGCATCACCAAGTATGCAGGTACAAGGGACTAAAGGAAGTTTTGAGTTGAAAGGTTTTACTGACTATGTAATCTGGACTGAGAAAACAGATTCGGTGATTTCATTAAATAAAGACGAATTAGTTTTCGCTGGATATGGTGTAGTAGCTCCCGAATATAACTGGAATGACTATGCAGGCCTGGACGCCAAAGGCAAAATTGTACTGGTCATGGTAAATGATCCTGGTTTTAGGGTAGACCAACGTTTGTTTAAAGGAGATACAATGACATATTATGGACGCTGGACCTACAAATTTGAAGAAGCTGCCCGGCAAGGAGCTAAGGGATGTCTGATTATTCATACTACCAAAGGAGCTAGCTACCCTTTCAGCGTTGTGCAAAATAATTGGAATGGTTCACGTCTACGCCTTGATGACAGAGGAAAAGAACAAAAATATTGTTCAACAGTGGGCTGGGTAACACAACAAACCGCTCAACGTCTGCTTTCAGCAGCAGGGAAAGATACAACCTTGTATGCTCAAGCTAATAAACCTGGATTTAAACCTGTTCCTTTGGGGGTGAAGTTATCAACCAGCATCAAGGTAAAAGCGACCTTTAATAAATCACATAACGTAATCGCAAAGATTACAGGTTCTAAACATCCCGATGAATATATTATCTATACGGCTCACTGGGATCACCTGGGGATTGGTAAACCTGATGAAACAGGTGATTCGATTTACAATGGTGCCCTGGATAATGCCAGTGCAACAGCAGGATTGTTTGAACTGGCAAGAGGTTTTAAAAGTCTCGCTGATAAACCTACCCGAACGGTAGTATTCCTGTCTGTTACAGCAGAAGAACAAGGGTTGTGGGGTTCAGCCTATTATGCACTAAATCCAGTCTACCCGCTAAATAAAACAGTTGCCAACATCAACATGGATGTACTTAACTCCTATGGGAAAACTAAAGATATAGTTATAGTAGGACGTAACCAGTCTCAATTGGAAGATTACCTGAAGGAAGCAGCCGAAAAAAAAGATCGCGTGATATCATTTGAAACGCATCCGGAATCTGGATATTATTATCGTTCTGATCACTTTAATTTTGCCAAAGCAGGTGTGCCCGCTCTATATATCAACAATGGTATAGATGTGGTTGATAAAGGTAAAGAGTATGGACAACAGAAGGCAGATGAATATACAAAACAACACTACCATCGCCCTTCGGATGAATACAATGCAGCTACATGGAACTTAGAAGGAGCCATTGGTGATCTGCAGCTGTTATTTGAAGTAGGCAAACGCTTGACCTCAGAAGAAAAATGGCCCGAGTGGAAACAAGGATCTGAATTTAAAGCTATTCGTGATAAATCAATAGCAAATCCATAACCTATCATATCAGATTACACACTAACATTCAATTGATCGGATGTTAGTGTGTAATCTGGAATCAAGAACTTGTAGTCAAAAGACACTCACATTTAGAACTCAAGCTCTAAACCTGAGTCTGGTATTGGTGGATAATCTTTTTTATCACTCATAAAACGGATCAGCAGATTTTCGACAACATAACTTGCACCTTGCTTCTTCTGACGTAGTCCTTCCCAATAGATCATCCGTTGCAGATGCTCCATTACATCCTGTGAAAGATAAAAAGTATAGTTGCTTCTCTCTACCGCTTGTTTTCCAACATTATCCTTTACACTTGTATCCTTTCTGGGGATGGCTTTTGAATTTACCTCAGCTTCTTTAGCTTTCACAGCCTCCGGCTTAGTTTTCGATATAGTCGAAGCTGTGTTTTTACCAGTGTTTTTGACAGAGTTCACATCTTCTATTGTCTTCTCCCCTCCCCCTTCACTATTTTGTGTGTCTCCATCTGTTGGTTTAGTAGCTACGGATGATCCAGTCAATGCTTCACGATTTAATTTCTCTTCTTCTTCTGCCAATTCGAGCAGTGTCTTACCTTTTGTAGCCAAAGGTGTGTTTTTAAGCGATTCAGAGATAAGATCTTTTTTATTCATGGCGAGTCAGGATTTCTTTAGTGAGGGATAAATAATCAACTGCACCGTTACAATTTCCATCATATTCAAAAATAGATTGTCCTTTCATAGGCGAATCGCCCAACGCCGTACATGTACGAATATAAGTAGAGAAAACCTTTTCTCCCAAGGCACTATCCCTGATAGCATCTGCAAATCCTTTCTTGGTGTTATTTCGTTCTTTCGCATTGTATTGAATAATAACAATACCCAACAACTCAATGTTTTCATTTACCTCCTGCTGAATCTTTGTCAGATACTCATCCAGTGTAGAAATACCCACATAAGAGAAATAGGCAGTCTGATAAGGAACCAACAAATCCGTAGCTGTAGACATCGCATTCTTGGTATAAATTCCCAGGTTAGGACCACAATCAATCAGAATATAATCATACACATTAGCCTCTCGGATAGGCTTTAACGCTTTGTAAAGCAGCAGTTCACGCAAAGATTTTTCATTTAGAGTTGAAATTACACTATCCATAATCGGATGAGCAGGAATCAAATCCATTCCCAGTGCAGGAACAACCACCTCCTTCAGCGAGTGTAACCCCAACAATAGGCTTGCCAGGTTATTTTCAGAAAAACTTGTTTCTAACCGAAAAGAAATGGTCAGGTTGGCCTGAGGATCGGCATCTATAAGCAATACCTTTTTTCCCAGATCACGCAGGGCAGCACCTACGTTCAAAGTTGTGGTAGTTTTCCCTACCCCACCCTTCATGTTGGCAACAGCTATGGTTCTCATTCTGATGTTGTGGTTTATATTGTTTAGTTATCCTTGTATATTATTTTTTTCATTTCTTATGAATGTACCTTCTCTTCTTACTACTTCTTTTTACGGCTTAACAGAGATAGACTTTTCAATTTAGAATGTACAAGTAGTACTTAAACATGTTTTACATATATATTCTATCATATACTCAACTACGAATCTTTCAAGGCTCATTCACTCAATACGTATTACACACCAATAGATTAAATAGTAAATTAATACTTATTCATTCAATATAGATAAAAGCAAGTAGTATTCACTGATTTTATAAGTACTTTTTGCACATTCAGTTTATAAATATAAAAAGCATGAACATACACTAAATCTTCATTCAGTATTTTTAAAATCTCTACATATACATGCAATACACCTACAATAAAGCAACAAATATTTAATAAATCAGCATGCATAGTATATATATTCAGCAAATATATACATAATTAACATAGACATATTACATATACACATAATAAATAAATATTCACTTACTAAGCAAGCAATTAATAACTATGCAAACAATAAAAAATAGCACAATATATAACTACTAATTACACAATATTTAAATATACATTAAAAAATAATTTAATCAATTAATCTTTATTAAATCACTAATCATTCAATAAATATAAAATAAGCATTCATATAACAACTAAATGAACAATTAAACAATGAAAAAATACTCATTTAAATATTACCTTAATAAACATTTAAGAATTAAACATTTATACAATATCTATCATATAATAATTAAATAATTATTGTATGATATTACATTAACAAAACAACTAAACTTAACATCGTGTATTTAACTAATAATTAATCTATAAATGTTTATTAACATACTATTTATTGCATCAACAATTATTTAATAATAAAATATTCACATAATTTATATTCATACATTAGTGACTATAAGACAACTACATATTACGTATACATTGTTACATTGAGTAGGTAAAAATTAAATACGTATAAATAACACATTGAAAAAATGTAGAGTAAGTCAATGTATGAATAAAAAGTCAAGATGAGGAGAATGTATTAATACGCGGATAGCGCATAAAACAAGACACTTATAGAATAGTCATTTACTGCATACACATGATTAAAATGTATATGCAATAAATAGTCACTAATCTATTCATCGAATAAAGATTAAATATGAATAAATGACACATTAAATAAATATAAAATAAGTTAATGTAGAATGGCAACAAAAAAGAGGAGGAGATATGTTAGTATTGATAGCTTTGTTTAATATCCTAATCTGAACTAACATGAGTGAAATTGTTATTGCTCAAAACCTATTACTTAAATATCTTAATTATCATTGCAACTGGGTACAATGTAACTTTGCGACTGCTCGTCCTGCCCAGTTTCGTGAACAGCAGCTAGTAGCTATGCTGAAGGCATTTGGCATTGTTCCTTCATTGGATAAATAAATAAATAATGTGACAGTATCAAATGATTTGGTACAGACGGAAATAAATTCAGATAGGAATTCTTTTCGAGGTTGGCTAAATAAAGTTTTTGGTCCAAAAGAACTGAGGCTCGCAGTTTCTGATGAAGATGAAGAGCTTGCACATCAACGAGCTGAGGATATGAAGCGAATAGCCATCCTTCATTATTTTACAAAAAACACATTTCTGGCGGAAAGAGATATAAAGACTTATGTACCTCTTATGGATCAGGCAATTGATGTTGTCAGGAAAGAGCTTACATCGCTAAACGAAACAGATATGCGTTTTCCCAAACATTATGAAGTGAGTTGGTTGTATGGTAAATTATTAAGTTTCCGAATGGAGATGTATAATGTCACTTACCCGTGGGGTGGTATGCTTGAAGGATTCTCTGTTGGGTACTGGTATAGTCGTATAATATACTGACTACTGAGGTTCAGAAGCAAATCATACCTCATCTTGCTATCATTGATCATGTACTGTACTTTGTCAGATTATAGACCCTTGCAATCAGCAGATTGCGATGAGTGATCTTATGGAGAAATATAGATATCCTGATGTTGATCTGGATGATATAGATAGGGAGTGGAGAATTGGTAGAGTTAGGTTTGCATATGAGTGATGTTTTGTTAGTATTTAATAGCTACTCTGTTTTAAAGTATGGCGACAACATTCCCTCAGTTCTCAAAAACGTGGTATTTTTTTGCTTACCATCAGTTCGTCCAGCTGAAAACACATATGAATCTTTTGATTATGAAGTATTACTATCATTAAATACTGAAAAATTGGATGGTTCGCTGCAGTGGTTACAAGCTATTGCCAATGGTCCTCAACAATGGTCCTCAACGCAGATCCCTGAATCTCCCTCTAGAAATGGCTGCATGGGAGAAAACTAGGGAAAAAAGCAAGGAACTTCCACCTTCTTTTCTGAAAATGGAGTACAATTGAGCAACAAGCATCTATGAGAAAATTAGTGTTGTCTTCTTCTTTTATAACCGCTATGCAGAGTTTCAACAGCTACATACTTACACTGTTATGTCTGATCCTGAAGTGGATGCTGATGAGGATACAGAAAAAATGATTGAAGAGGTAGACGCATGCTCTCATACATTTCTTTATGAATGCGTACCTGATTTTGAATGCTTCTTATATAGAGTATGGCTTGAAGGAGATATCTGTTATGCTATGTCTAAATTATACAAAGGACAGGAACTTACTCCTGAACAGAAAGAATATTTACATTTTTATGAACAAGCCTAATGAACAGAGTATTAGACGCTAATCTATGGGATGATATCCATAATTATCATTTTATTACATCCATCAGGTTATATACTACTGCACCACGGTAGGTATTACGAAGGAGAAAAATAGCATTTTGTCGGGGTTCGTACGAATAAATAATACCAGATGGAAAGTCAAAGCCATTCTCGAAGATGTAGAAAAATACCCTGTTGATTCCATAAGTTGGTAAATCTACAATTGCTTCCCGTATCAATTTTAAATCTGCACTAAAGAAAAATATATGATCAATTTTTGTAATGTAATTATGGGTTTTAAATATGAACTGATCGTCAATTTTGCCTAAAAACCAGGCTCGGTCATATTCTGACAGTTCAAGCTTGTTTCTCTTTATGGGCTGCAGTGTGTCCAAGGGAAGTTGATAAAAATAGTTATCAATTCCATATAACAGGATTTTATCTTCAGCTATCTCAAAATTAGTATTTTCGTAATCGTATTGAATAGGATAGGATACCATATTGCCACTAGTATCGGTTATAGCTAACCCATTGTATGTATTATTCTCTGTTGTACTGGTATCTCTAGTAAAATAATCCGTAATCAGAAGATGATTTGCTGTTATTCGAATATGTCCATTAAAATTTGCAGTTGATATTAGGGTACTATTTCCTAGTAAATCGACATGAAATATTTTTCCATAAGAGATACACATGAGTCCATTTTCATCTGAAACCATATCATAGACTCCTGTTATATCTTTATCCAGGCTTTTCCAGTGAATTTTATTCAGCAAGGTTCCTTTAGAATTAAAAAGTAAGATAGTAGTATCATCAGGTACATAATATCCTCCTTTGTTGTCAGACCTAAACACAAGAGGAAAGTTTTTTCTGAAGTTATAAGATAAGAGTACTGGCTTGGCTGTGGGATGTGAAGGGGATATCGGCTGTTGTATAGTATTCTGGTTTGTAGGCTTCTTCTCAGTGGTGGTTTCTGAGCCACAGCCTGTTAAAATGTATAGACATGCAACTACAAAAAAACCGTAACAATAATTAGACATAACAAAGGACTCGTATTTTTTAGAAAAGTAAAATCTGATGACAAGTTAGACAATAAAAGATTCTGTACTGATATAAGTTGTACTATTTCTACAGAATATATTAAGCAAGAAAAAATAGCAGGTTGATAAGAATAAACATGTATCTGTAATTAGCTAAATGATGCAAATAAGTTAATACGGTACCACCAACAGGAGTGCGGCCTACTGGTGCCAAGTCAAGGATTTACCGGATTCAAACACTGGTTCTGGTATGCAAAGAAGCAGAAGGATTTAATGTAGCTTCAGACAGAAGAGAACTATGGACAGCACCATTTGATGCTATAGCATGGGTTGTTTTACAGTAACCTCACTTTATATCTTATTCTGGGTTATCAGCATTTTTAAAAATATAGATGACCCAGGTTTATCTATTCCTGTTATGGTGAATTTCAGCACCGCTTATTTCGGATGCTGGTATACCCGTACATAATCCACTTCAAAACGCGCTGGAAAGGTAGTTGCCGTTGGGTCTCCTCCGTTGTCTCCTCCCAAAGCAAGATTGAGTAAGATATAATGGGGTTGTTGAAATGGGTTTTTGCCACTTCCATCTCCATTGATGGTTTCATTGAGAAGTACTTCATTGAGGAGTTCATTGTCAACATAAAGCTGTATAGCAGTCTCATCCCAGTCCATGCGCCAGACATGAAACTTTTCAGCCCAATGGTTATCTGTAAAAGTAGATAGCTGTTTTTTAGTGGTCCTCCATTTGGCACTATACCGCTTGTTTGTTCCCCAAGCTACATTGGCGAGTAACATATCTCTATAATACTCCATAATGTCTATTTCTCCATTAGATGGCCATTCACCAGCAACACCTAGCGTCCAGAAAGCTGGCCACAGACCCGGATGGGTATCGATTTTAGCCCGCATTTCAAAACGTCCATACTGAAAACTATATAGTCCCTGCGTGTTGAGGCTGGATGCTGTGTATTCAATGGTTTTGCGACTAGTCCTCCATTCGGTACTACCTGCCTTATAGGACGGATTAAGCATTCTTTCTTTCCGCGCTTCAATAATAAGCATGCCCTTTTCACAACGCGCATTCTCGGGTTGATACCATTGCAGTTCATGATTACGAACAAACCCCTGTTCAAACTTCCAGTTCTTTGGGTTAGGAGCACCTTCCTGATTGAATTCATCCGCCCATACCAAATGCCACGTTGTATCATTTGGTATATATAGCTGGTTTATAGGCAGTAAATGAATAGGAGAGGAGGGAGGAGTTATTGTATGCTCTCCATTTGAATCGGGTGTATAGATTTTCGCTCCACTAAGTAGGATTGCCAGCAGTAAAAAAACTGATTTTTTCATAAAGGTGAAGGCTGTGAAATTATGATTTATCAATAACAGGAAAATACTTTACAAAAGTAATAGTTTGTCTAGTAACAGATGGTAGATTTTTCGGCAATGGAAGGGGGCAAATTTGGTAGAACACATTGATTTCTGCTCTTTTTATTTATTTCCTTCTAAAAGAAACTTCCCTCCACGACGGATACTTGTGACAAATAGAGTAATCCATGTTTTCTGAGAGAAAATACGCTCCAAAAGTAAATGCTAACAGTCTTGTCCTAGGCTTCTTGCAGTAAGACAGTAGGGGAGGGGGTAGCAGTTTCTTTACGTTATTAGCATTAGATGTCCACTTTATCTAGCCTCAGATTATCTTCAATTTCACGGTTTTAAGGAAAAAGTTATAAAATAAGAAACCCTCAGCCTATATAATAGCCAAGGGTAATAGTATATACTCTATGAAACTGATAATTAATGTAAAATCTCCAGATGTGTGCTCACAGCAATTCGGTTCCAAGCATTAATACTGACTACAACCATGATCAACTGGGCAATATAACTTTCACCAAATAGGTCCTTTGCCTTCTGATAGGTTTCTTCTGTAAGTCCACGCTGATGAATAAGTGTTACCTCTTCCGCAATTGCTAGAATAACCTTTTCTTCTTCTGTAAATACATCAGCCTCTTTCCATGCATTCAGCAGAAAAATCCGTTGGGCAGATTCACCATTCTTAAGTGCATCTTTGGTATGCATATCAATACAGAATGCACAGCCATTCATTTGAGAAGCTCTGATTTTAATTAATTCCTTATGTGTTTTGGCTACCTGTGTAGATGCCAGATAAGTTTCTAAACCATACATTGCCTTCCATGCAGCCGGCTGAGCTTCTTGTATTTTCACTCGTGTTTCCATTGTTTTGATGTGTTATAATGAATGATTTTATTACATTACAAAGGTCACGATACAGAGGATAAAAAAACTTAAGCTGGTTTAAGAAAGGTGATTTATTGAAAATATGTGAGAATCTCGTCTTTTTCAGTAGGCTAAATATGAACCAATTTTAATGTATTGGCTAAAGAGCTGGCTATCATATAGTTTTAACTCTTTCTTTATGCTTCTTTCTGCGGAGTTCGCTTAAATATTCAGGGGTAAAGCCCAGAAATGAAGCGAGAATTTTTTGAGGTATACGTTGAATAAATTCTGGATATTTGCCGCTAAAATAGTCATAAAACGTTTCTTTAGACATTGTAAACAGGTACTTAACCCGTAGAAGAGACGCTGCATAGGCACGTTGGTGAATGTTTTTAAAGTATCGTTCCAGTTGAGGCACTTCCACCAAGAGTTTTTCCAACTTTTCCTGTTGAATCTGCATAATTTGTGTTTTTTCAATAGTCTGGATGCTAAACTCAGATAATCCGCCTCTCTGAAATGCCATCAAATCAGTCATCCACCAGTTTTCAATGGCAAACTGTATTGTTTGTTCCATACCCTTCTCGTCAATGAAATACATTCTAAGACTACCTTGTACCACAAAATATAACTGCTCACAGGGCTGACCTTCCCGGACCAGATGTTCTTTCTTATTGTATTCGTGGTAGTTGAAATAGTTCAAAATCTTTTCCGATTCTTCAACTGAAAGAGTGACATTTTTGATAATATGACAGATAAGTGGATGGTCCATAATAAGGCGTATTTGAGAGTCAGGTATACAAACCGGACAGAAAGCGATTGTAGTAATACATTGTAATTGTTCAGCACTATCAGTCAAAGATAGTTTCAAGATTTGCTCTCTGGATTATTTCATACAGATAATTTTCGCTGGTCTGTATTTTACCTGAAACTCTATTTTACAAAAGACGGGTTGTCTTTGTTTATTTACAATGCATTGGTTGCAAATAAGAATGTACCTACCAGACGTTTTTCAGGTAATTACTAACCCTTTCAAGATCTTCCAATTTCTTTTCTAACTTCAATTGTAACTTTTGTTGTATTATCATCTTTGGTAAATACATTTGTCCAAAGAGATCTGGGATGAGTTGCGTCTACATTGCTTTATTCATCACAGAAGCCATCCAACGCCGAAAATTTCTGGAAGGGAGTAATTTGCTTGTAGTATGCTATGACCTATTCTTTTTCTCCTTCGGGTCCAAAAATAGTATACAGCCAGTAACTTCCTTCTTGAAACTCCAGCTATTTAGTAACCGCTTTCCACGGTTTAGGATACCATCACTGATCTAGCAATTTGCTGTTTGTCCACGCATCCCATACTTTATTAAGTGGAGCATCAAAGATATGCGTTACATCGATTTTGTTCCCATATTTGTCAATTGTAAAGTCGATTGCTAACTGGATAAAACGCTGGTTTCATAATGCTTTGAATTGATCCAGCCATTATTGAATGTCTTGAACCTTTGTGGTTTTCTAAATAAATAGCTTGTCTGCTACTGTCAAAATCTTCAAGAATAGCATTAGACGTCATGCATTACCTACACGGGCATCAGCAATAAAATAGTCACATGACCGGGTATTACAGTCTGGGTTTCAGGTAGTATTTACTATTGCTTTACTAGGACTGGATAAATTTCTTGCTAAAGAATAGTAATGTTAATCATTGAAAAACAAAAATACAACCAAGCACGAAAAGGTCTCGTGTTTTTTATTATCTCATATTATTCAGTTATTGGACAAACCTTTATTACAAATTCTTCCCCAAGAAACCTTATCACTTTTATAAGTTTTCTTTTGTCTTCAGTAACCACTATATTATTTTTCTTTAACTACATACCAAATATTATCAATCTTTTGTCTTTCAAAGCCATTATCCAGATAAATCTCTTTAACCCAGGCGGCAAAGTCCAATGAAGTACGTTTGCGTTTTACAGAATTCTCATGCATTTCAATCAATTCCGTTTCTGAATACGATACAATCTCATAAGATGGAGTAGGAGAGGAGGGAACCTTTGTTTTTTTCAAAAATTCAGATTTGAATTTACGATCTTCAATCCAACGAATCAACTGTCCACCAGGAGAGGCTATTTTATCTTTGTCCTTTGAGGTAGTTAGCTTATGTAATAAGAACCATACAAAGGCCTCTGAAGCTTCAAAACCATCAGTATCCATATATAAGGCATCAGAGATACGCCTTATACCTTTAGCATCAATAGGGAGAGCTTCAAGGGCGTCAATAAGTTTTGCAGAAATTCGTAGTGGTTCAAGAGGTAAAACGGTAACAGAACCACTTCGGCGGATAAATGTCCAAGCCAATGTTTTGTTTCCCTGTTTAACAGGATCACCAAACTCAAAAGCACAATCTGTCTTATCAATCTCAGGTTTAACAACCTTTTCAAGGATATGGCGTTTAATATCTTTCGGATTAGGATAAGATTTGATATCCTTTAGTAAGCAATTACGACATTCTTCAACTGTAATTTGAATCTTAACTGTATCTGAAACTGTACTAGTTTTTGCCATACGGGATTCTTCGTAACGAAATCGTGCACGAAGCATCCAGTAAAAACGTACAGTACGCTCATCTTTAAACATTTTGAGCGTAGCCAGATCAGCTGGAGTATAATTATCAATCAGATTAAGTAGATATTCTTTTACATCAGGATGAAACTGGCATAAAAGAAATCCTGTACCACTATCATGGTCACATTTATCTACAATAGAGCGAAGACGGAACCGTTTCCTATTTGGGTTCATGGGATCAACAGGAGCAATATCGATTACCTGTGATTTTAAAGCAACTGCAGCTTTTTTTAGGTGTTCATAACTATCGCCATCCTTACGTGGCAAAATCTCGGAGAGGGGAATACGCCATAAAGGGAATTCAGTATCTGTCCGGTTAATGCGTTCAAGCATTGAAATAAAGATTTTGCTTTCAACGCTCCCCATTGCAAATGGAGCAAAAATAAGATTATTATGCTGGCGAACCTCCTTGGGTTTGGCAGAAAAAATTTCTAACTGCTGTTCCATGGAGCTAAAGTAAACAAATACTAGGAAAAACAAAAACAAAAAATTCCCAGTACTCTCTTATATAACCTGTCTAAATTTATTTTAGAGATTGTCTTCCATAATTAATAAATGCTGCTAAGGCATTTAGCATTACATATGAGAGATGGATTCTCCTAATTTTCAGTGAGTAATCTATGATTATGTGTCTCTAAATACACTTGGACAGTTATACAATCGGATTGTTGATCATCTTTACAACTATTCTGGATACTTTCTTAGTAAAAGTTGTCAATATTCTTGATTCTTGGAGAGAAGCTTCTGTCTGCACCTAATTACTCGTGAACTATTTTTTACAATGACATTGTAGTATGTCTGATCGACAAAGAAAGAGGGTTTTATTTACAACATTTTTCCTTTGGGCATTATCCAAATCATTTTTGTTAGCATGCATAGTTGAGTGGCTAAAATTCATAGCACTTGTCTAGCCACGGTGAATTATGTAAAAGCGCTAATGTGCTGTACATATTTATTCACCCATATGAACCAGCAGAGGGGTAAGCATTCTAGTATAATCTAACATCAGAATGATACCTATGGATTATGAGTATATAATAGTAAATCACTAGTCTTTAGATATGTTCAACCATTATTTAGCTTTTTTGTACTGGGAGAGATTCCACGAAACAATAATGTTCTTAGGTTGACGTAAATGAAAAAGAATAAAAGCTTCGTGTATTTTCTCCCAATATTTCGTGCTTTTCCTCCCAGTTCGTGGAATTTATCCTAGTACAAGAAATAACAACGTGTATTCTCTCCTATAGCAACGTGTATTTTCTCCTAGTAACCCTAATATGTTCGTGGTTTTTCTCCTATTCCTTCGTGCCTTCTCTCCTAGCATATACATATAAATAACTTATAATCAAGTACTTAGTCTGGTCTAATTAGATAAACTAGAAAAGAACTAGACTAACTTAGCCTTAACCAAAAAGGGTTTGGGTTAAAAAAATAGAACAACTGGGAGAAAAACCACGAACTTTAATACAAATTTGAAGAAAAATCTAAACTAGAGTTAGAATCCCCCTTTTTGCGCGTGCCCCCCTTATAGCTTTAGATAAAACAGAGCTAGATTAGTAAATCTATAACTTTCAGAATAGTATTCTATCTGCCTTAAAATTAGATCATTATTGAATTTTAAGAAGTCTGAATTGTAGATCAACAACGAGATAACTTTTTTGTTATTATCGAATTACTTGTTTTGCGAAGCACAAACTAGGAGAGATTCCACGAACGCAAAAAGTTTTTATGGCTAAAAAAAAATACAAGGCTATCTCTATGAAGATCTTTAGTAAACTAGTTTTGATAATAACTATCTGATTATGAGTTGCTTATTGTGAAAGCTGATTTTTAAGCTATTCTGGAATTTCTCCCATTACTTCGTGTATTTTCTCCCAGTTGGTTCGTGGTTTTTCTCCTAGTAGTCGTAATGACTGATTTTTTAGTAGAGTAAAGAAGGACTTTTACTCACTTGAACTTTGCATTTTATATATTCTAATTAAATGGAATTTCGTGGTTTTTCTCCCAGTATTGAATTTAAGACAATTTTATTTACTAAAGTTTATTTGTAAGAAGCATTATTACTCTAAGAGAATACTTTTTTCATTTCTCAGCTTTATTCGGTAATTGATATTTTGGATGTACTAGGAGAAAAACCACGAACCAACTGGGAGAAAATACACGAAGTAATGGGAGAAAATACACGAGAGCAAGGTTTGTTCAATTATGAGTACTGGGAGAAAAGCCACGAAGCTTATTCTTAAAACAATCTTAAAGGAAAGACAAACAAATAACTCGGTCTAATTGCACTTTGTTATCAAATTGAGTGAAGTATCCGAGAATCAAGTCAAAATTTGGTAAAAATTCACTTATGAATATAAATTCGAATTTCTCATCTAAAAATTTAGCTACTGGAAGATGGTGTTTTTTGTTCTCTATAGCTGGCAACACTGGCAGAATTCCAATCAAAATTAGAGTGGTGGTTCTTTCTAAAGTCTTCTTATCTATATTTAGCGAGAAGATTATTACTGCTAATTTTTTAAAATGCTTATAATCAGATTTTTATAATTTTTTTATATTTATTAATATTTGTAAGATATTAATAACCAACTGTTTATAACTTGAATATTTGTTAGAAAGATTTTATCAACCGAAAAAGCACAAGTAGTCACCTAAGAAAATATAAAGGACACATTTTAGGTTGCGTTAATAAAGTGCACTTTATATTAGATTGAAATAACAAATCCAGGATAGGAGTGAATAGATAGGGCAGAGCCATTAATAAGCAGCCTATTTGAGAAGACTAATTTTGCAATCAACCTTGGATATTTATATTAAACTAAACAGTCACTCTATGTAAACCCTGATCCCAAAACGTTTTATCAACAATAGTTTTATTATTCTGATAGGTCTTAAGTAAATCTAGTCCTTTACGAAAGAACTATACGCTTTATACTATAATTCTTAGTTTTAATATTTTTCACCTTGATTGCTTGTCATCGGAGAAAAAGCAAAAGGATTAGCAACAGAACAATCAACCTTTTATCTTCTATAAGCATTGTAGATGAGTTGTTTCCGAATCAAAACCACACTTTTTCATGTTCTGGAGCAATACCTTAATATTCACCTACTACGTAGTAGATAGTACCCAATTCTTCGGAGGCCGTAATACCGATTGAAAACAAAATATCTTTTTATAGCGTTTGGGCTTTCGGTCTAATAATTGTTCTACCAATGGGGTCTGTCCATTGCATAAGATGAACAAATGATGTTTAACGCAGAAAAAACAATAACTGATCCAATAAACTTTCCTTACGACTGTTTGCCTACAAATTCCCGATCTGCAATTAATAGCGCTATCCGGTCTTTGCCTACCAAACCTGTGTATTTGCCAGCGAGCTTCTACAGAAGAATTCTCACTGCTGTTTTCAAACAACTTTCAGCAGAGTGGAATGACTACCTGTACAGTCTTTGCTGTTAGTATCAGGACCTGATATTTGTTAGAGTTTTATTCGGTTGTGTCTAAGTATAAGACTATTTTTTCTTTGGGAGTAAATAAGTATAGAAGCAGAGACACTTGATCATAATTAAGTCCGATATCTTTGAAAAAAGCCTAATCAATGGATTCATTACTTTGCTGATTATTGAAATGAGTTGCTTACTGCACTAAGCTGTACTTTTGTACTCTTGAATTGAAAATGAGATTTTAAAAGAGATTAATCCGGGACCATGCGGTAGCCATAAAAGTGGTAACTAAGTACCTAAAATGCTAAATCAGACCAACAGGGCATATTAGTAGATCAAAAGAAGTAGAGTTGCTAATTAAGATATGTTCAAAATTAGAAAATGTGGATAATTAATATTAAGCCGATTGTTCCTCTATTATCTTTTAAAAAAGTTGCTGTTTGTGTTGAGAATAGCACGTTAAGTGATTGGTACGTATTGTAATTTGTAAGGTAGAGGTATCAGTGAAACTTTTATTTACCATTAGGGTATTGATCGAAGTATACCTACTTCGCAGTTCATTAGATCAAAGTGGAATCTGCTTTCGGCTGAGAATTATAATTTGTTGGTCTTGTTTCTTGAAGTGGAAGATGATTAAAATTTGTGGCTTTATTTTAGTTTTCTACTACGACTACGAAATTTCGTAGTCGTAGTCGTTAATATTCTTGAAAAGAAACTTGTGCAAAAGACATAAATGTGACATTTTTGATATAAGTATTAAAGTTATATAAGTGTATGGCAAAGATGAATACTAGCAAAAGGCAGAATAAAGCTCAGCAACTTCCCTTATTTTTACCCAAACAATCTATACAGGGTTCGGGTAGTGGAGAAATTGAAGGTAGTATAGATGACATTGATAGTGAAGAGATCAAACAGTTTAATAATTTGGTGATTGCACAACATGATATGAACCTATATGAAAGACGAATTTTTATATCAGTCCTTAAAAATTTGCCCGAGATAAATGCAGAAGATCCTATTCAAAAGGATAGCTTTTCAGTATGGGTCAATATTCACCAGCTTATAGGAGAAAGTGAATTAGCAGGACAATCTGCTTTTTCAGAACTGAAAAAGGCAACTCAGCTACTTATTAAGCATATATGCAAAATAGATATGGGTAATCGCGTTCTGCAAATCGCATTACTCAGTTCGGCAGAATACTACAAACGAGAGGGAAAAATAGAACTTCGGTTTGATGTCAAATTATTACCATATCTACTACGTATTAAGAATGAATTTGAACCTCAATATCTTTCTGAGTTAATGCAGTTTCAGAGTCGATATTCTCAATGTTTTTATGAATTGTTTAAGCGAGAATCTCGTAAGGGTTCTGTAGTTTATATAGAGTTAGTAAGACTGAGAACTTTATTAGGAATAGAAGAGATTTATGAACGTTATAATGATTTAAAACGAAAGGTAATCTATCAGGCCCAAAAAGATCTTGTACACTATGCGGATGTCGCATTCAGATTCGAAGAGAAAAAAGTAAAAGGAAAAGTTGAAGGTATCTATTTTTATTTAAATCAAATGTTAGGCGGATAATTAATGAAAAGTTGACATATATTTACACTTCATTATTGTATAATTAATGGATTATGTGTATATGTCCCTTGTATTCATCGCCAAAGCTATGGACAAATTGGCTTATGATACCTAGGTAACACTAGATCATAGTCAGATGAGTCATTGAACCGAGATGCTGGGAGTTTTCGCGATGAATTACACAATTTCTATATTTAAAAGCTAAAGTTAGATCTAATGAAGGTTTATCTTTGTTCGATCTAATCAAGAAGCCTGTGAGGAAGTTATGCGGAATCAATCCAGCTTTGCTTATCTAGTTTACTGATATTCAAGCTTATGCCCGCCAAGCGGAAGAGCTATTGCCATTTTTTAATACCGCAGATTTTTCTAGAGACTTAGCTGTGATTTATCCAGTCTCAAATTTGAGTTAGTATCATTGCTCTCTTCATAGTATAGAGGCACTACTGTTACCTGGATTAGACATTCATCTGATGTTAGACAAGTAATAATGCCATAGCATCATGCAGGCTATTGATCGGAACGGTTTCCATTTTTCACTAATTTTGAGAATTTCTTCTTTCGAAGCAGATGAAGCAAGTTGTTTCAGAGACTTTAATGCATTGCTTGCTGCTAGATCACCCATCGGAAAAATATCTGCGCGTTTAAGTGCAAACATTAAATATACATCAATGGTCCAATTTCCAATGCCTTTCAAACCTATAAGTGATTGACGCACCTGATTGTTGGACATTTTTGCAAATTGTTCAAGAAGAATCTTTTTGTCTTTGACTTCCTGAGCTAGACCTCTTATATAACCTATTTTCTGCCGGCTGACAAAACAAGCTTTCATCTGTTCGTCAGTAAGGAGAAGAACAGTTTCCGGCATGATCCTCTGTGTTTTCTCCTTAAGTTTGTTTAAAGCAGCTAAGGCAGAGGCCAACGAAACTTGTTGCTCAAGGATAATATGTACAAGTGTTTCAAATGTATTTTCCCTTGTCCACATTGGAGGATAACCATTGATATCCAAAATTGTTCTCAGATCCTTATCCTGATCTGCTAAGTACTCACATAGCTGGTGATAATTCTGAAGGTTGAAAGTTATTGATTCTTCTACAGAGGGTATCATTTTCTTTTGTAATCATTTTTATATGTATATTCCACAAAAAATAGTATAATGTACAGATTTAATAATAACAAAAGTGGATTTGGCTAAGTTCTCTTTTTTATTCTAGTCAAATTTTTACAACAAAAATGAAACACATGTATAAGTGGAAGATTAGTTCACTCTTTAGTCATGAGTGGATATCTGACTTATGACCATAGCAATAGAAAATAGATGTAAAAAATAATAACATATATATGTAATAATATCATTCGTTTTGTAATTTATGTTATGTTAAGTAGAAAACGATAAGATAAAAATGTCGATGTTTCAGAATCATTTCTCAGTTCCTTTAAAAACTGCATGGGTGAAATATATCTTGTCAATCCACTTATCAAGTCGTCAGAGGACACTTTGAATATATAGCTGGAAAATGGGCGAAAGCGTATAAATGCAGCAATTAGAATGGAGACTGCAAATTATTAGATTGTAATTGTTAAAATTGGCGATTTGCTTTGTATTCTCCAGGCGTTTGACAGGTATTTTTTTTAAATATCCGGTAGAAATACGAGATAGTTTCAAATCCGGTCTCAGCAGCAATTTCAGAAAAGGGAAAATCTGTAGTTATAAGTAGAAACTGCGCTCTTTCAATACGTTTTTGCTGAATATATGACAAAGGTCTCTCACCTGTATACTGGTAAAACAATCTCGAGAAATAATCCGAATTAAGACTAACCCGTTCAGCCAGATCTTCTACTGTCAGTGGCAATTGCAGATGTGTCTGAATATAACGAATTGTCTGAAGAACCTTTGATGGTATGTTGGCTGCATTAACCGGTTGGTAATTTTCTAGTCCCAAAAAACGGGCCAGAAACTGCAAAAGAATCCCTTGTGTTTCGACATAGGCACATAATGGTAACAACTGATTCTTTTCCTGAAACCCCTTCAAAATAGGTTGTTTTTCGTATTCTTTCGGATTATCTGAACTTTGTAATCCCCGGTTTGGATTTAGCTTTAGTATTCGTTGAAAAAGGATATAATCTGTGTCAATGGCCGGAATCTTAAAAATTTTGCGGTTTGAGTCGAATAAAGATGTCCCATCAGCACTCTCTTCCATAAAATGCAAATAATACTGATTCAGATAGTTTGTACAAAAGTGATTACAAATTGTAAAGCTGGGAATCAAATACAAATACCCACTTTCAAGGGAATATTCCTTTGATGCATTAAAAACCGACCCTTCTCCCTGAACTATCAGATACAATCTGTAAAATGGACTAATAACATTTTGGTAGTTCCAGCTTTTATTCAATTTGACATAATCTGCATTTAGTAAAGAAAAGTTCGATTTCAAGGTCATTTGTAACAGAAAGACAGTTTTAGAAACAGACTCATGTTTAGTAAAGATAAGTAGAAAGTCGGATTTGTATATAGTAATGTCTTATTTGTATACCAGAAAGCACCAAACCCCATCTATCTTTGTGAGAGTAAGTTGTCCTATGTCCAATCTCAAACAATCCATAGGACGCACCTTTTGGTAAACTTGTCTTCTCCAACTGTCAGACCCTATGTCTGGTATGATCAAGAGAATACAGTATATATCATTATGTGAGAATAGTAGGACAGTAATTAAATAGTTTATATAGTTAAGAAGTTAATCATCTGGAAAATGAAACGAAGAAGTGTCATTAAAAAACTGTCAGGAATAGTTCCCTTTATAGGAATGGCTCAGCCTCTTCAGGTTAAAGCAACGAATCTATTGCAAAAAGATTCTATTGCGAAAGGACCTTTTAAACCAAATTGGGAGTCTCTGCAACAATACAAAGTACCCAAATGGTACACTGATGCAAAGTTTGGCATATGGGCTCACTGGGGTCCACAATGTCAACCAGAAGCTGGAGACTGGTATGCAAGAGAAATGTATATGGAAGGTACCTATAAATATAAATTTCATCTGGAAAAATATGGACACCCTTCCAAGTTTGGATTCAAGGATGTAATTCATGAATGGAAAGCTGAAAATTGGGATCCTGAAGCGCTTATGAAGTTGTATAAACAAGCGGGAGCACAATACTTTGTTGCCCTGGCAAATCACCATGATAATCTGGATTTGTTTAAAAGTAAATATCAATCATGGAATTCACTAAAAGTTGGTCCAAAGAGAGATATCATTGGTGAATGGGAGAAGGCAGCCCGCAAAGCTGGCTTGTACTTTGGAGTCAGCGTCCATGCGGCCCATGCCTGGAGCTGGTTTGAAACGACACAGCGTTCCGATAAGTCCGGGCCTTATGCAGGAGTAGCCTATGATGGAAAGCTTTCGGCTGAAGAAGGAAAAGGAAAATGGTGGCAAGGATTAGACCCTCAGGAATTATATGCCCAGAATCACCCTTTAAGTGTAAACAGTCTGGATAATGGTCAAATCCATAAGCAATGGAATTGGGGAAACGGAGTGTCTGTGCCGAATAAAGCATACTGTGAAAAATTCTTTCTGAGAACTATCGATCTGATTGATAACTATTCTCCGGATCTGGTTTATTTCGATGACACCGTTTTGCCTCTTTGGCCTATCAGTGACGCTGGGTTACGAATTGCCGCGCACCTATATAACAAAAGTATCCACGAAAAAGGATCTTTGCAGGCAGTTATCAACGGGAAGATCCTTGATGAAAAACAACGCCAGTGTATGGTTTGGGATATAGAACGAGGTCAGAGCAATACCATAGAGCGTTTTAGCTGGCAGACTGATACGTGTATTGGAGGATGGCATTATGATAGATCTTTATATGAAAGGCATGGTTATAAAAGTGCCCGTACAGTTATCCATACATTAATAGATGTAGTTAGTAAAAATGGTAACCTTTTATTAAGTGTTCCTATTCGTGGAGACGGTACAATTGACTCAGATGAACGGGCAATAGTAGAAGAGATAGGGCAATGGATGCAGAAGAACAGTGAATCTATTTACCAAACTAAGCCTTGGAAGATTTTTGGAGAAGGACCAGCTATGGATCAGGCGGCGCCCCTCAATGCTCAGGGATTCAATGAGGGCAAAGGTAAACCTTTCACTAGTGAAGATGTCCGTTTTGCTATCAAAGGAGATATTCTCTATGCAACTCTTCTAGGCTGGCCTCAGACAGGAAAAGTCTCAATCAAAAGCCTTATACCCTCTGCATTCAGACAAATACAAAAAATCACCTTGATAGGTACAGGGGAAGAACTTGTATTTGAACAAAATCAGGATGGGACACATATAACTTTTCCTGAATCAAAGCCTGATTTATCCTATGCGAATGTATTGAAGATAAGTTAACCGTGATTTAATCTTGTTATTTTCTGCTAGCAACAAAAATAGTTACTGGACGAAAAGAACAAGGTTATCCAAACAGAAGAACCAGATTCTATACACTTTAGATCCATTTCAGACCCTGTTCAAGAGTTGAAAAAATAACTCGCTGGGTTTGAATACTTAGCTTCGGTATAAGTTATAAGGAACTTCGTTGATGGACTTGTTAGCTGCTAAACTACCAACTATATTTATCAGTTAAATGGCAAAACATTTCACCACCATACTGGATAAATCACTTTAACCCAAATCTTCTCAAAGTCATGAAACTAACACCTTTCAGAATTATTGTATCCCTTTTGATATTACTATCTGCTTTTCAGGTGCAGGCACAGACTCCTGTAACCAGTGCAGCCGATCCCGAAAAATTATTTACCAGTTCTGACACCAGATTACACAAAAACAAACAGGTCGTCTATCATATAGTAAAAGACCTGTTGGAATGTAATCATTGGGAGCTTGCAGACAAATACATCGCAGAAGATTACATACAGCACAATCCGAATGCAGCTAATGGCAGAGAAGCAGTAGTGAAATTTTTCACCAACGTTTTAAAGGTGAAACCCTCTCCTATACCTGACAAAATGAAAAGTAAAGTAGTATCTGTGGTTGCAGAAGGAGATCTGGTAACTGTAGCCTTTGTTAAAGAAGAAAAGAATCCAAACGATCCTGGCAAGACCTACACCACTACCTGGTTTGACCAGTGGCGTATAGTAAATGGCAAAGCGGTAGAGCATTGGGATGGGGCAACATTATTTGCCAAGTAAAACATAAGTTAGAACCAGAGAAAGCTATACATCTACAGTACAGCTATTTACTATTTAGCGAAAAAGTCTGTCTACATATACTTACTCTGTTTCTAATTGTGTTGGTAAGCACTCAGTAATATATGTTGATTATTCTTGAACAATTCACATACCTTACTGATTACTTTCTCTTATCATTAGCTTGTTTTTATCCACTACCTTTCAAAACACTTTTAGAAAAATAATTCATTTTCACCAAGAAAGCTTCCTATCATACGTATCAGCTCGCTTCCAAAGTCTGTTGCCTTTAGCTGACCAAAATTTTTTATTTGTGATAACTGACTTAATGATCGGGGTAGTTTCTTGGAAATTTCTCGTAAAACTGAATCTGACAGTATAGTATATTCTGGTACATCTCGTTGTAATGCTATTTCTTTACGCCAACTAACCAATTGTTCATAAAGGACAGGATTTGTAATTTCGACTTCCTTAGGCTGCGTTTTTTGTGCAGAGTTATGTGATACAGGTTGATAGGTAATAACTATCTGCTTTACTGCATCCAAAATATTCTTAAAGGAGGATGCAGCTGGCAAGTGAGTAAATGCTGTTATCTTTTCATCCAGGGCAACCAATAAGTGATTCATAACCGGGTATATATCCAAAGAAAGGTCGTCCAGACTCTGGTCTGCATACATCTCATGAACTATTTGCCTTAACATAGTAACTTTTGCCAGGAAATACGCTGCTGCTTTTCGTAGGCGATTCAGAATAACTTCTGACTGCCAAATAGTAGCATAACTGGGATCAGCAAGTAGAATTGACAAATCCTGTTTGACAAATTTGTTAGCCACCTGTATAACCTCCTGATTTAGTGTTTTATTTGCATTTGTTGCTTTACTCTCAGAGAGATCATTTTCAATTAAAATACTTTGAAACAGTTTAAACGATTGGCTTATAAGCGAAAAATCAAATAAGTCGATCAACTGTTGCTTGTCTGTTTCAGTGATAACTTTATCTAAAAAATCCATATCCGGCTTTTCATCCAGCGCTTTCTTCATAAAACGGACAATGAGTGGATCACAGATTATATTCTGCTGCCGAACAGGATCTTTCAAAATGAGACCTTCCAAACTTCGGCAACGGCTAAGTGCCACATACGTTTGACCATGAGCAAAGGCGGAATTGACATCGATGACTGCCTTTTCAAAGCTTAGCCCCTGACTTTTATGAATAGTAATAGCCCATGAAAGCCGTAAAGGAAACTGGGTAAATGAACCAGTATTAGACTCATTAATCTGACCTTCTGTTTCCGAGAGTGAATATTTCACATTGTGCCATATTTCCGGATTGACAATAAATTCTGAACCATCATCCAGAAAAGTTATCCAGATACGTCCCTGCTCAATACGGGCAATACGACCAGACCGGCCATTATAATATTGCCTTTTTCCAGATGTGTCATTTTTGATGAACATAACATGAGCTCCTTCTTTGAGCACCAACTCCTCTTCCGCTGGATAAGCTTCTCTGGGAAAATCTCCTGTAATGACTGCCTTAAAAATGTGTGCTTCCCCTTCTAATTCTTCCAATCGCATCTGGTTAATATCACTTACCAGTTTATTGTGGGTAGAAAGAGTAATGTGGTCTTTTACCTGATCAGCATTGAGTGTAGCAGAATACCGAGTATTCAACACGGCGAGTAAATCGGTAGAAACATTCCCGCTTCGGATACTATTGAGAATTTCAATAAAGGCCGGATTATTTTGTCTATATACCTTGTCTAACTCAAAGGTTAAAAAAGGAGATTGTTTAAAAATACGGCTATTAAAAAAATAGGGACCTTCATAAAACGATGACAATACCGGCCAGTCATTCTGGTAAACAGGTGGTAACTGATAGGGATCTCCTATCATTAACAGCTGAACACCACCAAAGGGTCTGGTAGAGCCTCTCACCTGACAAAGGACAGAGTGTATATAATCCAGTATATCCGCTCTGACCATACTTATTTCATCAATGATAAGCAAGTCCAGACATTTCAATAACTTTGCCTTTTCCTGATTAATCTGTTTGATTGAAGTTGTAGTAAAGGCTTTTTCCTGATTGGAAGGCAGTAACGGACCAAAAGGAACTTGAAAGAAGGAATGTAATGTTACCCCACCTGCATTAATAGCTGCAATAGCAGTCGGTGCGACAACTGCCATACTTTTTGATACATTTGCCCGGATGTGATGTAGAAAAGTAGTTTTGCCACTACCAGCCTTACCCGTTAGGAAAATAGGTTGGTCTGTATTTTCAATAAATCTGAGAATAAGTTCATGAATCTGATCTAATATCATAGCTGTAGATATTCAAAGAAGTTGCCTTGTACAATTTTAAATAGGCTGTCACAACCCAACATATCCCTTTGTCTCCTTTATGAAATAATGTAGACAATCTCTTAATTGTATGTATTTTATCGTTTTGTCTGCTTGTATATCTTCCATCCTGGTAGGAGACTACCTAACCAACCGCGAAATAAGCTCATTTAATTTTTAGTTTCATTTTATTTAAGCAATATTCCTTTGTAACAAACATTTCATTTTGGGGAATGCAATTGTTCCATAAGAAATTCTTGAATATATTGAAATTGTTTAGACTGCTTTTATAAAGCAGTGAAGGTATATTTTAGTAGTTATTTTTTAGTTAATCAGCTAGCAACCAGTGAAACAGGAAATCATAAACCGTATACAACAATTGGGAGGGAATACGGAAAGAGTAAAAGGTCATTCATTAAAGGACGATATTTTGTCAATTACTTTTAACACTGTTCTATACCAACGACCCATAGATACTCCATGGCAAAAGGCAGAAGAAACTGAGCCTATTATAGGAATTGGAAGCTACATAAATGCAAACCAGGAACTTTTTCAGCAGAATAAGCAAGCTTTTTATGATAAGATAATCGATCACTACTATCGTATTATACAGGAAGGACATGGGCAGGCGTTCTGGAGCCCGCAATTATTTACCCCATTTAGAGAAGGTACGGATGATTTCACTGAATGGAATGATTGGTTTCAGGAAGAGGAAATAGATCTAAGTGAAGTTGTAAAGCTTACAAATGTTTCAGAACCCGATTTTATAGCCTTACTACATAGTTATGGTTTTCCTGATAGCTATTATATCTGCCTGTCAGACCCTGATCCGGAAAATCCTACCTTGTTTGGAACAGATCATGAAGTTTTCTTTTCAGAAGTAACAAATGAAGGTAGTCTTGAGGATTTTTTAAATGCTTGCCTTACCAAAGAAGAGTTAATAGAACTGATAAGAAAACGCATGGAATAGCAATTTTATTTTTCTATAGTGAAGAAACTACCAAGAAAACAATATAGATACACCCACTCATGCAAAAGAACTCTTAGTAATGAATTACAATACTAAATAACCAGCCATAGGGATGATAGTTGTACCCGACTTAGTAAAGAGATTTTTAGAAGAGCCAGTTCTGGCGGAAAGCATGTGTCTTCCTCAAAACTATCCTAAACCGGATACGTTTGAGTGTTTTCAGGCAGGCTACAGGTATGATACTATCACACATAAGAGTTTAGTAGGAACTAATGAGGGGGATTTTAACAAGAACTGGTATGTAATCTGTTCCAACTACTTTGATGACCCTTTTTATGTGGACTTTTCAGAGAATGACAAGGAATTTCCGGTATATTTTTCATGGCATGGAGCCGGTAACTGGATGCCTGTAAAAGTAGCAGAAACATTATCAGAATTTTCTAATTTCCTGACAATCATCAAGAATATAGAAGCTGACTCACAACAAGCAGTAAAATATCTTGAAGAACATAGTGATCTTACCAATGAATTCTGGAAGGAGGTCTATGTGGAATATCTGGAAAAAGCTGAGGAACCTATTAATGAACTGCAAATAACAGACAAATCTGAATGGATTAAAGGAAAGGTCATTATCACAGACATTGGAAAAGATAAACTGAAGTTAATTCAATTCATCAAGGATCAATTGAACCTAACACCTCAACAGGCATTAGTCGTAAGTAAACAGGGAGAAATCGAATACAAAGAAGGGTATTTGGCCCACTTGAAACACATAGTTAACCAATTAAAGGCAATGGGTGCTACTGCTATATTCAGGCCCGACCCAGTTTAATGAGGCATTGGTTTTATACTCAGACTTCGTGTAAATGTGTGAAGTTAGTCAATATCTAACTTTGTATCAGGAGAAGTTTTTCTGGTAGTGGCAAAATGATCTGAAAGATATAAGAGGCCAAGACTGGCCTCTTATATGCTACGAGTCCTTGTTATTATCAACGTTTATTCCACAACACGCTTTGTGGCAAAACCAGTCTTTGTCTGTTACGCATTTTTGCAATTGCAGGCTGAATGAAAACCTACAATTGCAAACTCATGTAAACAACTTTAGAGAACTAAAATTACTAGGTCGCAAAGTAGAAAGTTAAAGTCATACCAGATGGCTGATAGGTCAGACAAAAAAGTGGACATATAACTAAAAGTGGACTATTGAGACAAAGATGAGTGTCATTACCTGCTAGCTATTTTTCTAAATACACTATAATCCTTTACTGTATCTTCAATCAAACAATTTTGTAGAAATAGAAGTCATCTTTGGTATGAACTCATAATTAATCCCAGATAGAACTTTATTAGCAGTTATAAATAAATGATGAACTTTACTACTGCTATTTTGGGTTTACCAAAAAACAACCAATATATTTCTTCTTTAGCTACTGTTTTAAAATTTTAGCAGTAGATTTGCAGTTTCGAAAAAAGACCATGATTTATTTCTTTCTAAGTCAACCTGCGACCGTTTACACTTTACAAGTAAAACGGCAACTTTCTGCAACTGATATCCAAAAACTTGAATGGCTCTTTGGCGGAGCCAGCCTCCAGCAAAAAGAAGCACTTGAGGGATTTTATGTTGGCCCAAGAGCTGCCATGGTGACTCCCTGGAGTACCAATGCAGTGGAAATCACCCAAAACATGGGACTGACAGATATCGTCAGAATTGAGGAGTTCAAAAAAGTAGATGAAGACTTTGCAGACTTTGATCCTATGCTTTCCAGAAAGTATAGTGGGCTTGATCAGCAAATCTATACGATCAATATAACACCGGAACCTGTTCTTGAAATAACAGATATTGCAGCCTACAATAAACAGGAAGGACTTTCTCTGAGTGAGGACGAGGTAGAATACCTTAACTCTCTTGCTGTCAGACTTGGAAGACCTCTCACCGATTCAGAGGTCTTTGGTTTTTCTCAGGTAAACTCCGAACATTGCCGTCATAAGATCTTCAATGGAAGATTTATTATAGATGGAGAAGAAAAACCTGTTTCTCTTTTTAAATTAATTCGTAAAACCTCTGAGGAAAATCCAAACGAAATCGTTTCTGCCTATAAAGATAATGTGGCCTTTATCAAAGGACCTGTTGTCGAGCAGTTTGCTCCCGGCCGTTCGGATGTTCCCGATTATTATACAACATCTGATTTTGAATCCGTAATATCCCTGAAAGCAGAAACTCACAACTTCCCTACTACAGTAGAACCGTTTAATGGGGCTGCTACGGGTTCAGGAGGTGAGATCCGCGACAGACTTGCTGGTGGACAAGGGTCTCTCCCACTGGCAGGAACCGCCATTTATATGACAGCTCTTTCTCGTTTGGCAGAGGATCGTCCATGGGAACGTAGTGTGGAAGAAAGAAAGTGGCTATACCAAACTCCAATGGATATTCTGATTAAGGCATCTAATGGAGCTACTGACTTCGGAAATAAGTTTGGCCAACCACTTATTACGGGTTCGGTTTTAACATTTGAACATCAGGAAGATGGCCGTAAACTGGGTTATGACAAAGTAATAATGCTGGCCGGTGGTATTGGTTATGGCAAAGCCAATCAGGCTAAAAAACATAAACCTAACCCTGGAGATAAAATCGTTCTTCTGGGTGGAGACAACTATCGTATTGGCATGGGTGGTGCAGCTGTATCTTCTGCCGATACAGGGGAACATGGTAGTGGTATTGAACTCAATGCCGTTCAGCGTTCTAATCCAGAAATGCAGAAACGAGTTGCCAATACGATACGCGCTATTGTAGAAAGCGATAATAATACCATCATTTCTATTCACGATCATGGTGCAGGCGGTCACTTAAACTGTCTTTCTGAACTTGTAGAAGAAACCGGAGGTAAAATTGACCTCAGTAAGCTACCTGTTGGGGATCCTACCCTTTCTGCAAAAGAAATTATCGGAAACGAATCGCAGGAACGGATGGGATTGGTTGTCAGTGAAAAAGATATAGAAACACTACAAAAAATAGCTGATAGAGAACGTTCTCCTATGTATGTTGTAGGAAATGTGACTGGCGATCATCGGTTTACTTTTCAATCAGAAACCAGTGGAGCTAAACCTATAGATCTTGAACTGAAGGATATGTTTGGCAATTCACCAAAGCTGGTAATGGAAGATCGCACAGTGAAAAAAACCTATCAGCCTATAACATATGATCAAAGTAAATTCAACGAATACCTCGAACAAGTACTTCAGCTGGAAGCTGTAGCTTGTAAGGATTGGTTAACAAACAAAGTTGACCGATGTGTAGGTGGCCGGGTAGCCAAACAACAATGTGCAGGACCTTTGCAGTTACCTTTGAATAACTGTGGCGTAATGGCACTGGATTTTCAAGGCAAAGATGGAATTGCTACATCAGTAGGACATTCGCCACTTTCTGCACTGATTGATCCGGCAGCAGGTAGCCGTAATGCCATTGCAGAAGCATTGTCAAATATTGTGTGGGCTCCTATCAAAAGTGGATTAAAAGGTGTGTCCCTATCCGCAAACTGGATGTGGGCCTGTAAGAATGAAGGAGAAGATGCTCGCCTGTACAAAGCAGTGGAAGCCTGTTCGGAATTTGCCATTAAGCTGGGAATCAATATTCCTACAGGGAAAGACTCACTTTCCATGAAGCAGAAATACAAGAATGATGAAGTAATTGCTCCAGGTACTGTGATTATTTCTGCTGTAGGTCATTGCAATGATATTACACAGGTAGTTGAACCGGTACTACAGAAAAATGAAGGTGCCATATACTACATTAACCTTTCAGCAGATACCTATAAATTAGGTGGTTCTTCATTTGCCCAAATAGTGAACCGGATTGGAAATGAAGCACCTGATGTAGTAGACGCAGCTCAATTTAAGAAGGCTTTTGATACAATTCAGGAGCTGATTAAAGCAGAACTGATCCAGGCAGGACACGATATTGGAAGTGGAGGATTGATTACCACCCTACTGGAACTATGTTTTGCTGATCGTGATCTGGGTGCAGAACTTGATCTGAGCAGTCTGGGTGAAAAAGATTTGATTAAATTACTTTTCTCAGAAAATATTGGTATTGTTTTTCAAGCAACAGAAGGAGAAGAAAAACGTATTGAAGCTACTCTCAGTGCAGCTAATGTTTCATATCATAAAATTGGTCGTGTAACCTCTCTGCCTAACCTGGTAATCACAGTAGAAGGAGCACAAACAGTGCAATTGGATATTAATCAACTGCGTGATGTATGGTTTAAAACCTCTTATCTGCTTGACCAAAAACAAAGTGGTCCTGTAAAGGCAAAAGAGCGGTTTGATAATTACAAAAACCAGCCACTACACTATACTTTTCCATCTCAATTTGATGGAAAGAAGCCAGTGATTGATCCTACAGTTCCTCGTCCGAAAGCAGCTATTATTCGTGAAAAAGGAAGTAATTCTGAACGCGAACTTGCCAATGCTCTCTACCTTGCAGGTTTTGACGTGAAGGACGTACATATGACTGATTTGATATCTGGCCGTGAAACGCTGGAAGACATTCAGTTTATTGGTGCTGTTGGTGGTTTTTCTAACTCTGACGTTTTAGGATCTGCTAAAGGATGGGCGGGAGCATTCTTGTATAATGAAAAAGCGAAAATGGCTTTAGAGAACTTCTTTAACCGTCCGGATACCTTATCAGTAGGTGTTTGTAATGGGTGTCAGTTGTTTATAGAGCTAGGTCTAATCAATAAAGACCATGCAGAGAAACCTAAAATGCTACACAACAAAAGTGGCAAACACGAAAGTATCTTTACCTCATTAACAATACAGAAAAATAAATCTGTAATGTTGTCAACATTGGAAGGAGCTACACTTGGTGTATGGGTATCGCATGGAGAAGGAAGATTCCAGCTACCATACCAGGAAGATAAGTATCAGATTGTTGCCAAGTATGCCTATGAAAACTATCCAGCGAGTCCGAACGATTCAGACTTTAATACAGCTATGTTGTGTGATGAAACAGGCCGCCATCTGGTCATGATGCCACACATTGAGCGTTCATTGTTCCAATGGCACTGGGCAAATTATCCAAAAGGCCGCAAAGATGAAGTAAGTCCATGGATGGAAGCATTTGTGAATGCAAAAAAATGGATAGATGTAGTGAATGCACAAAAAGTTAAACAGGAAGTTTATTAATCCGGTTTAATTGAACATACATAATAACAAAGCCTCCGAAATTGGAGGCTTTGTTATTTTATCTATCCCCACCTCTGACATTATGTATAAGAAGCAAAGAGTTAGTAGATTCTCCATGTAGATCACTACTTTTGACAAAGCATATTACTATTACTTGCTAACATCTTATTTCTATGCTTAGCCGTCGTGCATTTGTTGTACCCAAAGCTGGTTCACTGAAAAACTTATATATACAGGAACAAACCCTCCCATTGCCTGATTCAGATCAGGTAACCATTGCAGTGAAGGCAATTGGACTCAATTATGCAGATATCTTTGCCATCAAGGGTCTTTATAGTGCTACACCAAAAGGGGCTTTTGTACCTGGATTGGAGTATGCAGGTGAAGTAGTACAGGTAGGAAGTGAAGTTACACATCTAAAGGTAGGAGACAAAATCATGGGAGTAACCCGATTTGGCTCTTATACAACACGCCTGAATATAGACGCCCGTTATGTCATGCCTTTACCAGAAGGATGGACTTTTGCAGAGGGAGCCGCATTTCCGGTACAGGTACTTACAGCCTATTATGCATTAGTGCCACTGGGAGCTTTAAAAAACGGACAAACTGTTTTAATTCATAGTGCAGCAGGAGGAGTTGGCATTCTGGCAAATCGAATTGCTAAACGTCTGGGAGCATATACAATTGGTGTAGTAGGGAACGCCTCCAAACTGGAACTATTACATAAGGAAGGGTACGACGGTGCAGTAATACGTTCCACTCAATTTAAAAATGATGTACAAAAAGCTCTTCAGGGACGCGAACTAAATATTGTGCTGGAAACAACCGGAAGTAAATACTTTTACTGGAGTTATGAATTGCTGGCGTCTCAAGGTCGTTTAATTGCCTATGGATCAGCACAGTTTACCACACAAGGAAATAGACCTAATTATTTTAAACTAGTTTGGCGATATTTGTTTCGTCCACGACTTTCTCCCCTCAAAATGATCCCTCAGAATAAATCCTTAATGGCATTTAATCTGATCTGGATTTATGAGAAGGCAGAACTAATGCAAGAGTTATTGGCAGAAATCAATGTATTGAAACTCCCTCCTCCTTTGATTGGTCATACCTTCCCTTTTGAACAACTGCCACAGGCATTACAATTCTTCCAGACGGGAAAGACTATTGGAAAAATAATTGTAGAAGTCAGCTAAGCTCTCTATGCAACTATCCACTCAAATACAATACATACTTGTTCTCCTGATTCTATTGACAGGAATGATCCTGAGCATAAAGGCACAAAAACTCACTACTCCGGCTGCCATTACGGGAGGCTTGCTTGGGTTTCTTGTCTTTCTGGGAGCTGGCTTTCCAGGACTGATTATGATGGCAAGTTTTTTTGTAATGGGAACTCTGGCAACTTCTTGGGGATCGGCCTACAAAGCCTCTATGGGTTTGGCAGAGGAAAATAAAGGTCGCCGAAAAGCTTCACAAGTTATTGCCAACGCAGGAGTTGGAGGAATTCTGGGACTTCTAAGCTGGCTGTTTACTCATCAATCAGAATTATTCCATCTAATGCTGGCAGCCAGTTTCGCTTCAGCCAGTTCAGATACATTGTCCAGCGAACTAGGTAATGTTTATGGAAAAAGGTTTTACAATATTATCAGTTTCAAACCAGATAGTCGGGGGCTAGATGGCGTTGTAAGCCTGGAAGGAACTTTGCTAGGAATGTTGGGAAGTTGCATCATTGCAGGTATTTATGGATTTGGATTTGGTTGGACCTGGAATCTGGTATGGATTGTGCTAGCAGGAACGGTTGGAAACCTCTCAGATTCAATATTAGGTGGAACGATGGAACGAAAACAGTACTTATCTAATGATGCTGTCAACTTTCTCAATACACTTATTGGCGCATTAACCGCTATGTTAATCTATTCTATTGTTTCTCAATGATCCATATTAAAAGTAAAGTATCTATCGTCTGTATAAAATACTACTTGGTTTCAGATAAGACAAACAAAAAATAGTCTGAAGATTCCTCTTCAGACTATTACAAGCCCTTACATGATTTAGTAAACTACTAATCCTACTTATGCTCCAGTAGCATTTTTGAGCGAAGCCATATCAATTACAAAACGATAGCGAACATCACCCTTCAGCATGCGTTCGTATGCTTTATTGATTTGATCCATAGTAATTAGTTCGATATCTGAAACGATATTGTGCGCTGCACAAAAATCCAGCATTTCCTGAGTTTCAGCAATGCCGCCAATCATAGAACCAGCAAGGCTTTTTCGACCTGGAATCACGCTAAAAGCATGTACGGGAAGAGAATGTTCGGGCGCACCAACCAGGGCAATGGTTCCATCTACTTTAAGCAATCGCAGGTATGCATTCATATCATGTTGTGCAGAGACGGCATCAATGATAAAATGCAGACTCCCTGCATATTTTTTCATCTGTTCCGGATCTTTGGAAAGCACTGTTTCATCTGCGCCCAGACGTTTGGCCTCTTCGAACTTTGACTCAGAGGTAGTAAAAGCTATTACATGTGCCCCCATCGCTTTAGCCAGTTTAATTGCCATGTGCCCAAGGCCGCCAATGCCTACTACTCCTACTCTTTTGCCAGGTCCTACATTCCAGTGTTTCAGTGGTGAATATGTTGTTATACCTGCACACAATAATGGAGCAGTTGCAGCCAGATCCAGATTTTCAGGTACACGCAATATAAAGTGCTCATCTACCACAATACTCTCTGAATAGCCACCATATGTTCGAGTTCCCAAATGTTTGTCGAGATCGTTATATGTTCCGGTAAATCCAGGAATACAATACTGCTCCAGACCCTCTTTGCAATGTTCACACTCACGACAGGAATCTACCATACATCCTACAGCTGCCAGATCTCCTGCCTTAAACTTGGTAACACGATCACCAACACGGGTTACTCTACCAACAATTTCATGGCCAGGTACAACCGGATAAACAGAACCATGCCATTCGTTGCGGGCAGTATGTAAATCAGAATGACAAACACCACAATACAAAATTTCAATCTCAACATCATATGCTGCAGCATTTCTTCTCTGAATGGTAAGTGATTTTAAGGGTGCATCTGCAGCCTCTGTACCAAAGGCTTTTACACTTTTTGTAACTTTACTGATTTCCATCTGAATACTAATTTTTAATACTTATAATTTTACACAAAGTCTTTACAAGACTCTTTTTTTATGTTAGTGCTTGTCATAATTAACCTTATAACCACTTAATAACGGAGCAAATTTACTCTTTGAGGTAGTGTAAAGGATAAAGAATTTTAAATAAAAAAGTATGAATTTCAAACAATCGTAACCAAAAATCATACAGGTTGTTTAAACAATTTTATAAGGCCTGCAAAAGTAGTATTCGTACAGTTCTTATAGACAATCCTTAGGTAGTTGTAAAAGTTTGTGATGAAAGAAAAAATATGTAGGCTGGCTGAAATCTATCCCATCCACATTGATCAAATTATTTCTTCTGGATGGATTTAGGTCGCCTTTTATCTAAAGAGAATCAAACTTGTCAAGGTAGTAAATAAATGGAGGCAGGATTTTTTATGTATTTTCACTTTCAATAGTTTAAAACTAAATAATTATGAGCCAGGCATTTATTCGGGAAAGTGATGACCAATGGTTATCAGATGTAGCTCCAACATTACAGGCATTGATTGTATATCTGACACGAAATAACAATGGTATACGGGTATATGAGTCGAAAAATAGTACTGATCAGGATGGACGTGAAATTCATGTTATGAGTAACGGGCTGTCTTATGCAAAAGATGCTGATGGGAAATGGGAGATTGTGTGATTTATTTCTTCGTTTCAATAAGTGGATGGGTAGATAATAAAAAGGGGTTGAGCACCACCCAACCCTTTTCTTCTTTCAGAATTAAGATTGTAAATCTATAAAATATAACCCGTTTTCGTTTGTTCACAGGAAGCATACTTAAATTATTACTAATCTTGTTTAGAAACTATAACAGAATCTTGCTGTAATTTCTGTTTATTTTTGTCTGTTACAATAGGTTGTTCCTGAACTGGAAGATTTTGTATACTATAAGAATCTTTGTTCTTCTTTCTTTGTATCTTATATGTAAGAGGTTGATTATCAATATCTACAATAACCTGGCAAAAGCTATCTATCAAACCTGAAATATCCAGACTACGCCGATACTGGCTCAGATTGGTAAACTCCTGATAGAGTACTCTGTCCTGGTTATCAACCATTCGGATTACATAACGTAATCGATTGGGGTTATCAATTGTCACTTTTACTTTACCCAATTCATTCACAAAAACATAGACCATGTACTTCTTATCCGGATCACTTACAGAGGTGGTATCTGACAAAGCAGAATTCTGCATAGATACAGGTTTGGAAGAAACATGCTGAAGATTGCTCTCTGCCAGAAGCTGATTGTCTTGCCCTTGAGTAATTTTCGGATACAAAATCAAAGTCAGTATACCAACACATACAAAAGAATACCTTTTAAACTTAGTGTAAAAACGAAGGCTGGTAGCACCCTTTGTACTAAATGCAGAATCAGAAACGAATGATGGAGAAATGGTTTGGAACGTTTTCATAATTTTGTAAAGGTTTAATTGAAAAAGGGAAAAAGTATTTTGATAAGCCGAAGTACGCTAAACTATTTTATTCAATCTGACAATTTAGACCATCGGTCTACCTTGCCATTTATACAACATTTGATACCTACCTATCGCAGTTGGACGAAAATACACGCTGTTTGTCAGGTGCTTTTTACAGTTGAGGATTACAAATTTGTTGTTGGGCAAATTCTACAGTTTACCAGAAAAAAAAGTAGTAGATTTAGTCCTCAAATTGAAATAGAATAAAGAGGATGGCTCGTTTTAGTGCATTAATACCTTACAGGCAAGTGTGGGCCCAAAGCGCTTTCTGGATAGGTTACTTTCTATTTGAATGGCTGAATACAGGGGCTTATCTGGATAACTTTCAGCAAAGCTTGTGTCTGATTACGTTGCAAATTCCCCTATTAATTGTAGCAGGATACTGGAATCTTTTTGTTACAATCCGACACTTTTTACTCTCTGGCCGAACAACAGGCTTTTGGGTGAGTCTAATTGCAAGTATATTGGTTTTTGGACTGCTTCGCCGCTATATTAATTACACGTGGTATTATCCGGCTTATAATATACCTGGCTTAGAGAAACCTTTCTTGTATTGGCCTAAAATACTCGCTGAATCCATGCAACTACATTTGGTAGTAGCCCTATTTGTTGTGGTAGATCTGGTACGGCATGCCCTTAATCAGCAACGATTAAGTGAGAGATATAAGCGAGAGAAGCTTGCAGCAGAATACCATTTGCTGCAATCACAGGTACAACCTCACTTTTTGTTCAATACACTCAATAACCTGACTTCAGTGTCCATGCATCAGCCAGCTCGACTACCTCATTTACTGCATGGACTGGCAGGTTTATTAAGTTATCAGTTACATGAGAGCAATCGATCTACAGTACCTTTGAATAAAGAAATAGCCTATTTAAATGACTATATCTCACTGGAACAGATTCGGTATGGGGAACGACTGGATGTACAGACAAACTTTCATGAGCTCACAAATTGGTCTGAACTTATGATTCCGCCTATGTTGCTGTTACCATTTGTCGAAAATGCGTTCAAACACGGAGCTGCACGATCTGAAACGAACTGCTGGATACAATTGAATCTGACGCAAACAGGTAATCGCCTGGTCTTTTCTGTTGAAAATTCAGTGGTAGATGAATGCCCAACCATTCCTACAACAGGTTTAGGATTAGCTAACCTGAGAAAAAGACTGGAGATTCTCTTTCCAAATAATTACGAATTAGTTACACTACAAGAAGATAGTCAGTTTCTGGCAGTCTTAAAATTCACTATAAACTAATGGCTATTCGTTGTTTTGTACTAGATGATGAACCTCTGGCAACTAATCTGCTGCAGGATTATATAAGCCGGTTACCAGATCTCGAGCTGGTAGGTATATCCAACAGTCCCAGCCAGGCGTTAGGAACCTTGCAGCAAATGATGGTTGATGTGATATTTCTGGATATTCAAATGCCCCGCCTGACAGGGTTTGACTTGTTACGTCCCTTGAGCTACAGACCTAAGGTAATTTTTACGACAGCCTTTAGAGAATACGCGCTGGAAAGTTATGAGTTTGACGTAGTGGATTTTCTGGTAAAACCCATCTCCTTTGAACGCTTCCTGCAATCTATAGGCAAGCTCTATCGATTTTCAGCAGTGCCATTCACTCAGCCAGAAGTACAGGAGCAACCCAATACCACAAGAGACTATCAGTATTTTAAAGTAGATAAAGAAATGGTGAGGCTCTATTTGGATGACATACTATGGATCGAAAGCCTGAAAGATTATGTTCGTATTCATACGGTTTCAGGATCATTGGTTTCTTATCTACGTATTAGTTACCTGGAAGAAAAACTTCCTCCTAATCGTTTTATACGAATACATAAGTCATTTATCGTTGCACTCAATCATGTACAGGCTGTAAGTGCAACGTATATCCGCGTTAACAATGTAGAAATACCTATCGGTCGAATATACAAAGCAAAGCTGGATGAAATTCTTCAGAAGAAGTGAATATCCTTTCACTTTCTCTTTTTTACACATCTAATTCCTGCAATAACTTCTCCCGAACCTTCATTTCTTCCAGATCTATCAATGAAAGATATTTCCGGATCAGGTCTTCGTCAAATTCTGCACGGTGATTCATCTGGTGAAGGTAATCTCTTTGTTTTTGAAGTATTTCCAGGTAAATACGCTGAAAACTCTTCAATGAATTCTCTTTTGAATCTTCTGATTCATTCAACTCCTGGTTAAAAAAGGCCAAATCCAGTTTTAATCGGGCATAGAGATTATTGATGTGCTCATTCAAAGGCAACTGATCACTGTATTGCTCTTCTAAAAACTGTAAAGAGGCCATTGCCATTTTCTTCTGAATAATAATCTCTTGTCTGGATTCAGGAATGGTAGTATATCGGTCTTCCGGATTGACTTTCCGGATTATCCAGGGCATAGTCATTCCCTGAAAAACAAGAGTTACCAGAATTACAATAAAGGTGATAAACAATATCAGATCACGGTAAGGAAATGGGTGCGTTTTATCGAGAAGTAGAGGAACAGACAGCGCTGCAGCAAGTGACACTACACCCCGCATCCCAGCCCATCCGAAAATAATAGGTATTTTCCACCCTGGGTTCGGATCTGCCACAGTAATAAAGTGCTTCATGAATCTGGTAAAAAGAGAAGCGCCCAGTGAACACAGAAGTCTTGTGATAATTAATACCAGCGAAATGGCTAACCCGTACCAAATAGCCTGACCCAAACTTACTTCTTTGATCTGGCTGGTAATTGTAGGTAACTGAAGTCCTATAAGTAAGAATACCAATCCATTGAGAACAAAACCAATTGTTGACCATACATTGGGACTTTGCACACGTCCCTGATAGGTAAGCATATTCTGACGTCTATTGGATAATAGAAGGCCTCCGGCAACGACAGCTAAAACCCCGGAATAGTGAAAATGCTCAGCAAAGTAATACATACAGTAAGGAGCAAGTAAACTCAGCACAACCTCTATACTGGGTGTGGTAGGTAACCACATATATATAGCATAGAAAATCAATCCGATTACCAATCCTATGAGTGTTCCCAATATAATCACGAGGAAAAAGCTACCAACAGCTTCGGAAAAATAAAATTGTCCTGTAGTAACGGCAACCAATGCAAAGCGAAATACAACCAAAGAGGATGCATCATTCAGAAGACTTTCACCTTCAATAATACTAACCAGTGATCGAGGTACTTTCACCTGGCGCATAATGGTTGTAGCTGAGATTGCATCCGGAGGGGAAACAATACCTCCCAACAAAAAGCCCAATGCCAGTGTAAAACCTGGAATAAGTAAATAAGAAGCAAATGCCACTACACAGGAAGTAAGAATCACAATCGGAAAAGCGAAACTGGTAATTACACGTCTCCAGCGCCAGAATTCTTTCCAGGAAGTTTGCCAGGCAGCCTCATAGAGTAAAGGAGGCAGAAAAATAAAAAAGATCAGTTCCGGATCTATAACAACATGTGAAAATGCTTTTGTAAAACTCAGTGCCAGTCCTCCCAATACCAGTACAATTGGATATGCCAGACGAAGCTTGTTGGCAAGCATGACTAGTGCCAGAATAATCAGAATAAGAGAAACGTATTGAACAAAAAGGGTTTGCATGAAGTAAATATAGAAATAAAAACAAGAAGCTACTAACAGAGAAATATCCTACCTATCTATCTACCTTGTGTAAAATCAAATGAGAATCCTCCTGAAATGATCTTGTATGAAATCCATTTCCCCGAAGATATTGAATCGCAAACTTAAACTGATAATCAACTGAAAAATGTTTGATTCAAAAGCAATGTATGTAACAAACCATAATTGGGATATATTTGCAATGACCACTATTAAGCCAAAGCCCGTTAAAAATGAAACCACTATCCTTTCGCATAGTCCAATGGTATTGTGTACTGGTGTGTATCAATAGCATGCTTCTTGGCAGTTGTAGCGATCAACCAAAGGTAACACCTGTAGATCTCTATGCATTAAATGTTCCTGCTAACTTCCCTGATCCTGTCTTTGCTTTTAAGGATAATCTTATTACTAAGGAAGGGTTTGAACTTGGCCGGTTATTGTTTTACGAACCCCGGCTTTCCAGAACAGGCACTGTTTCCTGTGGTACGTGTCACAGACAAATGTTTGCGTTTGCAGATCATGGGCATGATGTGAGTCATGGCGTTAATGACAAAGTAGGATTTCGTAATACACCAGCTATTCAGAATCTGGCCTTTCAATCTGAGTTTTTTTGGGATGGTGGAGTAAGTCATATTGATCTGGTCCCCTTAAATGCTATTGAGAATACCCAGGAGATGGATGAAAAACTTGTGAATGTTCTACAAAAGCTGAATGCAAATCCTACTTATAAAAAACAATTTAAGACTATTTTCGGAAAAGATACTATCACTTCGGATCTGATGTTACGTGCACTGGCTCAATTTACAGGCATGTTGATTTCCTCTAATTCACGGTATGACAACTATATACGTCACGAAAATGGAGTAGAATTTACAAAGGAGGAAAAAGCAGGATTACAGTTATTTAAACAAAAATGTGCCAGTTGTCATGCCACTGATTTGTTCACAGATCACTCCTATCGAAACAACGGCCTAGATGAAACGCCTGTAGATTATGGAAGGGAACAGATTACTGGAAATGTGGCAGATAGAGCAAAGTTCAAAGTTCCTTCTCTTCGCAATGTAGAACGCACAAGCCCTTATATGCATGATGGGCGGTTTCGCACATTACAATCTGTACTAAATCACTATGTTTCGGGAGTTAAATATTCTCCAACATTAGACCCAGTGCTTACTCAAAATGAACAACCAGGTATCCTATTGACTGAAAGCGAAAAAAAGGAGATTATCGCTTTTCTTAAAACTCTCACAGATCCGACTTTTTTAGTTGATACTCGCTTTGTCGATCCATTAGGCACATCAGATCAGAAATAGAGTCTATTCTTTCTTTTTGATTCAGTAAGCAAATCCGGATATTCAGTACCTAAAAACAACGTTTAGGTAAAAAAAAGAAAAGTCTTTAAGATATACTTCTCAACTTTGTAGAGTTAAAGAGATAGATGGTGCTTATGGCTATTGTAGATTTATCCAAATCTGGCAGAGCAAAGGCTTTACTGTGAGATTTTATACAATGGGGAAAGAAAAAGATACATTTTTAAATAATAATGGAAAACGGATCCTGTTTACAGTATTTGCTTTTGTACTCCTCTATCTTGTTTCCTACATAATAGACCCTTATGCCTCTTACTGGCAGAATTTCTTTACCCGAGGTTGGCGAGAAGTTCTGGAAGAATGTCTGATCTCAACTGTGTTCTGCTTCCTGATTTCAGAATCCAGCATTCGTATTGGTAGTGAGTTGAATAAACGTATATCATGGACTCAGTATGCAGGTCGGCGCCTTATCGTTGAAACAGGACTGAACTTAGTTACTGTCTTACTCATCAATCTGATAGTCAATCAGCTTTGCTCTTACATAAGCAGTGAGGATACCTCAGTTATAAGTCCGGAAATATCTATTGAACAGACACGAGGTATGTTGCAATGGATAATGGTAAGCATCATGATCGCCTTTATGATTATGGGAATCAATACAGGTAACTACCTTATTGTAAACTGGAAAAATGAAGCTATACGGTCTGCTGAACTAAATCAGGTGGCAATGGAAGCTGAGCTACAATCATTAAAATTGCAGATCGATCCTCACTTTGTTTTTAATAATCTGAGTGTTCTTTCAGAGCTGATTCTGGAAGATCAACAGCTTGGATATGAGTATGCAGAAAACTTCTCGCGTATTTATCGGTACCTGTTAGTAAATTCCAAAAAAGACCTTATTTCGCTGGATGACGAATTAAAATTTCTGAATTCCTATATGTTTCTTATCGAACATCGGGTTGGAGAAGGGGTACATTTTGATATTGCAGTAAATACAGAACTCCGAAACCTGCATATGCCTCCCCTCACCTTACAGTTACTTGTTGAAAATGCATTAAAACACAATAAGACAAGCAAAAAAGATCCTCTAAAAATCAGGCTATACAACAACGACAAACAAGAACTGATTGTTGAAAACTCTTTTCTGCCTATTGAGAAGCCGCTGGATTCTTCAGGTATAGGTATCCGAAACATTATCCGACGATACAATCTCTTGTCAGTACAGGAACCAAGAATTGTACAAGACGATGCTTCCTTTAAAGTAATCCTATCACTGATAAAAGTATGATCAACACCATCGTAATATTGGAGGATGAGCAACCCAACGCAGGTAGGCTAAAACGTTTAATTAAGACAATCAGGCCAAAGGCTGAGATAATGGCAGTTTTGGACAGTGTAGGAGATAGTGTAGCATGGTTTCGTGAAAATCCCCAGCCTGACGTGGTGATGATGGATATACGGTTGGCAGATGGGCTAAGCTTTGAGATATTTGATAAAATCAAGTTAAGCAGTCCGATCATATTTACCACTGCCTATGATGAATATGCCGTAAGAGCATTTAAGTACAACAGTATAGATTATGTGTTAAAACCTGTAGAACAAGAAGAACTACAGGTCGCTTTTGAGAAACTGGAGTCGCTTTCAGAAGGTAGTAATCAAAAGTCCCTGGAAGGATTAATTAATTTTTTTCAACAAAGAGAATTCAGAAACCGATTTCTGTTACCTTATAAAGATGGGTATAAGTCGGTTTTAGTAAGCGATGTAGCCTATTTTTATTCAGAGGCAAAACTAACCCGGGCCAGACTACACAATGGAACAGAAGAGATAGTCCCGCAAACACTGGAAGATCTGGAACAACAACTCAATCCCAAGACTTTTTTCAGAGCCAACAGACAATTTATTGTTCATATAGATGCCATTTACAGGATACATAATTACTTCAATGGCAAACTCAAAGTGGATATCAAAAATGATCCGGACACAGAAATTCTTGTAAGTAGAGAAAAAGCAACTCAGCTAAAAAGCTGGATGGATTTTTAGTGCTTATGATGTATTGATCAGGATTTTTGAAATCATTCTATTCGCTAAGCTTATTTAGCTCTGGTCATTTTATGTGAGTTAACAGCCTCGGGTTTTCTGAAAGCTTCTAATCGCTTTTCCTGATCCAAGCTACCAATTTGACTTTTATCTCCTGTTTGGGGTGTTTCTTCTTTTTACCAAAGGTGTTAAAGTAAATAGCACTTGTATTTATCTGTAGTAGTATTAGTATAACAACATCTTTAGTCAATTCCCCCCTCATTTTGACGAATTACCCCCCTGAATAGTTTACAACAACAATTTAATTTTGTCTTATTCAAAGATTAAACCGTCAATATTTATATATTTAATCTTACATGAATAAAGTTGCCTCTATTGACTACTCAAAAATCTTTTATAATTTCTTACAAATCACTTGCTAGTATTGAATATGCTAAAGTTTACATTACCCTTTTTTACTATTGCTTTATTACTTTCCGGCACACTTACTGAAACACCTTCTTCTCAACCAGTAAAGTTATCCTTACAAGTCCAAGACCCAAATGTACAGAGAGGAGATTCCTTACTAAATACATCTACCTGGCCTGCGGATCTGAATGTTACCCTTTTTACCGGGCCGGATATTACTCCTAGTCCTGCTTGCCTGGCAGTGGCTCCAACCGGAGAGGTCTATGTAGGAGTTGATAAAATGGGTTCACTGGGCAAGGAACCAGGTAAAGGCAGTATCGTAAAGTTAACAGATACCAACAATGATGGAAAAGTAGATCAGCGTTCTGTTTTTGCTCAAGTTGACAATCCGCGAGGCATTCTCATTCAGGGAGATCAGGTATTTGTGCTTCATACGGTATTTTCAAAAGAAACTAAGGTAGCTACAGGTATGGATCTGGTGGTTTTTGAAGATAAAAATCAGGATGGGGTAGCAGATGGCCCTTCTAAACCAGTTATCCAACACATCAGTAATCCTACATTCTTGCAAAATCGGGGAACAGATCATGCTACCAATGGTATCCGTATGGGTATTGATGGCTGGATTTATATTGCTGTAGGGGACTTTGGTTTTCATAATGCGACTGACCGAACTGGAAAGCAACTGACTATGCTTGGAGGTGGAATTGCTCGGGTACGGCCTGATGGTTCTGAATTTGAAATATATACCCATGGTACCCGAAATATATATGATGTGGCAATTGACCCCTACATGAATACATTCACCCGGGACAATACCAATGACGGAGGGGGTTGGAATATTCGGTTTAGTCACCATATTCAATCCGGAGAGTATGGGTATCCGACTCTTTTCAAACATTTTACAGATGAAATTATTCCTGCTTTGATTGATGTAGGAGGAGGTTCAGGTACGGGAGCTTTGTATATGGATGATCCTTCCTGGCCAGAAAAATACAACCACGTGCCTATGATGGCCGACTGGGGAAGAAGCCAGCTCTATATTCACAGACTTACACCAGATGCAGCCAGTTTTATACAAAAAGAAGAAGAATTTATAAAGATTCCTCAGATTACTGATGTTGATATAGATGCCTCTGGTAGGGTATATCTTTCTGCCTGGGATGGTGCCGGGTATTCGGGTAGTCCTTCCAAAGGTTTTGTTACCAGAGTTATTCCAAAAAATTGGAGTTATAAGCCTTTTCTAGATATCAAAAAAGCGTCTTTCAAAGAACTATCTTCTTTGCTTGCCTCTGGTAGTGGTGTAGCACGCCTGGCTGCACAACAGGAGCTAATTGCCCGCTCAGCAAAAAAGGCTTCATCCATTGCATGGAAAATCGCTTCAAACAATAAACTTCCATTGGATAGCCGGGTGGCAGGGATTTATACCTATGCACAGGCAAGTGGAGCAGGAGGAATTGCTAATCTGGTAAAACTTACCTTCGACAAAGAGGTTGTAGAATTTGCGTTACGGGCCTTGGCTGACCGCCAGCCTATTCTCGCTCAGGTACCTGCTGAGCCATTTCTGGCTGGACTAAATGCTTCTAACCCTCGCATACAGCTGGCTTCTATTATTGGATTAGGCCGTTTAAATAAACCAGAAGCAGCACAGTCTTTACTAAAAGTAAAAGTTCCTGCTTCTTTTGTTGCTCCTGCATTAAACACGGAGGGTCCACATGCAACTCCTAACTCTGCTATCGTTCCTGCTCATTTGGCGGTACGTTCGTTGGTAAATCTGCATGCTGTAGATGCCTGTGTTAATGCTATTGGGTCTGACAATTCAACCCTTGCCTTATGGGCGTTGCGTTATATGCATGATCCAAAGGCCGTTGCGGGTTTGATCGCCGCTTATAACCGTACCTCTGATGTTACACTGAAAAAAAATATATTGATTACATTGGGCCGTCTTTATAAGAAAGAAGCTCCTTATGATGGTTCCTGGTGGTGGAGCACACGTCCGGATACACATGGCCCTTACTACAAAGCCATTGACTGGGAAGGATCTGGAACGATCAAAAAGGTATTAATGGAAGAATGGAACAAAACCAGTGACAAACAATTTTTTACAGATCTAAACAGCCGTCTTCGACTTGAAATTCCTGAATTTGGTGTAGAAGAAGTAGCAGTTGCCAAGGAAGAGGTAAAAGTAGACCTGGAAAAGATTAAGAATAAGAAAGGGCAGATTGGTGAATCATCTATTGAAGATGTGATGCTTGCTTTGGCGAAGATAGAAGGAAATGCTTCCTTAGGTAAAACGCTGTTTACTCAACAGGGCTGTATCGCCTGCCATAGTCTGAGCAAAAGTGAAACTATGAAAGGTCCTTTTATGGGGCAAATTGGCTCAATTATGAATCGGGAACAAATTGCAGAATCTATACTCAAACCCAATGCATCTATTTCACAAGGCTTTGCTACTGTCTTTATTACTGCCAAGGGCAATAAGAGTTATACCGGATTTGTGACTGAAGAATCGTCTACACGACTTGTATTACGTGATATTGCAGGACAGGTATATACCCTAAAAACAGCTGATATTCTAAGTCGCAAGGAAATGGAAACTTCTATGATGCCTCCAGGGTTAGCCAATGCTTTATCCTATGAGGAATTTGCATCTCTTGTGACCTTCCTTTCCCAACAGAAGAAGTAAGAGACTTCTTGTTAAAAACTGGAGTCATACCTAAATCTGGTATAATTCGATCTGAAATCGTAAACAGAACAAAGTCTACCCTTTCCAAGAGCGTAGGCTTTGTTTTTTAAGGAAAAAACAATAAGAAAACACCTGCTGGAAGGATTAATCCTCCCTCTCTTTTTACACAAACCTCTCCCTACTTGTCCTTCCGAAAGAATCCTGTGACAAACAGAGCCATGCTTGGTTTGTAAGAAAAAAAACGCTTTATCACCTTGAAAGCATCGAATGGACATACGAACCAGTTCTATTCTAACATAACCTTTCTTCAGTAAACTGCTCAAAATTAAAAAAGTTATACATTAAGATAATGCCAGTGATTCGGTTCAGGCTATAATCGTTTCAGAAGTGAATATTTACGGTTCGGTTACTTTTGGTCCTTACCTCCCAGGTTGTTTTCCTTTTTTTGTGCCTGAAATCAAACTACAAAAACGATGCAACTGTTTGCTCAAAAAGGTACAACTACTAAAACTATCCTTTTTACATCCTTATCTCTTTTGTTACTGGCTTGTGGGAACAATCAACAGCAACAGGTACAAGCCCCTCTTACCGATGTTGATTTTCTGGAAATTCAACCGGCAACAGCTCATGAGGAAAAGAAGTATCCAGGTTCAATAGAAGGATCTGTCAATGTTGATATTAAAGCTCAGGTTACAGGTTATCTGGATCAGATTTATGTTAGTGAAGGAGATTTTGTACAGAAAGGACAATCACTTTTTCGTATCAAAGGAGATGTCTATAAGCAACAGGTAAACAACAGCCAGGCTTTTCTGAAAGCGGCGTTAGCGACAGAGGAGAATGCCCGCATTGAACTGGAAAAGATAAGGCCCTTGGTGGCCGGGAAAGTAGTTTCTCAACTTCAGTTACAAACTGCAGAAGCAAATTATGCCTCCGCTCAGGCACAGGTTGCGCAAGCCCGTGCCGCATTAGGCTCTTCAGAAATTAATGCAGCCTTTAGTCTTATAAAGGCTCCTGTGAGCGGATATATCGGCAGAATACCTAACCGTATTGGCAACCTGGTAAATCCGGCAGATGCTACACCATTAACTACGCTTTCTGAGATTAACAATGTCTTTGTGTATTTCTCTCTGAGTGAAGCTGATTTTATATCGTTTGTGAAAGACAGAAAAGCAGGTGAAGGCATCAATACCGTTGAACTCATTATAGCTGATGGAACCCTCTATGACCACAAAGGGAAACTGGAAATTGCCAGTGGAAATATTGATCGCACTACGGGTAGTATACCCTTAAAGGCGGTTTTCCCTAATCCTGATAAACTACTGCGTTCAGGTGGTTCGGGTAAAGTTATTCTGAGAAAGACACTACCCTCTTCACTGACAGTTCCTATGTCCAGTGTAAAGGATATTCAGAATAAATACTTTGTTTTTACGCTCGCAGACAGTAATAAGATAACTATGAAGCCTATTGAAATCGCCGGGAAATCTGACAACAATTATATACTAAAAACGGGATTAAAAGCAGGTGATAAGGTGGCAATTAATCGTATTGATGCACTCAATGAAGGAATGGTTGTAAAACCGGATCATCTCAGGACTCAACAGGCAAATTAAAATAAAGACAGTATAGTATGTTACAAAAAATAATAGACAGGCCAGTATTGGCTACGGTTATATCCGTAGTATTTGTCATACTGGGCCTTATCGGGCTTCTCAGGCTTCCGATAACCCGATTTCCGGATATCTCCCCTCCTACTGTTATGGTCAGTGGCAGCTATCCGGGAGGAAACAGTGAGGCGGTATTGCGTTCAGTGGTGACCCCTCTGGAAGAACAGATTAACGGAGTAGAGAACATGCAGTACATTACCTCCAGTGCTAGTAATGACGGTTCATTCTCTATTCGTATCATATTTAAACAAGGAGTGGACCCGGATCAGGCAGCAGTAAACGTACAAAACAGAGTGCAGCAGGCAACACCTATTTTGCCACAAGAAGTGGTACGAATGGGTTTGACTACTTCCAAGCAACAGAACAGTATGATCATGATTTTCAATGTCTACACAAACGATAATGAAAAATATGATGAACTGTTTCTTCAAAATTATGTAAACATAAATCTGATCCCACAGATTAAACGGGTTCCTGGTGTAGGTCAGGCGCAGATATTTGGTACGAAAGATTATTCTATGCGTATATGGCTCAACCCACAGCGAATGGCTAACTATGGACTTATTCCTGAGGATGTGACGAATGCTATTTCCCGTCAGAGTCTGGAATCGGCACCTGGAAAATTAGGTGAGGAATCAGGTGCAGCACTGGAATATGTAATCAGGTACAGAGGAAAAAAGAGTAAACCAGAAGAGTACGAGAATATCATTATTAAAAGAAACGGCACCAATCTGGTCCGGCTAAAAGATGTAGCCCGTATTGAATTTGGATCAATCAGTTATAGTGGGAATACAAAAGCCAATGGCAAACATGCTGTTACGGTTGCGATCCTGCAAACTACCGGCTCGAATGCCAATGAGATCGAGGTAGGTGTTAATAAGGAAGTTGAAAAAGCATCCCGGTCATTTCCTCCTGGTATCAAATACAGTAAACTGATGAGCACCAAAGACCGACTGGATGAGGCTACTCAGCAGGTAAAGTCTACTTTGATCGAAGCGTTTGTGCTGGTGTTTATTGTGGTGTTCCTATTCCTGCAGGATTTTCGGTCTACAATTATCCCTGCTATAGCCGTACCTGTAGCCATTGTCGGTACCTTCTTCTTCCTGTTGGCATTCGGGTTTACGATCAACATTCTTACGCTGTTTGCACTCGTACTAGCAATTGGTATTGTGGTAGATGATGCCATTGTAGTGGTAGAGGCTGTACACAGCAAAATGGAAGGTTCTGAGATGAGTGGCAGAGAAGCAACGCATAGCGCTATGAATGAGATTACAGGGGCTGTTATCTCTATTACGCTTGTTATGGCTGCGGTGTTTATCCCTATCGGATTCATGACAGGTTCTTCGGGACTGTTTTACAAGCAGTTTGCCTATACACTGGCTATTGCTATTATCATTTCTGCTGTCAACGCGCTTACGCTTACTCCGGCTCTGTGTGCTTTGCTATTGAAAAATACACATGATACAGAACATACAGGCAAAGCGAAAAAGCTTGGTTTCAGTCAGCGTTTCTTTGCAGCTTTCAATACTGGATTCGATAATATGACGGGTCGGTATGTGAGAGGAGTTCGGTTTCTGGCCAGAAAGAAATGGCTGGGAATAGGTCTGATTGTATTGGTTATAGCAGTCGCAGCCTTTCTGATGACCAGCACTCCACGAAGTTTTGTACCAATGGAAGATGACAACTTTATTGCCTACAGCTTAAGTATGCCTCCGGGTACTGCTCTCGACAATACAACGGCTGTTGCCCGAAAAATTGACAAACTACTGGAAGGTGTAGAATCTATTGAAAGCAACTCCAGCATTACCGGATTTAATATTCTGAGTGGTAGTGCAGGTCCTGCCTATGCTATGGGTTTCATTCAACTGAAAGAAGTAAAAGACAGAGGGAGTATAAAGGATATTGAGGTGATACATGGCATTATTTCTGAAAAACTGAGCACCATCAAAGAAGGATCAGTCATGGCGTTTCGATTCCCTCCGGTAGAAGGCTACGGAGTAACCAGTGGGGCTGAGATCGTATTACAGGACAAGATGGGGAGAGATCCTGCTTCTTTAAAGGCAATGGCTGATAATGTGATTGGTCAGATTATGCAGCAACCAGGTGTACAATCTGCTTATACCATGTTTCGTGCTGACTATCCACAATTGGAACTGGAGGTAGATGAAGAAAAAGCGAGTGAATTGGGTGTAGAAGTTAGTAGCATGCTTGGAGCCATACAGACTTATTTCTCAGGAGATCAGTCGCTGAACTTTACGCGATTTGGGAAGTTCTATCGGGTAAATATAAAGGCAGATGGTATTTTCAGAACGGATGAGGATGCCTTTAATGAGATTTTTGTGCGTAACAACATGAACCAAATGGTCCCTGTAAAGTCTATGGTTACACTAAGTAAAGTATATGGCCCGGAATCTGTAAACCGCTATAACCTGTACAATTCTGTAACCATAAATGTAGAAGCTCAGCCTGGCACAAGTAATGGAGCGATTATGGATCAGTTGGAACAAAGTGTACTGAATAAGCTTCCGGCAGATTACAGCTACGAGTGGACAGGACTTAGTCTGGAAGAAAAGTCTTCTGGTAACCAGACTATGGTTATCCTGCTGTTAAGCCTGATGTTTGTATACTTCCTGTTAGCAGCGTTGTATGAAAGTTATCTGTTGCCACTGGCAGTATTATTATCTATTCCTACAGGTATCATTGGGGCATTTCTTGGAATTAAAGCTATCGGATTGGATAACAACATCTATGTACAGGTAGGTTTGATTATGTTGATTGGATTGCTGGCAAAGAATGCAATTCTGATTGTGGAATTTGCCGTACAACGCAGACAGGCTGGTTTGTCTATCGTGGAGTCTGCACTGGATGGAGCGAAAGCCCGCTTACGCCCTATCCTAATGACTTCTCTGGCCTTCATTGTCGGTATGATTCCGTTGATGCTGGCAAAGGGTGGTTCGGCAGCAGGGAATAAATCTATCAGTACAGGTGCCGCTGTTGGGATGCTGAGTGGGGTTTTACTCGGTGTATTTGTTATTCCTCTGCTCTATATGATATTCCAATACTTACAGGAAAAAATATCCAAAAAAACGAAGGTAGTACCTGCCTAAACACCAAAGTATGAAACCATATAATCGATATATACTAGCAATTATCTTACTGATCATATTTCTTTCCTCCTGCCGTGTAGGGAAAAGGTATAGCCGGCCAGAGTTGAATATACCTCAGCAGTATCGTGAACAGCCATTGTCTGTCACAGCAGATACGGTGTTGTTGCCCTGGAAAACCTTTTTCAAAGATGCTACATTAGTAGGATTGATCGAGAAAGCGCTGTCTACAAACAATGATGTGGCAGGGGCAGTGATGAACATGCAGCAAGTGGAGCTGAGCTACAAACAGGCAAGATTGGGATTGTTGCCAACTGTCGACCTGAATGTGTCTGCCAACAGAAACTGGCTTTCCAAAAACTCGCTTAATGGTTCGTTGAGTGAACAGTATCTGGGAACCCGTTATATGGATGATTACAGTGCCACACTCAGATTATCCTGGGAAGCTGATATATGGGGCAAAGCCAGAATGCAGAAAGAGGGGGCTCTGGCTACCTACTTTTCACAAAAAGAAAATCTGTCTGCCTTGAAAACACGGATCATTGTACAGGTGGCTCAGGCTTATTACAACCTGATTGCCCTTGATGAACAGTTGAAGGTTGCCAAACGAAATGTCGAACTGGGTGATACTACCTTAGGTATGATCCAGCTACAGTATAACTCAGCGTTAGTGAATTCGTTGGCAGTAGAACAAGCCGAAGCACAGAAAAAGACAGCCGAGCTGCTGGTTCCTATGACTTTACAGACTATCGCTATACAGGAAAATGCACTGAGTATCCTATGTGGTAGTTTTCCTGACAGTATCACCAGAGCCAAAAGTCTCGCTGCCGTAATGCCAGATGAAGTATTTCCCTCAGGTGTACCTGCGGCACTGTTAAGTCGCAGGCCGGATGTAAAAGCAATGGAGTATATGATAGTGTCAGCCAATGCACGTACCGGATTAGCCAAAGCAGCATTGTATCCAACGATAAGTATCACACCATCTATAGGATCTAACTCTTATTTGTTTAACACCTGGTTTGATCTTCCGGGCTCACTGGTAAAAAGCGTGGGTGTTGGCCTGACACAACCCATTTTTCAGAAACGTTCGCTTAAAGCCGCTTATGACATTGCCTTGATTGATCAACAGAAAGCATCCGCTCAGTTCCGGCAATCTGTGTTAACAGCAGTAGGCGAAGTATCCGATGCGTTAGTAAGATCAAAATATGCAGATGAACGGATTGAGCTGGTAGAGAAGAAGAAGGCCTCTCTTACAAAGGCAACCAATGATGTTATGATGCTTTATAAAAGCGCTATGGCAACCTATCTGGAAGTGATTACGGCTCAGAACAATGCGTTGCAAAATGAACTGGAGGCTATTACAATCCGAAGAGATAAATTAAACGCGATTACAGATTTGTATCGGGCTCTTGGTGGAGGTGTTGAAAATTAGGATTTAAGCTGATATCTGTAGTTTTGTATAGAGTATCAAAGTAAAGACCTGACATTTCTGACAGAACAGACCCCTGTAAAAAACATTTTTTAAAGGGAGGCAACTATGTAGTTAGCTTAACTGTATGGTTAACAATATTTTACAAAAAAAGGATTATGGACATTGTATATTCAGTCTGAACACGAATGTTAATTTGAAAATTTTTAAATAAAATAACGTTTTGTTTATCAGACACTTAAAGGGCGGCAATGCTATTGCCCTTTCAAAAAATGTTTTTTACAGGGGTCTGTTCTGTCAGAAACGTCCGAAGTCTCTTATCCTCATCAAAGAGTTGCCTTTTCACTAACAAAGTCAACAGCAAGGCAACTCTTTTTTACTCTTACTTCAACAAAACTACTTTAATTTCTCCTTGAAGAAATCAGTAGTACGCTTCCAGGCAAGTTCGGCAGCGGCTTTATCATATCGGGGAGTGGTATCGTTATGGAAGCCATGATTGGCATTGGCATACATATACTCAGTGTATTCCTTGTTATTTTCCTTGAGTGCTTTCTCATAAGCGGGCCATCCTTCATTTACACGGGTATCCAGTTCTCCATAATGTATCAGCAATGGTGCTTTTATTTTGGGAACGTCTTCTGTAGCGGGCTGTCCACCATAGAAAGGAACGGATGCTGCCAGATTGGGGATACGAACTGCCATCATATTGGCAATCCAGCCACCAAAGCAAAAGCCTACCACACCTACTTTACCGTTACAGTTTTTATGTTTGCTCAGGTATGCATCGGCTGCAATAAAGTCTTCGAGCATTTCATTTCTATCCCGCTTACTCTGTAAGGTTCTGCCCTCGTCATCATTACCCGGATAACCACCAAGAGGGGTCAATGCATCTGGTGCCAGTGCAATAAATCCGGCCAATGCAGCCCGTCGGCAAACATCTTCAATGTGCGGATTTAGTCCTCTGTTTTCGTGGACTACCACAATCCCTCCTAGCTTCTTTTTGGTATCCGCAGGCATCGCCAGCAAACCTTTGATAGTGCTACCTCCTTTTGGAGAAGAATATTGGACATACTCTGTTTTTAACCGCGGATCATCGGGTTTGATCTGAACCGCCCCTATATAATCTGGCATTAAAAAACTCATCAATGAGGTTACTGTTAAACCCCCTACTGCATAAGCAGATAGCTTCTGCATAAAATCACGTCTGTCAATACGGCTATGGGCATAATCGTCATACAGATCAAATACTTCCTGTTTAATGTCTTCTTTGTTTAGTTGGCTCATATGGGTTTGTTTATGAATATATGTAGTACTAAGTCATGAGTTTATAAACCTTTACACTTTTATGGCAGTTTCTTATCGGGCTGCTGTTTTCTTACCAGCAATCTGCTCTAATAGCTGGTAACGTTTGTTTTGATCTGTCTGTGCAGCAGAGGTTACATCAATTTTCATTAGCTGTACATCGCCCTGAGAACCTACAACTGACCATTTTGGTAAATTACCTCCATTGGGATTACCTGTTTTAATAAAGTTGGCGAAATAAGCCTGCATGGTTTCAGATACTTTGTAATCTTCTTTTGTCCAGGAGTAAACCTTGTTGGTAGACAGATTACCCATAGCATACTCTATCTCTGCTGAATGCACAGCACCCCGGGCCGGAGGCATTTTTATGGCAGTAGGATCATTGGCTTTGACTACCCCACCTGCCATACCTGCTGAAGCATCACCCATTTCAGGCGTCATCGGTGGACGGGGACGAGTATAAAAATAACGGTATACAGGCTTCCCTCCTGTTTTACTATGCAAATCAATCCACTTCCAGGTACTAAATGCTGTACCCCGGTCACTGGCTAGTTGGGTTCCCATATCCATTACCTGTTCCTGTGTGGAAGCCGGATATAGCTTTAGTACCTCTCCAGCCTGTTCGCCAAAATGTTTTTGTAGGGCTTTTTCATAATTTTCTACAGTAGGAGAATCTTCTCCCAATATGGATCTGTAATTTGCTTCTTCTGAATTCCAGCCTGCCAGTAGGGGTACATGCGCCTGTTGGCCAGACTGAAAAATGGCAACAGGAAAGTCTGGTAGAAAATATCCATCAACGATGGGTCTGAAACGTGGTGTCTCAGGTTTGGCTGTAGTTTCCAGAAGCTGATCTGCTGGCATGTTACGTAAAGCTTCTAATGTAGTAGCCCCAATGCTTTTGGCATAATTCAATCCTATTTCTTCAGCCTGAGCCAATGTAGCCAGTGGTTGCAGCGAAAGCAATGAACCACTTTCTCCAATGGCACCAGCAATCAGATTTCGGGATAAGGGTGAGGCCATCTGAGCAGAAACAGAAGAAGAGCCAGCAGACTCTCCGGCAATGATTATCTTTTTAGGATCACCCCCAAAAGCAGCAATGTTTTGCTGTACCCAACGTAAAGCCGTACTCTGATCCATCAGGCCATAATTACCTGATGCCTTATGCGAAGATTCTTTGGTTAATTCCGGATGTGCCAGAAATCCAAACACACCCAAACGATAATTGACTGTAACGGTCACAATTCCTTTCTGGGCCATATTCTCACCATCATACCGGGGCTCTGAGCCATCACCCGCCATATAGCCACCTCCATAATAATAGACGAGCACAGGCAGTTTCTCATTTCCAGATTTAGCGGGAGTCCATACATTCAGATACAAACAATCTTCACTCATACCATTGGAACGAAAGTTCATATCTCCGAATACCGCCCGCTGCATAGCCCGTGGGCCAAATTTGTCCGCTTTCCGCACTCCTTTCCAGGGTTGAGGCGGTTGAGGCTCCTTCCACCGCAACTGGCCTACGGGAGGAGCTGCAAATGGAATCCCTTTAAATGCACGAATGCCACTCTTTTCTGTGACGCCTTCTACTGTGCCCTGGGCTGTTTTAACAAGAGGAGAATTAGTGGAAAAGTCACGTTTTGGCTGACCAATAGCTGTACACAGTAGACCACTAGTGAATAGAAGCAAAAAAATAACGCTTTTCATATACAAAGTATCGAATGAACATATAGGTGTAAATGTTAAGGAGGCTTCTTTGTATGGAATGATAGCCTAAATATAGATGTATCTTCTGAAGAAATACGTAAATCAGAGAAAAAATCATTATGCTTATTTTTTGCTGTCAACTAACCAGAGGCCGTTTTGATAGGATTGATAGGCCTTTTCAGAAGAATTGGGGAGAGGGGTTTCTACAAATATGTTTAAAAAATATCCAACGTTGTCGAATTACTATCCCTAGGCCTGCTTTTTTCACAAACTTTTCAGGACACTGTGTATAGTTCTATACATCAGAGCGATTTGATTGAAACAACGCGTGTGGATTCTTTTTGCGGTGAATTATGCTCAAACACAAAACGTGCGGTTTATTCCGTTCAGAATAATTTTTTGCGGTTAATTCAACGCATTAGCATTTTTGCGGTGAACTCTGGGCAAAAACTGTTTTGACAGAGGCAAACGCCAAATCATTTCTTCAAATGAAAATGCATAGAACCATGCACAACAAAATTACATAGGCAGAGTTCTATGCATAAAGTTCTCAATATTATTAGTTGTAGTATTCGACTTCAATCTGCAACTGGCGGGTGCCGTTGGTATCATAGTTCACTTCCATCCGGATATCCCGGATATATTGCCACTGCCTTTTTCCAAATATCTGCGAGTTAAATTGATAGACACCCGTTTGCTGACGGATCAGAATATCTTTTTTAGCATAAATTGAGATAGCATTTTTGATACTAGGCACGCTGATTCTCAATTCAGAAGCAATCCTTTTCTTTACACCCATGCTGATAACAACTTCCCCATCTGCATCCATTTCCATCAACAGCTCAAACAAAATTTCATTGGCCCATCTGGGAAGGTCGTAGAAATAGGCCACATCCATCAGAAACTGCTTCAGACGTCGGGATTGTTTTTTTGAAATTCGTGTTGCATCCCTGCCATCCATTGACGGATCAGAAATACAGATTTCAGCTGTTTGCATAGATAGTACAGTTAGAGTTTGTGTGCCTGGGGAGAATCGAACTCCCACGCTAAAAGCCTCAGATTTTAAGTCTGAGATGTCTGCCAGTTTCATCACAGGCACAAAGTAATTCATGGTGTCCACAAAAGGATTCGAACCTTTACTCTGTTAAGAATCCGTGTTTGAGACGGATGTGTCTACCAGTTTCACCATATGGACAAATACATGTATCCCTGGTGCGATTCGAACGCACACCCTCTGGTTCCTAAGACCAGTGCCTCTGCCAGTTGGGCTACAGGGACATTACTAAAACAAAGTTTTCAACTCACTCTCATTGTGAAATAAATATTTCTGACCTACGTACCCGGAGTGGGATTCGAACCCACAAAGCCGTGTTTCTGAGACACGTATGTATGCCAGTTCCATCATCCGGGCATAAATAAAAAAGCCTCCTTACCAATGGCAGGGAGGCTTTTATGCATCATTGAATCCAATTACACATAAGGCTCCCTTGCCTTCCAGAGTAGGAGTGCGAGTAATTGCAATAAGAAGAATGTGTAAGAGGTACTCATAGTTTTGTTTTCTGTTTGAAAATGTATTACTGGTGCGGGATTGTGGTAACGCTCCACATCCTCAGCTTTTTCAGAGCTGCGCTTCTACTTAGTTAGCTTATCCCACATTAAAAAACTCTATGTAAAACGAAAAAGCCCCAACTAGTTGCTGGGGCTTTTCATATTGTTATGTTCAGACAATACTAGTTTACCCCATCTTGAGCAGATAGTAGAAATAAGTAGAGACTAAACAATAGTTGCGTTTTCATGTTACAAATGTATGCCTATTTTTTAGTTTGCTCCAAACCTGTGATGGTAAATAGTTTTGATGACTGTTTATGAGTAGTCCAGTAGCAGTTTCAAATAAACTATAATTTATTCTTCTTCCAAATCATACTCATCTTCCAGATCAAAAAAGACACTACACTTTTTGGGGAACAGTGCGCGTATACTGGGTTTATCTTTTTCTGAAATAAGATTATTATCTAAGGAGACCATGTCTAACCTTTTTAGGTTACTAACCTCAGGTGGCAAATTTATCAGTTGATTCCCGTATACTGATAGTCCTTCTAGCTTTCTCAAATTACTAATTTCAGAAGGAATAAATTGCAATTTATTATTGTCAAACTCTAACCTATCTAAATTTTTCAGATAGCAGATTTCCAGAGGAAATACAGAAAATTGATTATCACTCAGATTCAGATATTCTAATCGTTTCAGATGGGCGATTTGAGAAGGTATACTACTTAAGTTATTCTGTTTTAATTGTAGAGAAGTTATATTTGTTAGTTTACCTATTTCTGGAGGTAAAAGTTGTATATTGTTCTGTCTCAAATATAGCCCTGTCAGATTTTTGCATTTACTAATCTCTTTTGGTAAAGATTCCAATTGATTTTCAGATAGATTTAACTCTAATAAATTTCTCAAATCGCCAATTTCTTGAGGTAATGAAGCAATTCTATTATAAGACAAGTCTAGATCAGTCAAGTTCGACAATTTGCAAACCTCAACAGGAAAACTTTGGATTTGATTGAAAAATAAATCCAGAAAAGTAAGTTCACGAAGATCTCCTATACTCGCAGGTAACGAGGAAAGTCTGTTTTCTTTAAGGTAAAGCTGCATAAGATTACTCAGCTTTCCAATTTCTGATGGCAGGGCATAAAGTTCATTCTTATTTGCTATCAGGTAGTTTAATGCAGACAAATTACCGATTTCAGCAGGTAATTCTCTGATTTTATTAGATGTCAGAATTAGAGTACTCAGTTGAGTAAGTTTACCAATAGTAGATGGTAAGGAAATTAGCTGATTATTACTAAGATCCAGTTTTTTTAACTTTGCTAATTCACCTATTTCATCTGGTAAGATTTCAAGTTGACACTGTGAAAGATCTAGAATTTCCAGATTAATAAAATATCGGATTTGTTTAGGCAAAAATGCCCCATTTACTTTAGACCATTTGATTTCCTTTGTGGAAACAATATTGGTTAACTTCTCGATGAAAGTCTTATCTGTGTTTTCAGAGATGAATACCTTAAAAGCAATCTCAATATCATTTTTGAACTCTTCACTATTTATCTGGAAGGACTTTATAATTTCCAAAATACGATCAGTATCTTCTTGATAGGAAAGAAGTAATTGCATTATCTTCCCGTTGTACGTTGTTAACATAATTCTTTATTCAAATCTGATATTACAATTGTGCACCCAAGATCTAATTTTACTCCTCTCTTGTTCAGAAAGCGGATTACCTGACAAATTCAGATTTTTCAGGTTCTTAAGCTCACCTATTTCTATAGGGAGTGACTGTAGATTGTTGTTACTCAAATTTAAATCTGTTAATTGTAATAGCTTAGAAATCTCGACAGGTAGGACTTGAAAGTTATTATTAGCTAATCTCAACGTTTCCAAATTATAACAGTTCCATATTTCAGAAGGTAATGTATCTAATCGAGTGCCTCTATTATCTGATATATTCAATGCCCTAAGATTTTTGCACTTGCCAATTTCCGGCGGGATGGTGGTCAATATATTACCTCTCAGATTCAATATTTGTAATTTCTCAAGAGTCCCAATCTCGGCAAGAACTTCTGTAATATTATTGAGTGAAAGATTTATCTCTTCCAAATTGATAAAATACTTAATCTGGAAAGGTAAAGAATCTACATACTCAAACAAGAAATATAGCCTGACAGGCTGCTATAGTTGTTTGTTTAGCCAGAAGATGTTTGAAAAATAGTATCACTGCCTGTGTCTGAATCCGCATGTGTGCAAATACACATATTCATGTCTTTTCAGGTGGAAGCAATCTCTCTAGTTTTACACTCATTAAAAGTGAACAGAAGTTATTACACCAATAAGGCCTTGAAGCCTTTACCAAACCGAGCCATCTTACCCAGTGTCTGAACTATGAAACCCATTGGCGATTATCGTCAGGTACTCCCTACACTACACTCTCTACTTGCTTGCATCTTCATTTGCATCGGAATGAGCTTCTCTGCTTGCCGGTATCAGCCTGGCCAGATACCTCTTCCCGAATATGGAGTGTTATTTGTACCCATGCCTCCCACCGTGCAACTCGATAGTGTAAATGCTCGCAGTTTGCCAGTGCAACTACATGGAACCATTACCGCACAGGGCTCGGATACAGTGACCCGGTATGGCTTTGCATTTTCAGCATTCAGGGCCGTGCCAACCGTTAGTGACAGTTTAGTGGCCGTTACGGGTAAGCCAGCTTTTTTTCCGTTTGCGTTTCACCTTTCCTCGGCTTTATTTAAACGGGCTACCCGCTATTATGTGCGAGCTTTTGCGGAAAATGCTCAAGGCGTTTCCTACAACAAAGATGTGCTGCAATTGCTAGTCCCTGACAACCGGATACTCCCTGAAGTGGCTTTAAACGACATCGAAAGCATAGCCGCTACCAGCGCCAATGCCAAAGCAATTCTTACTTCAGATGGTAATACACCCATTACCGCTTATGGTGTGTGTTATTCAACCACCAGTACTAATCCGACCTTAGCAGATAAAGTACTGGTAACAGGTAGCGCTGTAACAGGTAGTGCTGTAACAGGTAGTGCTGTAACAGGTGCGTTGCCGTTTGGCTATGCGCAGGCACTGTCCTCACTTACAGATAACACAACCTATTATGTGCGGGCTTTCGCCAGCAATGCGCTGGGGACAGCATATAGTTCAACGGTCTCTTTTAAAACCACGGCTGTACCCACGGCAGCTCCCACTGTCCAAACTGACAATACGGTCAACATTACAACAACCACTGCTACGATAGATGGCACTTTAGTCAGCCGGGGCACAGCACCCATTATACAATATGGGGTGTGTTATTCGCCCAGCAATGCGACACCGACCCTTGCCAACACAGTGGTAGTAGCGGGCACTACGGATCCTGCTACCTTTCCTTTGTCTTTCTCGGCAACCCTAACCGGACTCACCCAACGCACAATGTATTTTGTACGCACCTTTGCGACCAGCAGCGTCGGAACCAGTTATGGCGTGGTGCGTTCATTCACTACAAGCACACCAGTAGCAACACCGCCCAGTGTCCAAACCAACGAGGTGGTAGCCACTTCAATCACCACCAGCTCGGCTACAGCCAGCGGCACTCTTCTGACTGATGGAACGGCCAGCATTGTACAGTACGGATTCTGTTACTCAACTACTAATCCCAACCCGACTACTGCTGATGCACTAATCACGTCCGGCAACGCTTCACCGACCAGCTTTCCGTTCAACTACACGGGCAATCTGACCGGGCTGGCAGCCGGAACGGTTTACACCCTACGAGCCTTTGCGCGAAGCAGTGCGGGCACCAGTTATGGCGCAACCAAGACGTTTCGGACCATTGCCGCTGCAACAGCACCGCCAACGGTGCAAACCGTTACCATTCATTCCATCAGTTACAATTCGGCCAGTGTTTTGGGAAATCTGACCAGTTCCGGAACTGCTCCTGTAACCGAATACGGGATTGTATACTCGGCCACAAATGCCAATCCGACTACTGCCGATAACAAACAAGTCACAGCTAGTGCACAGCCAGGGAGTTTTCCGTTCGGTTTTACCGGCAATCTGAGCCGACTTGTCCCCAATACTACCTATGCAGTAAGGGCATATGCGACCAGCAGTGTCGGAACCAGTTACGGAGCTGTCCAGCGTTTTACTACCCTGGTGGCCACTCCCAACGTTACTACAGACCGTGTCGTGTACAGTGAAGCCAGAAATTCGGTAACGGCCAGCGGTTCGGTCCAGTCGGCTGGGGTATCGGCAATTACCCGCTATGGATTCTGCTACTCGGCTACCAGTGCCACACCTACCATTGCCGACAATCCAACCGATGTGGGTACGACGGTAGGGAATGTTCCTATGGCATTTTCGTATTCCTTTATCCGGTGGGCACCCGGCACCTATTACGTGCGGGCCTATGCTGCCAATAGTAATGGTGTAGCCTATGGGAGTGTCATAGTGGTAGGGGTGTATGTGAATCCGACTATTACGACCGACCGGACTGCAACCAAAGACAACGCAGCCGGTATTCAGACACTGTTTGGCAGTATCTCATCAGGTGGCTCAGCCGTTATTGACGAATATGGCTTCTGTTACGTGCCTTCAGCCAATGCTACAACCAATTTTCAAGTCGGTGACCAGACTGTGAGTGTAGTGCGCAAGACCAGGCCTGTACCCGCCAGCTTTCCCTTTGGATTTAGCCTGGAGGTAACCGTGCCGCAAAATACCGACTACTCTTTCCGGGCCTACGCCAAAACGGCCAATGGCTATGTATACGGAAGCATCCATACTTTTTATATAACCTATAAACCTTAATTCACCTACAAGCCTTACTATATTCTTTCATCTTCTAAAACTTCTTTTCAACCATGTTATTATTTCTAAAAAAAGCCTGTTTCTCCCTTGTATTGCTGGTTTTGATCAGTGCCTGCAAAAAAGAATCGAACAATCCCGCTCCCAATCAGAATGTCTATGTAAAAGCGTCTGTGGATGGGAAAAGTTTTCTTACTGAAGGCACACCCAGCCCTAACCAGATGACGGGTGGCAGTGCCATATTCAGCCAAACAGACAACAAACTCTATATATATGGCACAGGTACCACAACCCTACTGGCCATTACCGTATATGGATTTCCTAAGAAAACGGGTACGTATGCTCTGGGAGATGCCGATGGGAAAAATTCAGGAACTTATGTTGACAATACCAACTCACAGGATCCGATTTTCTACACAACCAACAGCGGACGTACCGGCCAGTTAGTCATTACGTTTTTTGATGGAAAAACCATAAAAGGAACCTTTAGCTATACTACCTACAACACCCAGAAAAAGAAAGAGGTCAGTGTGACCAATGGCGAATTGGATGTAACCTATAGTGAAATCTAAGGTATTGTTGTCCGGCGATGAAACACTATCTGATCTACTATGAAACGCTATCTGAGTGTGCTATTGTCTTGTCTAGGGTATTCGTTGCTGGCTCAGGATTTAAGTACCCTGAGCCAGCAGAAACCCCTCACGTTTCACGGAGGTATTAACGTACGGGGAATGTTCTACCATGTTGAGGGAATCACAAATCGCCGCCAACCTTTTTCGTATCTGATTACTGGGTCACCGACACTGAGTCTGTATGGGTTTTCCATTCCGTTTACTTTTATTGTATCCGAGCAGGAACGTTCATTTCGCCAGCCGTTCAATCAGTTTGGTCTGAGTCCTTCCTATAAATGGATCACTCTGCATGGCGGCTACCGCAACGTGTCCTTTTCTCCTTTTACACTGGATGGTTATACCATGCTGGGCGGCGGGGTTGAGCTGCGGCCCGGCAAATGGCACATCGGCCTGATGTATGGCCGTCTGAACCGGGCAGTAGTCGCCAATCAGAACCTGGGCGATCTGCAGGCAGTATCTTTTAACCGCCGGGGCGTTGCCGGAAAAATCGGCTACGGTAGTGATACCACCCATGTCGAGTTTAGTTTTATCAAAGCCAAAGACAACGCCACCAGTGTGGAGTATCAGAACATAGGTCAGGATACACTTGGTGTTTTGCCTGTTACACCCGCCGAAAATCTGGTGATGAGCCTGGGAGGACGTGTTGGGTTGTTAAAATATTTCTTTGTGGAGGCCGAAGGTGCGGTGAGTATTTACACAAAAAATAACCGGAGTAGCATTGCCATAGACAGTACCGTTGCCCATATTCCTGCATGGCTTCCTACTTTAATGACCATCAATGCCAGCACCGAAAATAACAAAGCCCTTCGCGGGGCGATTGGCTACCGGCAAAAGAAATACGGATTCAGCCTGCAATACCGTCGCATTGATCCGAACTACCAGTCGATGGGGGCATATTTTTTTCAGAACGATCTGGAAAACATCACCCTCAACCCGATGGTACTGCTCTGGCAAGGCAAGATTCGATTCAACGGCAGCCTGGGGATTCAGCGCGACAATCTTTCTGGCCAAAAGCAAGCCACGGCCCGCCGGGTCATTGGCTCGCTCAATGCTTCGCTGGCCTTAAGCAGCCGGTTTGGCATCGAGATGGCTTACAGCAACTTTGCCACCTCCCAAACACCCATTGCCGTTAAATTTAACGATTCGTTGCGCGTAGCCCAGACTACGCAGAATTTTTCCTTTACGCCACACTATTTCATTTTGGGAACGTCCCGAAATCATGTATTTACCCTTTTAGTTAACTACATGACGCTGAATGATCTGAGTCTGCTGAACCAACAAAGAAATGTGCACTCGACCAATGCCTTTTTCAATTACCAGATCACTTTTCAGGCCACAGGGCTTAACCTGTCGGCAGGCTTGAGCTATGCCCGTCTTCAAACAGCGATGCTCACCTCGGGCAATCAGGGACTTACCTTAGGAGTGGGCAAAAGTTTGCTACATAGCAAACTTACATTACGACTAAATAGCTCAATTTTACAGAATCTGCAAGGGACCGCCCAGACTATGCTTTATACCAACGGACTGTCGGGGTCATACCAGGCCACCAAACGACACAGTCTGAACCTGACTGTCAATTACATACAGAGCCAGGGAAGTGCAGAATCGCAGCAGGCAGGTGGCTATCCCACCTTTACCGAGGTTCGTGGTGATGTAGGTTATAACTTCACTTTCTGAGTAGCTGAGCTCTGAGTAGCTGAAAATTGACTAATTGAAGATAGGATGTCTGAAAATAGTATCTGTGAAAATAGAATGTCTGAAGATAGGATCTCTTTCACAGGCAAAACCCGGCAGTGCCGGAAAAATACAGAACACGAAACACATGAAAACGCTGTCTTTTTTACGAACGTATCTACCCGGCTATCTGGCTTTTATACTTTTGGGCTGGGCGGGCCATGCGACACTGGCCCAGACACTGCCGGTTAAACTGGTCCTTACCGTGACACCTCCCTATCCGGTATCGGTCAGTTACTATGCTGATCATCCACAGTAGGTAATCGTACAGATGATCAACCTGAGTCGGCAGCAGCAAAGTTTCCGCCTGGTCGGAAGCATCAATGGTCTGGACAACAATGTCAAAGTAGTGGCCAAAGACCGGGGTGCTTCGGGCGTGATTACCCTTAATCCGCTAGAGAGCCGTCAACTGACTGTTGCTGAGATTCAGGATTTGTTTGATTCGAGAAAACTAGCCTTTACCGGCATCACTTATCGTCGTACGCAGATTGACGATGGCCTTCCGGAAGGATTGTATACTGTATGCGCGTATGCGGTAGATGCCGTACGAAACAATCTGCAGCTGTCCGAAGAAACATGTAGTAATTCCTTTCCGGTTACCAATCTGGAGCCACCTATTCTAATTACTCCTGTCGCAGATGCCGAATTGCCGGCTTTGCCTGTTCAAAACCTGCTATTTACCTGGACAGTACCAGCTTCGGCACCTCCGACAACCGAATATACCCTGCAGATGGTTGAAATCGTGCCGGGGATGAATCCCAACAATGCGTTGCAGGCAGCAACGGTACCGGTTTTCTTTGAACGCACTGTGCAAACAAACACATTACTCTATGGACCGGCAGATCCGCCCCTGGTGGCTGGGCGAAAGTATGCTTATAGGGTCACGGCTACAGACCCCATGCAAAAGGCTGTGTTTCGCAATGGCGGACGAAGTGAAGTACATACATTTACCTATCTGAGCAACGTTTCTCAACCCATGATGACCGCCTCACGTATCCGGCTGATCAGTCCCAGTGATTCACTGTGGGCATCAGGTAAAATACCCGTCATGGAAGTCAATAAGCAAAAACCTTTTGGCATATTCTGGTTTCCTGGCAGTGAATTTGTGACAGTTGACAGTTCACAGGTATATTACGAGACGATTACCTATCAGGAAAATGGTCTCACCAAGACCAGTAAAATCAGACGGGGTCTGATATTCTGATGATCAAAAAAGATTTGCGGTATACGATGGAAATTGCCGATGCTAATACGAGTAACATTTTACTCTCCCAGACGAGTAAAAACCTGTTTTATTACTCTGCCATCAAGCCACTTTCAGTACTAACACATGAATCGTTCTATACCATCCGCATTACTGGAACCGACACGGTTACCAATAAAAAAGTGGCCCAGTCAGACAAGGTAAAATTTCTGTACAAAATCATCCCGGATGACATTTCCAAATGGGATGTGACCCTGACAATGCAGCTTGTGTATCGGTACGATTCAGACACAGAAACCTATCCCTACCAGGGCAGTGCCAGGCTGCGCAAATTTTACGCCGTGGTTGACACCACTGCCGGTAAAGGTACTACAGGAACAAAGTTGATAAAAGGAATGATTCCCGTTCAGCAGGTCAATCCGGCAGAGTACTCTTCCACACTGGCTACTGCCAATACTGACTCCGATGGAAAGCTAACGTTTACCTTCAATGATGTGCAGCAGATGGTGTAATCCGAAATGTAAGTGGGGCTACCCGTATTGAGCACTGGGCTGATTTGTATACACGTGTCAATATGCGGGGTGCCAGAGCTGCTGCTTTTCGGAATGGTGTAAATCTTACTTCCAACTGGGGTCCGCTCAATGAAGATATGAGCTTTGTAGATCACATTGAGTTTGTAAAAGGTCCGGCAGGCTTTCTGATGTCCAATGGTGATCCGAGTGGCATTTATAATGTAGTAACTAAAAAGCCAACCGGAAGAGATTTTAATGGACAGGTTGGGTTTACCTTGGGTAGCTTTGATTTATACCGTGGCACATTGGATCTGGATGGAAAACTGGACAAAGCAGGAAAAGCCTTATTCCGGTTTAATCTGATGGGGCAAACAAAAAACTCGTTCCGTCCCTATGAATTCAATAACCGTCTCAGCGTTGCTCCTGTCCTGGCCTTCAAACTGGATGACAAAACCACCCTGACACTGGAATATACCTATCAGCGTGCAAATATGTCTGATCCGGGATCGGTTTACTCGTTTGCTCCGAATGGATTTGGAACTCTGCCACGTAATTTTACCACCTTACTGCCTGGCATGGAACCAACAATCATCAACGACCATAGTGCCTTCATTAATTTGCAACATCGGTTGAATGCAAACTGGAAGCTGACCGGACAACTGGCATATTTCAACTACTCACACACAGGCACAAGTATGTGGCCGGATATAGTTAATGCAGATGGAACAATGATACGTGCTGTAGGTAATTGGGATGCAGAAAGCAACTATAAATTTGGGCAGATATTTCTGAATGGTGATGTACAAACAGGAGCTGTACATCACCGGATTCTGGCAGGTCTGGATCTGGGAACAAAAAAATACATAGCTGATTTCTATCAGTATCATGTATTGGATTCTGCAGGAGCAGAATTTGATCCTCACAAACCTGATTATAATACTCCTGTCAATGGCTATCCGGTTTGGGATCGTACGACGCCACTTAAGCAGAGAGCCGCTTACGTTACCTCACAAGCCTATACGGGAATCTATCTTCAGGATGAACTTGGCTTTTTAGATAACAAAATACGTCTTACCCTGGCAGGTCGGTATACGTATGTGAAACAAACGGATTATGGGGTTGACTACAATGGAGAACGAGTAACGCCAAGACTAGGGCTAAGTATTACTCTGGATCCTCAAACATCGTTGTACGCTTTATATGACCAATCCTTTGTTCCACAGTCGGGTGTGTTAAGAAGTGGCGGAAAAATCAAACCCATTACCGGAAATAATATGGAAGTGGGATTGAAAAAGGAATGGTTTGACCAAAGATGGAGCAGCACGGTGAGTTTATATCGGATTCTGAATACTAATGAACTGACCGATGATCCGGATACTGCAGGAGCCGTACCCTATTCTGTCGTTCTGGGGCAAAAAGTTGCACAGGGTATTGAAGTGGATATTAAAGGAGAATTGCTATCGGGTTTGAATATGGTTGTCAATTATGCCTATACGGATTCAAAAGTCACAAAAGCTAACGAAGCGGTTGAAGCTATTCAGGTAGGCGACCGTGTTCCAGGCTATGCTACCCATAACTTCAATGCCTGGTTAACCTATACCTTACAAAAAGGTGTACTGAAAGGCTTGGGTCTTTCCACCGGAGCTACCTATCAGGTGGACCGGGATAGCTTTAGCTGGCTTAATCATGATGGAATTGCAAGGCTGCCTGATTATTTTCGTCTGGATGGAGGTGCTTTCTGGAAGGGAGAAAGGTTACGCATTACAGCCAATGTGTATAATATCCTGAATAAATACCTGTATAGTGGTGGATATGAGGATTGGACTGATCCTAACCCTCATTATTACTCCTGGCAGGTAGAAGCTCCAACCAACTATAGAGTAAGCGTTAATTATACGTTTTAACAGGTCTCACTACGGAAAAGAGATTCAGAAAGTAAATCTCTTTTCTACAGACATACTAACTATTTCATACTTGATAGTAAACCAAGAACATCTTAATTCAATCAGTAAAGCCGATCCTTTGAAAGATCGGCTTTTATTTTTCATCTGTCCTTTCCTGAAATAGGTTGGCGTTAGGAAAGGATTACATAGAGTCCTTAGTATTTACTCCTTGCCAGGATTTTTATTTCGAGCTCTTTTTGATGAACTGTATTTTGATCAACAGTATTTGATGTTTAAAGTTTAACAATAAGCTCTTACGTGATTATATAAATCAGATTATATAAATCAACGGCTTACCCAAGCATTGTTTAACTTACTCAACGGTTTTCGGGTTAAGCATAAGCACGTTGATAAGGATAAATTTCCTACTCTTGTGAGCACTTTAGATGCGCTAGATCAAATTATATAACAATTGCCTATAGGCAAAAGACATGCTCTCTCCTTGTAGTAAAATCTGAATTGTAGCATTAGTTGTGAGCAACCACTTTCTATTTTAGGAAAAATGCCAGAAATTATAAATATAGCAAACCAATGCAGGGAGCAAAGAAATCCTATCCATCTGCCTGTTTTTTGATCTGGTTGATTTGTAAGCCCCAAAAAATTCAGACAGGGATCAAACCGAAAAAATATTAGATTTATTCACCGCTTTGCCATGTCATTATAAAAAAGACAATTACTGCGAAGCAATTTCTCAAACCTGTTAGCAGTAAAGCTCTCTTTTATAAAGGACTCAGATCAACAGCCGTGATATTTCTTAATGAGACAGACAATAAATAACACTAATAGTTCAACAAACCACTTTTTGACTGGCTTGTAGTATGTTATAATAAATACTAGTATCTGAATCTGTTATTACTATATTTAGTATTAGTATATCTGTTATTACGCTATGGGATCAGATACTATATAGTTATTATAGCACATTCTGTTTATGTATAAAATAGTCAGCGACTGCATGCTCCAATCAAGACTATAATAGATTATTAGTTAGTAAATCAGTTAATAGAATAGATTTAAAGAGTATACCACATTTTTTCATTTCTCTCGATGAATCAACTCATTGCCGAAGATGGAAATATGAATACTAAGCATACAATAAGCCAGCTAAAGAAGCTTGGCATTCATTAAAATTTTGGGTTTTCATCATCATTTACAAAGAAATCATGAAAAATTACCCATACTACCCTTTTCGCCTTCTCCTGCTAGTGGTTTGTGGCATTTTACTAATTACTGGTATTGCCTGTAGTCAAACATTGCAGCAGCAAGCGGACCAATATATAACTGACTTAGTCAAAAAAGGAAAATTTAGCGGAGCTGTTTTGATTGCCAAACAAGGCAAAGTCCTCTTAAGTAAGGGATATGGATATGCCAATAGCGAATCAAAAAAAACAAATACTCCCCATACCATCTTTCGTATAGGTTCTTTGACCAAACCCTTTACCAGTGTGCTAGTCCTGCAGCTTGTCGAACAAAGCAGAATTGACTTAGATAAACCCCTGTCAACCTATTTCCCATCAGAGCAGACAACAGAAACTAAGCTAAGTCAGATAACAGTCAGGCAGCTTCTGCAACAGACTACTGGTTTAGCTGATTACACTGAAACCCAATTAAGCTGTACTGCTTTGGACCAACACCCAATACAGCCTAAGAATTTCCTGACCTGCCTACCAGAGTTGTCACTTGAGTTTGCACCTGGCAGCAGGTTTTCCTACAGTAATACAAATTATTATTTATTAGGGCTATTACTCGAGCAGATAACCGGTCAGACCTTCCAGCAGCTTTTGTATGATAAAATCCTGCACCCCTTAAATATGAAACGCACAGGTTACCTACCCTCCGAGTTGCAATCTTCCCAATCACAGGATTTTGCCCAAGGCTATACCCTCAGGGAAGGAAAGGTGGTCCCAACTCAGATAGAAGACATTGGACGAGCTTATGCAGCCGGAGGCCTGTATTCTACAGTGGAGGATCTCTATCTTTTCGATCAGGCATTGCGAAATGAAACATTGCTCAAAAAGGTTACAATTCAGCAAGTATTTGCCGAAAACAAAGCTGTCCAGCCAAGTTATTATGGCTTTGGCTGGTATGTGAGTCAATCGACAGCTTATCAGGACTACCGAACGTTTCATGAAGGGGGGATTGATGGTTTTTCTGCTTGTATAGACAGGTACCTGACCAATGGATTGTGTGTGATCATTTTGAGTAATCTGGAATTTACTGAATCCAGAGTAGATCTGACTGAACCTATTATTGATCTGGTATTTAAAACTAGCATATCGAAAAAATAAGAATTAGAAATAAGAATTAATGACAGTATATTGTCTGCAAACGACTTGCGCGCCTACTGTTGGGGGCTGCACCTGGGTTCCAAGCGGCACATTTGTTGGAATTTTGTAGATCAAATCGCAGGCCAAAGGTCGAAATACCCTTACAAAGCACAGTCGTGGCCTTTTATCATTGTTTAGGCGAAATCTGATTGTCCAGATACGAAAAACTTCCGTGCGCTGCCGGACACGAATGCAGCACCAGTTGTGAGACTGAATGTTATGCGACTGAATAATAACAGCAACCTGTCTGGAATTCAGGATGCATCATTTATCCGGTCTGGAAGATTTTGCCTAATTCATTAAAAAACAAAGAGCCGATTACCCGGCAGGGGAACCTGAGCTATATGCCAGGTGGCAGCAGGGACAATATATGTATTCGATGTTTACCACTCACCATATACAACTGGCTAGCAACCGCTATAAAAATCATACCAGGACAAGCAGCCTGGATTTTATAAAGTTGTTTGTTAAGTAATCCTAAACACTTGCCTACATCAATTGAAAGCAGCCCTGAATTGCACAGGTGACACCTGGGTTTTCATTTTGAACAGCCTGCTGAACGATTGAGGATGCTCAAAACCTAACTGATAAGCCACTTCGCTGATGGTAAGGCTTGTGGTAGACAACAGTTGTTTTGATCTTTCGATTAGCTTTTGATGGATATGCTGTTGTGCGCTTAGTCCGGTGAGTGCACGCAGCATGTCACTTAAGTAGTTAGGGGTAAAGTTCAACCGCTCTGCCAGGTAATGTACCGTAGGCACCCCATGATTAAGCGGCTGTTCCTGTTCAAAATATATATTTAGCAGCTCTTCCAATTGCTCAAGCAGGTCACCACTCACCGCCTGCCGGGTCAGGAACTGACGTTTATAAAAGCGTTTGGCATAGCTCAGGAGCAACTCGATCTGAGCGATGATTACCTCATGGCTAAAGTCATCGATGCGGCTGTTTAATTCTTCCCCAATGAACTTGTAAATGGCAAGCATTGTAGCTCTTTCCTGTTCAGAAAGATGCAACGCCTCGTTGCTGGCATAAGAAAAGAAGCCATAGCCTTTAATCTTGTTGACTAGCGGATAGCCTTGCAGAAAATGCGGATGAATGATCAGTGAATAGGCTTGGTTATCCTCGTATTTTTCCCTCAAGCTGCCTACCACCTGATTGGGAGCAGTGAATATAAGACTACCCTCATCGAAATCATAATAGCCCTGACCATACCTGAATTTTCCGCCTAGCTTGGTAATGAAAGAGATCTTATAAAAGCCTGGCACATAGCTGCCCGGAAGCTGGTTCAGGCTTACTTGTGTTTTTGTGGCATCCAGCAAACTGATCAACGGATGTACAGGGCCGGGAAGACCCAACATCTTGTGCATGTCTGGTATAGATTCCAGCTTTCTGACTTTAGGCGTTTCATTTTTCATATTCAAAGACAATAACGATGACCGGTGAAAATTGTAATCACCAGTCATCCATTAAAATTAGTTGTAAGAATAGCAAACAGGCAGTGCCTTTTCAAAACATACTATTTTCTACTCTATTTTTTTATGATCTTTTTGTTTCTCCTGTGAGATCTTCGTGCAATACGGTATCTGAGTGCAGATACGATATCTGATTGGATATGTTTTCCACTTAAAAAGCCAAGAGTTTGGGCAAAGATTGCTCCAAAAGATAATTGTAATCCAAAACCCTAAATATATTCTTAATCAAAGTACGCTTCCAGGTACCCGAAAAACACCACTTACCAAGCGAGAAGGCCATCCGGACCGGTAAAGGTAGCCGTTGGTCCATCGGTCTCCAGTGCCACCCGGATGGGTTCCCGCGAACCTACCTCCACTGAATCAGTGCCCTGAAAGTTATTCAGTGCGGTAGCCGTAAAGCCGGGACTAACGGCATTGACCTTGATATTTTCTTTTTCCAATTCAATGGCAAAAGCCAGGGTAATGGCATTAAGTGCTGTTTTGGAAGCAGCATATACAATCCCGAAATGATCTCTGGCCCAGCAGGCCGGATCAGAGATCCAGGTGAGTGAACCTAGGGCACTTGATACATTGACAATACGGGCTGCCGATGATTTCCGTAGCAAAGGCAGCATAGCCTGCGTAACGGCAATCACACCAAATACGTTGGTTTCCCAGGCAGTCCGTACCTCATCCAGCGATGCGGTACTGGCACGGCCAGCCTCGGTGATTTCTTCCAGTGTGCGACCGGGCTTGCCTGCATGTGATATACCCGCATTGTTGACCAGCAGGTCCAGGCATCCATGCTCTTTCTCAATTCGGGTTACGGCAGCACTGATGGAAAGCGGCTGTGTGACATCCAGTTGAATGGCCTGTGAATTAGCTTTAATTTCAGCAGCGGCCTTCTCACCATTATTCAGATTGCGTGATCCAACATATACACTATACCCCTGAGCCGCAAGTGCTTTTGCGATTTGAAAACCTACCCCCTGGTTGGCACCAGTGACAAGGGCAACCCGCTGTGTATTGGCAGATGATTCACTTTGGTTTTTCATAAGAATAATAACTTAAGAATAATAACTAATGATAAGCAAGGCAAAACTCAGCAATTATTGTCTTCTGGAAATAACCGAATCAAGGACATTTGTAACCGAAATAAGGCTGTGGTCTAAAATGTATGATGGAAAGAAAATCAGAATCAGTCTTTGAAAACCAGTTAAACCGGAATTATGAGACATTAGTTTTCAATTGTACGTATAGAAAGGTTGTGATGCATATAAGGCAAAAGCGACCTTGTTAAAATTGTTCATTATCAGGAAATTATCTTATCACACATTTTAGGCCATAACCCGAAATAAAATGTATTCCACCAAGCCAATGCATTGGGCATCGACTTGGTGGAATACAGATTTACATCTGAAGCATCCTTCTCTCTATTAACTATACAAATCCATCCTTAGATCTCCTTTTTTCATCATTTTTTACCCTAATCGTTGATTTCGGCACAACGACCATTAATACGGCTACATCCATTTTTTTTTAGCACAGCATCTTTGT
>NZ_JASJOU010000022.1 GCF_030068605.1 Xanthocytophaga agilis
ATAGAAAGAGGTCAGATAGAAAGAGGTCAGATAGAAAGAGGTCAGATAGAAAGAGGTCAGATAGAAAGAGGTCAGATAGAAAGAGGTCAGATAGAAAGAGGTCAGATAGAAAGAGGTCAGATAGAAAGAGGTCAGATAGAAAAACGCTCAAACACACCTTCTTTGTATAAGGATAAGACACTATCTGTGAATAAAGAAAAACCGGGTACTGTAAACAGTGATAAGAAAGCAAAGAGTACCAAAGTGCAGAAAGATAAAGAGATGCTGTATACAGAAAATGAAAAGAATAAAAATACAAGTAGTATTGACGCAAACAGAAAAAACAACAGTTCAAAAAAAGGCATTCAGACTTCTGAAAAGACAATAAACGACAGTGAAGAGGAGCCGCAGTCAGAAATGACTGCGCCTATCAGAACGGCGAAGATAAGCAAAAGGGATCGGAGCACTCTATCAGATTCATCCCGTATTCCTGCTGCGGATAAAAAGCTTCGCCGCTTCTTTTCTCCTGAAGAGACTAAAAAGGGAAAGGTTGCAGATCAACAAGAGCCGGAGATTACTTTAAATGGACAACCTGGATCTGTAGAACCGGAAAACGTACTGACTGAAAAAGGAGACAAAAATAAAGGAGAAAAGCAAAAAGGAAGCGGTACCAAGAGAAATCAGAAGAAAACATTGATCGTGAAATCTACAAATGGACAACCTATGGACATGAAACCAGAAGAGACTTCATTTGAAGCAGATACACATATACATCGACTATATACAACTAATTACCTGGCGAATAAAGAGGAGAGATTATATCTGATACCTCTGACCGGAAAATCCATTCAGGTAAACTGGGCGAAAGGAAAGAATTTTGTGATACCGCCACCTGTAGATACTATTAGTAAGGTTGGTAATCAACCGGATATCAAACCATTAGTACCACGAAAACCTTTCCCATTGGGAATCCGGTTTGTGGTAGCACCTGATCTGACTACAGTAGGTTTTCGCAATTTTACGCAACCTGGTACAAGTGCAGGGATTATATTGGAATATAATATCACAGATCGGTTACTCATTACAGCGGGTGGGATTTATTCTAAGAAGATTTATAGTGCAGGAAAAGATGATTATCATGCTACTGGAAGATATATGGACTCTCTTTATAATGCAGGGTACTATTTAAAAAAAATTGATGCAGACTGTAGAATTATAGATATTCCAATCAATATCAGATATAATGTATTTCAAAATAAAATAATAGGAAGTAATTGGTTTGTGAGTGTAGGTGCATCATCATATTTTATGAAACGAGAGGATTATGATTTTCGCCTAACTAAATATGGACATTATAACAAGGATGTAGAGTGGGGAATCAGCAATTCCAATAATCATTTTTTTGCTGTAGGAAACCTGTCTATCGGATATGAACAACGTATGGGAGAACATTTCTCCTGGCAGGTCGAACCGTATCTGAAGATACCACTGGGTGGAGTTGGGTATGGGAAGGTTAAGCTGATAAGCTCAGGTGTGTTCTTCTCAATCAAATACCACCTGTCTAAACAAAAATAATCACCTGATTTTACTGGCGAGCAAGTATGTTTTTCATCGTTTTCGACGATGTACAGCTATCGCTTTGCCTTTTGAGTTGGGTGATTCAAATAGAAAAGTAGATAAGTAATAGAAAATCTTAAAGTAGCGCTTTAAAGTGTAAAACTATAGCTATAGAGAGTTAGATCCGGATTATGTCACACAGACGTGTGTGATTACCATTTTTAGTTTTAACACTTAATTAATTCAGTAACACCATGAAACCTTTATTTAAAAGTAAGGCATTTGCATTTTTGTTTTCTCTGGCTGTACTAGCCGGCCTGATTGTAAGTTGTGATGACAATGATAGTCCTGGCCCCAATAAGGTAACTACTCAGGTTAAGCTGGCTACCAGTAGCACACTGGGAAGTTATCTGGTAGATAGTGCAGGATATACATTATATTTCTTTACACTCGATGCTGACGGAACAAACCATTGTGCATCTGGTAATTGTATGGCTGCCTGGCCAATTTACTATAAAGCAAACCTGACACAGGAGATGCTGGGAGAGGGTCTTTTATTGGCTGATTTTGCAGAAATAACAACTGCAAGTGGAGCCAAACAACTGACTTATAAGGGATGGCCACTATACTATTATTCTCCTACATCAAATGGTATTAAGGAGCAGCCCGGAGAAACCAAGGGCGAAGGAGTGGGTACTGTATGGTATGTCGCTAAAACCGATTATACCATTATGCTGGCTAATAGACAATTGGTTGGCCAGGACGGGAAAAACTACAAGAGCGACTATACAGAAGGTACAGGCGTAACTCAGTTTTTCACAGATGGTAAAGGACGTACATTGTATACGTTTACTGCAGACTCAAAAAATACAACCAGTTGTACTTCCAGTGGTTGTAAATCTACATGGCCTGCCTTTACTGAATCACTAGCCAGTGTTCCTTCTGCCCTGGATAAATCTTTATTTGGAACCATAGATGTAGATGGGAAGAAGCAACTGACCTATAAAGGATGGCCACTATACTATTTCGCTCAGGATTCCGGACGGGGTATGACCAAGGGGGTGAGTGTACCAAATCCTGGCGTATGGCCTGTAGCCATTAAGGATGCAGTAGAAGCTCCTAACTAATCCTTCTCAGCTATATATGATTTATATGCCATTTAATTATAAACCTCTAAAACTAAAATTGATATGAAAAGATCCGAATTTCTTAAAAACCTGGGTTTAAGTAGTGCAGCCCTGATGTCTGTTTATTGTTTGGGAGGGCTTACTTCCTGTGCCTCCGAATCGCCTCAACCCAATAACAATACCGGAGGAAATAATGGCGGTGGCAATACAGTAGCCGGCTTTACAGGCAATGCAAAAACCTCAGCAGGTAAAATCAGTTTTACACTTGATCTTACTACTGACAACTTTAAATCCTTACTGACTGAAGGATCTTATCTGTATCCTAATAGTGGAGATGTAATTGTGGCAAAAGTAAAAGGAGGAGGGTTTGTTGCCCTTTCCAAAGCGTGTACCCATCAGGGAACTACTGTTACTTATCGGTTGAACCAGAATGACTTTTACTGTGACAACCATGGGTCTGAATTTTCCACTACTGGTTCAGTGGAAAATGGTCCGGCAACTGCTGGGTTGACGCTTTATGCTGCCAGTTTGGATGCTACTACCAATATCCTCACTGTTTCTGCTTAAGCTGTAAAGGGTAAAGCTTTACTGCTTTACCCTTCTCTACACTCGTTCAGGTAGTACAGTAAGTAGTAGTTTCAGCAAGTAGAAGCGTCTACATACTATTCATCAGATACAAAACAGGCAACAACAATCGCTTACCTATGAAAAAATACAGTATTTTTTTTCTTCTCCTCTTCTCGGCAATACTATCGACTCCTGAAAATGCATTGGCTCAGGATGATTTATTAGGAATGATGAAGTCTGACAGCAATACGGTCAATTATATGACAGCAACCTTCAAGTCCACCCGGATTATCAATGGCCATTCGGTGGAAACAGTAGCAAAAAACCATATGGATTTCCGTATCTCACACCGGTTTGGAACGCTCAATAGCGGTGCCTATAATCTGTGGGGGCTGGATATGGCTTATATCCGTTTGGGCTTTGAATATGGTATCACTGATCAATGGATGATAGGGGTAGGACGGAGCAATACAGATAAAACTTATGACCTGTTCACAAAAGTGAAGCTCTTGCGGCAGTCATCAGGCACAAGAAATATGCCTTTCACAATGACCTTCTTTGTCAGCAGTGCGGTCAATACGCTGCGCTATACACAGGAAGATCGGTCCTTTGTCTCTCGTTTCGCCTATACCACCCAACTGATTATTGCCCGAAAATTCAGTGAAAATCTTTCCCTGCAACTCACCCCAACACTGCTGCACCGAAACAGAGTGGAAAATGTAGGTGAGAAGAATACGGTTTGGGCCTTAGGTTTGGGAGGTCGGTATAAACTCAGCAAACGGGTATCGTTCAATGCCGATTACTATTATGTATTGCCCGATCAGTTAGATCCGCAGTTCCATAACTCACTGGCGCTGGGTTTTGATATTGAAACAGGTGGACACGTTTTTTCTGTACACTTTACCAACTCGTTGGGCATGATTGAAAAGCAATTCATTGGGGAAACAACCGGACAGTGGGGAAAGGGTGATATTCATTATGGATTTAATGTTTCCCGTACTTTTTCTTTCAATAAAAACGCCCGACGTTCTACTAAATAACAACTTCCATTTTACAACCTACGAAACATATGATGTACCAATCTGTTAGCCTCCGTGTTTTATGGCTATATAAGCCATCTTTCTTATGGACAGTATTGTTTTGTATTGGAGCATCTGTACTCACACAGGCTCAAAATCTTTATACATCCTCTTCTTCAGAGGTTAAGTTCTTTTCGAGTACACCTCTGGAAGATATCGAAGCAGTCAACAAAGCCAGTCAGTCCATGCTGAATGGGGTAACAAAAGAAATTGCTGTGAAAGTGCCTGTCAAATCATTTGTATTTCCCAAAAGTTTGATGCAGGAGCATTTTAACGAGAATTACATGGAAAGTGATAAATATCCCTATGCTATTTTTAAAGGTAAAATCAATGAGGCAATTGATTTTACTAAGCCAGGTACTTATGATGTGTCTGCAACTGGTAAATTAAATATTCATGGGGTGGAAAGAGACCAGACTATCAAAGGAAAGCTGACTGTACAGTCAGGAAAGGCCTTGCTAGATGCAGCTTTTGATGTCTTACTGGTCGATCATAAAATCAAGGTTCCGGAAGTGGTGTTTGCCAAGATTGCTGAAAAGATCGCGGTCACCACACATTTTGTCTATGTGCCGTATGAGAAAAAAGCACAATAGTATTTTGTTTCAACAGTGTGTTAGGATTTCCACATGTTCCTATTACTATAGCCTCGGGATTGGAGTAACGGGAGTTTGTTCTTCCGTTACTCTGTAGATTCAGCTTCTGAAGATTCGGTTATAGTTTCAGACGACTGATAGATCGCTGCCATGTACTGAATCTTTTGTTGAATACGGTTTTGAAGTCTTTGTGGGGCTAGTACTTTCACAGTTTCTCCAAAGCCAAGAATTTCCCGTTCCATTTCATAATTGATCTGCACATCCAGAGATATCACAACTCCATCTTCGCGTGTTTCCACTATCTGCTGACTATGATGAATGGGCTTAGTTAACACATAGGGTGCACTATAATTGTTGAGTAAAAGCAGGATTCTTTCGGTAGGTTGGCCTTGCATAATAGTTACTCCAACAATATCCCGAAAGTAATTCTCAATATCCAATGTTTCGTTATCGCAATACCATTCCTCACTGGGCTTGATTTCAAGAATACGATCCAATGCCAGCAGTGTTTCGAATCTGGCTTTGTGTCGTATTCCCAGCACAAACCAGCGGTTTCGATACTCCTTCAACAGATAGGCATGAAAGATAAATGTTTGAGCAGACTTGGCTTTAAACGATTGATAGGTAATACTCAAACATTGTTTTTGCAAAATAGCCTGATAAATCACTTCAATATATTCCAGCCCTTTGAGATTGTCATTTTTCTCAAAATCAATAATGGCACCTCTCTGAGTCTTAGCTGTACGTATTTTGTCTTCCAGGCGTTGTACCATGCCACTCAACTCCCGAAAATGATCAAAGCCTTTGAACTGCTTCAGAATCTCTGTCACTTCCTTTAATGTATGCAAATCTCCATCCGTCAGCGGAATGTTGGTAATGGAGTAGGTGGGGTCTTCATAGGTATAATACTTTTTATCAAGCACTATAATGGGTGCATTGTAGCCCAGTTTCTCACTCCGCATCATTTGAATATCCATCTGTACGGTACGACGGCTTACTCCTTTGTCAATGCCTTCATATTCATACAACATATCTGAGCACGCCTCAATCAAATCCTCCAGTGTCCATTTACGGTGACGATTGCGCAAACAGGTATCTATAGTCTGATAACGGATCAATGCATTGCGATTGATAGGCATAAAAGGATTATATATTGAGTGTTTTGAGAAAAGTTTTCAAAAAATAGAAAAAAGTTTTTACTACGCAAAAAGACTGCGCATTGGCAGCCCAACTTTGTATCGTTGATTGAATGTAAGATTTAGTACAGGTACTGTTTATGGTTTACCTCATTTGTAAAAATTGTACTAGAAAAATATCTGACTTTCTGGTAAATCAGGTTGACGACTTGAATGCTCTGAACGACGATAACTATTTTGAAGATGAAGAGAATGTATATATAAGCCTTAAGAATGGAAAGCAGGCTTACATGGGGTATCATAAAAACAGAAGTATTTCTTTTGATGGATGTTGTGGCTGTAAAGAAGATGGACCTTTAAATAGGATTTGTGCTGGTTGTGAGGTTGCATTGGGAAGAGAGGTATCAGATTGTGAATCTGTCTATCATTATATACGAATTGTAAAAACTTCAATAGATGTAATTGAAGTGACTACACAACATGAAGACAAGTTATACACTATGGAGAAATCCTTAAAATTTAATGCTGCAACAATAGAAGAATGGCTTGTCTTACTGAAGTGGAAACCCAAAGAATTTGCAAAAAGAGTAAAAAAGATTTGAACTACAACTATGGAAGCTTTATATCAGACAGTAAAACAACGCAAACGCCCTGAGGATGTGGCAGAGATGATTCTTACTTTACTGGAAGGAGAGTTGACACAGGATGAAAAGCGTATGCTGGAAAAAGCAGCGCAGGGAAGTTTGAAGAAACACTTCTATGCATATACTTCCATGGCTCAGGATTTCTTTAAGCCCATAGGTGCTGAAAAGCAGGTAAAAAAAACGGTAGAGTTATTTCGGTTAAACAATGCTAATACTATAGATGCTGATGATCCGGTTGCTGTAGAGGCATTTATTCAGGAAATCTCTCCAATGATTTATAAGGATATGGGTAAAAACCATTACCTGAATGATCGGTTAAACAAAATGCAGCGACAGGCCGAAGGGATGGATATTTCCAAACGACAATACAACAAATTGTTTCGCCGACTGCGGTTTATGGAGAAAAAGCTGAGAAAGATGAATCGTATGGCTCAGAAATCAGAGTATGAGCAAGTGGCTAAACATGGTCTGGCACACCGGTTATCGTATGAAGAGTTCATAAAGGATAAGTACACAGCTTGTTTTATTGCATACTATACTACACGATGTAATCTACGTAGCGAATTTACGATTTCAGGACAACAACGTCCCTATGATGAGATTGCAGATATGCTATATAAAAAGTGCACTCGGGAACAGTCTGTACATCAGATTTTACGGAATCATATTTTTCGAAAAGATGTATCGGCTATTGTCAATACACCTAATTACAAAGCAATTTCCTATGTATATCCGGACCCCAAGGTATTAGCGCATCTGTCGGATGTAGAGAAAGGGGAACTGTTGGGGCAATGGACTAGCGTCTTGCAGGAAATTGCAGAGTTTCTGGCTCAACTATGGGAAGAAAATACCATTAACCGTACCACCATGGTAGTAAAACGGGGAAACGATTCGTCTACCTGGAATCATACTGCTGGGGCCTGGAATAAAGCACGCGATGCCTGGATGAATCTGATTTATGCTTTAGGGTTGGAGTTTATACTGGATCAGATGTGTTTTGGAAAAGTACTGCGACTGATGGCTGCTGATGTAGTTGCCTGGCATTATCGGGCAGGAGGGAAGCTGGATCCTAATACAGAAGTTTGGAGCAAGATTCCGTTACCCTGGGAAGTGTTTCGTGAAAAAGAAATCTGTACACGATCACTAGTAAAAGAGGCTTGTCACAATGCAGGATTGGATGCTGAGCAATCAGGCTGGATTGCTCCCCGACCTCATGGAGTGGTTGCTTTTCGCCCAACACCTGAACTGGTACATGGCGTGAGTGTAGGAAGCCCATTTTTAGCCTCTATATTGAGAAAGCATGGCTATTTCTCAGGAAAGGGGTTGAAAAAAGTGGAAATTGAAGCAGGTTAATCAATAGAAAGTATAAAGGTCTTGAAAGATGTCGTAAACGATGGATACTTCGCAGCTACCCTTGGGGAGGAACGATATAGTTGACTTGTGCAGCAAAATCGTCCGGTTCGACTCCGGCTATGCAATGCCCCGCTTCCATTATTGCTTGTTACTCTTTCATGTATAGTGAAAACCAATCGGGATAGGCTCAGGGGTAGAGCAGTCGGCTCTGGACCGACCGGACGCAGGTTCAAGTCCTGCTCCCGATTCAGATTCTGAATGTAGTTCAGTGGTAGAGCTTCCGGCTCTTAACCGGTTAGACACAGGTTCGAGTCCTGTCTTCAGAATCAAACGAGATAGTTCAGCGGCAGAACGTCTGGCTCTCAATCCGGATCGACGCAGGTTCAAATCCTGCTCTCGTTGCTTATTGTTTTAGAGAGCTAACGGTAGTGGTTAGCTCTCTAATCAATGATATTAGAAAATAATGGGTCCTTCGTACTTTGTTTTTGCTACAGGAGTCAATTTCTTAACTGAGGCATCTGACAGGTTAAATGCTTTCTTTACCTGGTTGTAATCATTGTAATCAATATTTAATGCCTTACGGGCATTAGGTGAAAAATCAGCAGGAATTACTACAATACGGGCTACCCGGTCGTTCATAGCACTAGGCAAATTCTGCCCCACTGTATAAGCATAAATAAATACATCCTGATATGTAAAGTCAAAATCAATAAATGCATCTTCTACAAATGGGTCACCAGCGGGCATTAACTTCCAGATATCCACTCCGTTATCTTGTCCAGTGAGAATATAGGTTAAGGCAACATCCGAAGGCTGTATATTATCCTGGGTTGGAAAGGTATAATAGATGCCATAGTCATTGCTAGATGTCAAATCAAATTCAACCTCATAGGCAAGTGCTAGTGGACCTGGAGCACCTTGGGGGCCAGCAGGTCCTTCTGGCCCTTTACAGCCAACCAAACCCATACATAAAAGTGCGATAAATCCCAAAAAAGACTTTGTGAAAGTGTACATAGTGTGTGTGGTGTTGAACTCTTTATCTATACCAACTTAGTGGATAGTTGTAAAGAGCGTGAAACAAATAATATGTATAAAAGTGATAGGCAATAAATATGCCATTTTAAAGAGAGTAGTATCTCCAGGTAGTAAGATTATTATTTTTTCCTGACTTACCTACTATTGAATCAATGTCAGAGAGATAAAGTATGTAATAATTTGAAAAAAAATATCTGCTACGCAAAAAGATTGCGTACTGGTGTTTCAACTTTGTGCTATCAATACAACAACGAAGACTATCTACTGTTTACAGCTATGAAATTTACACCAACCGGCAATACTACACAACCAACAGTCAACTACATGGGTGGCAAAGCCTATACGCTACAGGCTGAGATGGAGCTATATACTACAGTAGTGAGTGCTATGCTACAGGATTCCTATTACGAGAAAGCAGATGCCCGACTGGAGCGAATCAAAGTATTGATTCCAAAGGTTGATCCATTGTTTGTGGCAAAATTGGCTGTATATGTTCGTGAACAAATGTATTTACGGTTAATGCCTGTAGTATTACTGGGTGAACTGGTGAAGGTACATCAGGGAGATAGTTTAGTCAGCAGAACGGTTGAACGTGTGGTACAGCGTCCGGATGAAATCATGGAGTTGCTGGCCTATTACCAGTTGACCAATGAACGCAAAGAAGCTAAAAAGCTAGGCAAGCTTTCAAAGCAGATTCAGAAAGGGTTGGCAAAGAGCTTTAATACGTTTGATGCTTACCAGTTCGCTAAATACAACCGTGAGACAGCCGTTCGGTTGAGAGATGCATTGTTTCTGGTGCATCCTATGCCTAAGGATGATGCCCAACAGGAGATCTTCACACAGATTGCCAGTGATACACTGCCTGTTCCTTATACCTGGGAAACTGAATTATCTCAGTTAGGACAACAGTCATTTGCCAGCGAAAAGGAAAAACAACAAGCAAAAGCGTTGAAGTGGGAAGAACTGGTATTGAGTGGAAAGCTGGGTTACATGGCATTGTTGCGTAACCTGCGAAACATTCTTACTCAGGGAACAGATCATGCGTTGACAGAAGCACTAAAACAGATCGCCAGTGAAGACAAAGTAAAACGCTCTAAACAGCTACCATTCAGGTTCTTGTCAGCTTATACAGAGATTGAAGCTGTAGCTAATGATACAAATAAAGCAAAGATCAAAGCTACTCAGGATGCTCTTGAAAAAGCTGTACGGTACTCGTGTAACAACATTCCTGTATCCAAAGGAAAAACTCTGATCCTGTCAGACAATTCCGGAAGTATGTTTGGGGATATGGGAGGAAAGTCAGTTGTTTCAGCAATGAGTCGTAGAACAACCGCCGATATCGCCAATCTGTTTGCTGTCTTGTACTGGGCTCAGTCTGAAGATACAGAGATTGGATTGTTTGGTGACAAGCTGGTTTTTCCGGAATTAAAGCGAAACGCTTCTGTATTCGAAAACTTTGAGAGTATCAACAATGCTGCCCGTACATGTGGACCCAGCACAGAGCAGGGAATCTTTAACATGATAGAAAAAATGATACATGAGAAAATTATGGTAGATCGTATTGTAATCTTCTCCGACTGCCAGATTGGAGCCCGATGCAACTGGTTTGATCATAAACGACGGGTAGGGAACGACTTTGGAAAGTTATTTAACGAATACAAAAAACTGAATCCGAAAGTGGTGACTTATAGTGTGGATCTGAAAGGATATGGTAATACTCTTTTCGAAGATGGCGTGATGACTGTGGCTGGGTGGAGTGAGAAGATTTTCGATATGATGGTTGCTATGGAAGAAAAGGAAAGTGTATTGTCCGTCATTGATAAAATTGAGATATAGAACCCTCTGGCCTTTTGCAGGCCAGAAGGGTTTCAAAGAAATAACAGATGCCGTAGATAAGGGATACTTCGCTGCTTATTGTATAAACCTTTAAACCCGATTTAATTTCTTTCTAATTAAAACCTCTCTTATTGCCTGTCGCTCTGTTATAACACAACTAGTCAGCACTAAACTGACTTATAAATTCCAGGTGCCGTAGAAAAGAGTTACTTCGTTTGGGACGATGTGGTCGCAGGTTCGAATCCTGCTCCTGCTTAGGCAGGATAGCTCAGAGGTAGAGCACATATGTTCTCTTTTCGCTTGTTGCCCTTGTTTTTGATCCTTTAAAATTGGTAAATCAGATGAAAGTCTATTGCAAAGCCTGTCATACAGCATTAACTCCTGATTTACGTTATTTGCCTTATGCCTCCCTAACTAATGAAGAGGATGATAGGCCTTTTTTGCCACAGGGATATTACTGGATTAGTGATGGTAAGTGTTTTGCTAATACGGGAGGCAGAGTTGTAATTCATATAGATGATCTGATTAATACAATGAGGCATTCAGATCCGGAACGATTACAAGGATGTTGTGGTGTATCGGGTTGTTATGGTCCCAACCGTATTTGTATGCAAAAACATGAAGTGGCTAGTGAATATTCAGATTGCTGGATGCCTCATGCCATCATATTTGAGAAAAATGCAGTATATACTATAGATTACTAACATCCTCCTCTAGCTCAAAAGGCAGAGCTACGGTAAACCGAAACCGTGGAGTGTTGGGAATATGCCGTTTTGACTACGCGTTAAAATGGACAGAGTTTGCAGTGCACCGAAAAACGAAGAGTGGAGTAGGGAAGCGCGTTCACAGCCCGACTGTCCTGTAAAAGGAAATCCCGGTTCGAATCCGGGGAGGGGGACAAAATGGAATTAAAGTTATGTTCAAATTTATTCAGCGCCAGGGGTGTCTCCTATCAGGACTTGGTATCGGTTTACTGGGAGGTGTTATTGGACACTTTTATACTACCTACTGGCTGATAACGTTGGGTGTATTCGTTGTTTTTAGTGCGATAAAGATATTTATAGAGGAATATCGTTCCTACAGAGTAATGATGCGATGGCTAAAAGCCAATGAAGGAAAAAGACTATTGTTTTATGCAGGTCGCAGAAAACGTCAGAAGCTAGTTGAAGATACGATTATCCCTGCTTTATCAGACCAGCTTCTGAAAGTTTATTATGATGGTCCTTCGTTGGCAGGAGATATACCTACTGATGTAGTTCTAGAGTTAATGAAAACATTTGAATGGCGTTTTAATCAGCCTGTTCTGGCTAAAGTAGTGAACAGATCAATTCGTCAGATAGAGATTCGTAGTGAATTGGGTGGGTTTGTTGGGAAAAATATAGGCGAGGAAGGATTGAATAAGCGAATAAGTATGAAGAATAAAAGCTTGGATAATTAACGATTAAGAAAATATAGTACAATTTGTTCAATAAAGTGAAAAGTCTCTATTGAGATGTATTTACTTAATGTGAATCATTTTTTGCCTTTGAATAGACGAATATACCATATAGCAATAATAAGATAAGGCTCAGCATTCCACGTACTATTCGAATCCAATTTCTACAAGGAGGACAATCACTATTCTCCAGGCAAGGCTCACATGCCATTGAGCTCGTATTATAAATCCAGAATAGAAGAATTTCAAAACATATAAAACATAGAATATGCTTAAATATTTTCTTATAAAGCCAGATGTAAACATAAATCAAAATATCTTACAAGTTACTCTATTAATAACTATCGTTAAAGCGAAAATATAATTCTAATAGCCATCAAAGTAGCTATGGCTAGGTTTATGCATATTATTCACTAGCATTAATTTACAGGATAATATTGGATTTTTTTATGCAAACATCGTAAGTAGGAATTACTGAATAAATGTAAATATCTTCATAAACTGGAGCTCTAAAATTGTGTAAATAAGTTGATTTTTGTATCTTTCAAAGATCTAACAATAAATAAAAATCAACTTTTTATATGCCTCGTTACCATACAAATTCAACAGCCATTCGTAAATTCAGATCAGAATATTATCGTCTTAGATCCTATGAAGCACGTCTTAATGAGCAACTGCATCATATGTTCAAACGCATTAAGCAGATCAAAGAAGACGAAGAACTTTCTCTTGCCAAACATATCCTTCTGACAGCGTTACTAGCTCAGGCAGAACAACAAAAAGCTGAACTCGAGGCTCAATCCGTCTCCAAACAAAGAGATAAACAACTCAAAAAAGCAGAAAAAGAGTTGAAGGAGTTGCGTGTTCAATACAAACGCATTGACCTTCATCTAGCTGTGTTGGATAGGAAGAAGGACAAAGACAATATGGCTAACTATATCCTCAAAGAAGCCAAGCGTGATCAGGTAACAGTTCGTATCCAGTCTGCTTATACTTCCTGGAAGAAAATTGAACAACTTCAGGCTGAAGAGCAACAATCTCAGGCTATATATGAAGCACAGGTTATAGAGTTGGTAAAAGCCTCTTTATCTGAGCCTCAAACTGTATACAACCTTACTATACAAAGGCTCTCAGATACATTTGTGATTACTGCTTCCAACACTTTACATCTGACATCTTCCAATACCCTACAGGTACTTTCTGGCGATGCCAAAGTCTGGCTTTTCTGTCCGGGACAAGAAGCTGCTGCTTAACCTTCTAGTGTTCTTACTAAATTCTACATTTTGTGTATTGCAGGCTTTGCAGTGCCTGCTACTGCTTTACCCGTTTATCATCAGCTTTTTATATTTGAAAGATATTTTTGAGCTTTTGACCTTTTGTGTGATACCTTTGCTTATGTAAGGTGTAGCCTGACTATATCCATCCCTAATCCCTTAGTTTCACTTTGTCATGAAAATTCAACTTATCCGTAATGCTACACTTAAATTTTACTATGGCGGTAATACCTTTCTCATTGACCCCTACTTTGCATCAAAACATAGCCAGCGTTCTTTTGCCGGTAAATCCCCAAATCCAACAGTAGAGTTACCCGTTTCAGTAGAGAATATTTTGAGTGGGGTAGAAATGGTACTTGTATCACACCTGCATCCGGATCATTTTGACGAAACTGCACAACTCGCTCTACCAAAGGAATTACCTCTGTTCTGCCATCCTACACATTTGAATACCATTCTTGGAATGAACTTTACCCGCATTACGTCAGTAGAGGATCAACTGTACTGGCGTAATCTGGAGATCATACGTACGCCCGGTGAACATGGAGTAGGAGAGATTGGCCAGCGGATGGGCGATGTAGCAGGCTTTATACTAAAGGCTGCCGGTGAACCTACTATTTATTGGATGGGAGATACAATCTGGTACCCCAAACTGGAACAAATTATTCAGACGCATAAGCCACAGATTATCATTACCCACTCTGGTGGCAATCGTTTTTCTGATGATACACCTGCCATTGTAATGGATAAAGAACAGACTATAGACCTTTGTAAATTTGCTCCTGATAGTATCATTATCGCTACCCATCTTGATGCATTGGATCATGGCAGTGTAACTCGTGACGAACTACAAGCCTATGCTGAGAAACATGGAGTGCCTGCTTCTCAATTACGTATCCCCACAGATGGAGAACTGATGGAGTTTTAATTGTTTTAGTATATACAAATAAATAAGTCTGGACAGGCCATGTATCAGTATATACATTGTATTTTATAAGACGTAATCTGGTTTATAAATTTTGTAATCTTACAAAATAGAGTTTGTTATCTATGAAAGAATTTGATAAGAATGTGGAAGGGCTTAGGGGGATTGCTGCCTTGTCGGTTGTTTATCTCCATTATATGAATTTTGACTATTTCATCAATCTGGGTTATCACCCAGATACATTCTTAAAATTTATCGCTTTCGGACATCAGAGTGTATTGATATTTTTTATTTTATCAGGATATGTGATAGGATTGACTAATAAAGTTTCTGACTTCTCTTTAGCTTTTGTTGGAACATATATGAAAAAGCGTTTGGTGAGATTGTACCCCATTTATCTGATTGCAATTGGGTTGAGCTTGCTAGCTGTGCCTGAAATACATGCATCAGTAAAGATAACTATCGCCAAGATTGGGGGGAATTTATTGTTTTTGCAATATGGGAGGTTCAAAACATTGGATGGTAATTTTGTTCTCTGGACTTTAAACTATGAGATGTTGTATTATATAATATTCATAGGAATACTATTTTTTAAGCCCAACCTCAAAAAGCTCATTGTGTGTGTCTTTCTCTTCTGTAATGGTATTTGGTTATACCCTAAAGTACCCGGACTGCTGATTAGCTATGCTGTTGGTTGGGTATTTTGGTTGATAGGCTTATATATAGCCTGGCTTTGTCCGGTAGACATACATATAAAAGTAAAGAATCAGAGAGTAATCGGATTTTTATTTTTAATGATTGCAACAGGATTATTTGCTCCTGGTACCTTATTCTTAAAGGCAGTGAATCTGGAAAGCAAATTACAATTAAAAATAGTGAATATTGTTGATCTACTATATTTACCTGTGTGTGTCCTATTGTTTATTGAGGCCTGTCAGCGTAAAGTTCCCTATAAAAATATAGTAACTGGATTGGCGTTTGCTATACCCGTTGTGACATGTCTGATATTGATAGCAAAAGGAGATTTTCTTCTCAAAGAAGAATGGATTGCTGCAGGTATAATACTACTTATTGCGATGATAGTATTTTGGCTACCTATAAAGGGTAATATGCTTGCTGCTATGGCTTTTACAGGTAGTATTTCATATGCTATTTATGTTTTACACATGCCTGTAGGATTTCTCATGCAGAAGGTTGATTTTGGACTTCCAGCACCTTACTCGTTTGTTTTTAAATTTATTGTATGTGTGGGACTAACTATCGGTATATCGATTTTATTGGAACGGGTTATGCAACCGTTAATTAAACGATTGTTTTTTAAACCAAAACAATCCGCTTCTGTCTCTGCGGGATAAGATGGATATGAATCCATCAGTCATCCCAAATTTTAGAGCTGTATTTGGTTGATATGAAATTAAAAAAGAACGGCTACGCTTTTTAAAAGTGTAGTCGTTCTTTTTTAACATACCTAAAATTATTTTAGCTTCATTTTTACCAGAATAGGAAAATGATCAGATGGATACTTACCCCGATAGGTGTCCGTCAAAACACCCCACTTGCTTACCTGAAAATCTTTGGTGGCGAATACATGATCGATGATATCATTGCCTACCGGACCTTTTCCAAATGAATTGAAAGAAGGATTGCCACTGGTATAAGGTTCTTTTACCTGGCTGAAAGTATCTTTTAATAAACCGGAGTTGGCCAGTGTCAGATACCATTCGCTTTGATGTCCGCCATTTAAGTCGCCAGTAAATAAGGTAGGTTCGTTACCTGCCATTTCTTTGATTTTTTTCAGAATCAACTTGCCGCTTTCTACACGGGCAATTTTACCCTGGTGATCAAAATGTGCATTGAAGAAATAGAATTTCTTTTTGGTCAGTTTATCCTGAAGATATACCCATGAACAAAGACGCTTACAGCAGGTAGCATCCCAGCCAAGAGTTGGTTTGTCAGGTGTTTCAGACAACCAGAAGTCTCCTTTTTTCAGTATGGTAAAACGGTCTTTTCTGAAAAAGATTGCAGAGTGTTCGCCAGCTTCTTTGCCATCATCGCGTCCTACACCATACCGTTCGTATTCAGGCAATGCTTTACTAATATCATCCAGTTGATTTTTCAGACCTTCCTGTGTGCCAAAGATATCAAATTCATGAAACCGGATAAGCGAAGCTACGACAGGGGCTCTGTTTACCCATAGATTACCTGTATCTCTTGGGTTGTCAAAGCGAAGATTAAAGCTTCCCACAATCATATCCTGAGCCCAGCTATTTTCTGTTCCTGTCAGCATTAGGAGAAATAAAATGAATAAGGTAATGTGTTTTCTGGAATTCATAAATGGTTACTTAAAAGTAATATAGGTTGTGATCGGCAATTATACTATGAAGTTTGTTGTAAAGTAAATCTGTTTTAGGCAAAACAGTAGCAAGACATAGTGAAAAGATGGAGTACTGATCTGCAATAAGAAAAAATCCGTCCATCTGCGTATCAGTGACGGACGGATTGGTTCGTGAGTTATTACCAGCCTGGATTCTGACTCAGAGCAGGATTCAGAAGCCGGTCATTTTCAGGAATAGGATACAGGTAGTGTTTTGTTTCCCATTTGCGAGGCACATTCGCCAGCCAGGTAAGTTCGCCATAGGTGTCATGGGAGAGACGTTGTGGATTGGGTCCATTGCTGATCGTCTCTGCTACATTCACATAGGTAACGCCTGCAATCTGTGTGGCTGGTTTCTCTTTGTAGAAGCATACATCCAGAATACCATCTTCATTCAGATCCATAGGCTGATTCAACGCAGGTACATAGAAACCATTCCAGGTCTGTTCCATCAGTTCACCCCGTTTCCAGCGTACAATGTCATAAAAGCGGAAACCTTCCAGTGCCAGTTCAATTCCTCTTTCTCTACGGATTTCCATTAAAACCGGATCAGTTATAGCAGGGAAGTAATTTGTCTGCATGTAAGGGTCTACTACTGTTGGCAATGTATTGGCATTGGCAATGCCTGCACGAGTACGTAGTGCACCTACTGTTTTAGTCCAGTCGTCACCTGCAAAGGTACCAAGTTCAGCTTTAGCTTCTGCATAGTTTAATAACACCTCTGCCAAACGAATCACACAGATAGAGTTGATATTGCGGTTTCCTCCATCATAATACACATCATCCAGTGTCCACTTGATTGGTTGATAGCCTGTATAGGTATAGGAAAATACAGGAGGAGCAGGTTCAGTAGAACCCCCATTTACTCGTTTGTAATCGCCCATACGGATGGTTTGTTGCAGGCGTTTGTCTCTGTTCTTTACCTCTTCCATAAACGTCATGGTTTCATACCCTGGCTTGGATGTAAAGGGAGTGCCATCAATAGAAAGATAGGTATTAACAAACGTACGGATAAAGCTTACACGAGATCCATAAGTAGCGCTGGTCCACCACCAGTTGGCATCATTGAATACACTCAGGTTGGCATCCATTACAACAGAAAGCAACACTTCTGATGTGACAGGCGTAGTGCTTGTAAACAGCTGACGGTACGATTTATCTGTGCCAAGACCATTGTAAAGCGAGTAGCCTCCCGTGTTTATTACTTTCTCTGCTGCATTTACTGCTTCTGTCAGCCATTTTTCAGCGGTAGATCCCAGATTCAATTCATCATGGTATTTGCGATAGGTTCCTTCAAACAAACACACGCGAGACTTGAATGCATAGGCAACATTTTTGGAGATCAGACTACGTGAGTTATCGTTGGCGGCTGTGATATTGGCTGCTGCATAGTCAAGATCAGCCAGTACTGAATCCATTACCAATGTACGGGAATCACGGCCTTTGAACAAGTCAGGATCATTTACCTCAAAGGTTTTATTGATCCAAGGTACATCACCAAAACGTTTTACTTTTTCAAAGTAAAAAAACGCTCTGAAAAAACGAGCTATTCCAATGTAATTGCGTCTGACGGTTTCGGATACGCGTGGGTCTGTACAGTTTTCAATGAAATAGTTAATATTGCGAAGTTGTGACCAATCCCATCCGGAACTTTGTCTGGGGCCAAATGCACCTTCCCGTAAGAAATCAGGTACCTGTGTGCGTGCTGCATAGTCAGCCATTGCATCACTCTGATGAATAGAACTGGCTGAAGGAATGATCTCGTAAAATGAATTAGTATACAGGGACAAGCCTGTTTCGTTTCCAAAAATAGCGTCTCTGGTGGCTGTATCTTCTGGTACCTGATCCAGTTTTTCGCAAGCTGAAAAAAGGATAGTCAGACCAAGAAGTAGTATCAAATATTTTTTCATGAATACAAAGAATTAATAAACAGTTTTTAATAGGGTAAATCCATAACCGAGGCTATTCACCTGTTTCTCTCTTTAGAAGGTAACAGACAATCCCATCGACATACTTTTCAGGATCGGATAGTTATTGCCATTTCCACTAGTTCCATCAGTCAATACACGGTCAGATCCATTGATACTTTCCACATCGATATCTCTGGTAATCTTATACAATGGAGACCATGACCAGATATTCTCTGCAGATAGATAAATCCGTGCATTGCTCATGTATGCTCTTTTTACCAGTTGCTGAGGGAAGTTGTATCCTATCTGAAGGTTTTTAAGGCGTACATAGGCTACATTTTGCAGGTACTTGGTTTGTGCCTGTGTTAACTCACCCGAACCATTTTGTGCTGAGTATCCTCTTAACCGTGGGAAGTATGTATTGGGATTCTCTTCTGACCAGATTTCATTCAGCTGAGATTTAGGTATTTTATTGTAAGGTCTGTTATATTGTCCCCAGAAGATTGCGGCTTCAGTACCCGGATACCAATCTTGTTTACCCACACCTTGAAAGAAAGCAGATAGGAAGAAACCATTCCAGTCAGCGCCCAGATTGATCCCATAGGTATAGCGTGGTGTTGCATTTCCTATCACTTTGCGGTCACCTGGTTTGTCAACTGTATTGTCACCATTATTGATTACATTATCACCATTCAGATCTGCAAACTTAATGTCTCCAGGCAGAAGCTGACCACTGGTAGATGCTTTGTACAAGGTTTGTTTAGGCGAGTTATTGATCTCTTCCTGTGAGTTAAAGAATCCATCTGTTACAAATCCCCAGATCTCACCTACTGTTTGACCTGTGTAGTAATCTGTCAGCCTTTTGTTGGGGTTGTTGTATTTGGTGACCTTACTGGTATAATCTGCAATTACAAATCGGATGTTATATCCAAACGGTTTATTCCGAACTTTAAACTGATCGCTCCAGGCCAAAGAGGCTTCCCATCCGGTTGTTTTCAGATCCGCATAGTTGCCTTTTGGGACATCTGTTCCAAATACAGCAGGCAGTGTCATACCAACAGTAAACATATCGGTAGTTTTACGGATGTAAGCATCTCCTGTCAGATTCAGACGATTGGACAATAAACCCAGATTGACACCCAGATTCTGAGTAGTAGAGGTTTCCCAGGTTAGTCCATCCGGAAGCACACTAGGCTGATTAGTTTTCTGAGGTTTTACTCCATTTAAGATACGACCTGACTGAGAAATACCAAACTTCTCTTGGAAAGCATATGAACCAATACTTCCATTACCTAGTGATCCATACGAAGCACGAATTTTTAGATCCGAAATAATTCTTTCAGGAATTGTCCAGAACGATTCTTTACTTACCCGCCATCCTGCGGAAACAGATGGGAAGAATGCATACCGCTGACTGGAAGGAAATTTGGACGAACCATCATAGCGGCCATTAAATTCTACCAGGTACTTATCCTTGAATCCATAATTTAATCGATAAAATCCTCCTACAATGGCCCACTGTTCATATCCACCTGAAGTAGTGATGGATTGTCCCAGACCCAGGTTAATATCTGTAGCATCCGGAGAGATTAATCCATTACGTACTACTTCAATGCGTTTGTAAGTAGATTGTTCATAGTTAAATCCTGCCAAAGCTTTGAAATAATGATTACCAAAGAAGTTCTCATACTCGCTGTAAATATTGGTAGCCATGTATTTGGTATTGCGTTGCAGGACCTGCATGTCATTGTAGTTAGTTCCCACATACTCAATTACCCCAGGTTTGCGGCTGTAAGGAACTTGTACTCGTCTGCGATTCTCATCATTGTCGGTATTCTGGAAGGTAAAATCACCCTTGATGCGTAACTTGTTCTCAAAGAAGTGACTGCTTAAGCTGGTTGTATTTCGGATTACGGTTCGATTCATGTCAATCCCGTTTTTTCCATATACAAAATCTCCCACTGTATAAGCTGCCGAGTAGGTGAGGGTACCATCCGGGTTAAACATAGGAGCCATGTTATGACCTTCGTCTGAAATGTTCCGCCAGATACTGCCACCTTCACCTACATTCAACGGGTTGTGGTACTTGATAAATGAATAATCAACATTGTTAGTTGCTTCCAGCCAAGGAGTTAACTGTAGTGATCCTTTGGCACGGAGGTTATACATTTTGTAATCATCCGAGTTGTAACGGAACAATCCATCTTGTGTATAAGCACGTCCGGATACGTAGAAGTCACTTTTATCATTACCACCAGAGAAAGAAATGTTATGCTCGGTAGAGGTTGTATGTTTTTTATAAAGTTCTTTGTACCAGTCTGTATTGGCATAGTAGACGTATTCTCCATTTGAGTTTACCTCCACCTGAGGAAGACTGGGATCTTTGGAATGTCTCTCTAACTGTGCTAGATAATCCTGTGAGAACTTTACTGTTTTGTTAATATTCTGGGGAGTCTGAGAGTAATCATTCCAGGCTGACCAGGCTTCATTAAACAGCTTGGCAAACTGATAGCCATCTGTAACCAGATCAGGCACTGTAGTAGGCGATCTGAATGCATGATTGACAGAATAGTTGATACTGGTACGTTCCTTATTGGCTTTTTTGGTGGTGAAAAGAACTACACCAAATGCACCACGTGCTCCATAAATAGCACAAGAGGCCGCATCTTTCAATACAGTAACACTGGCAATGTCATTGGGGTTAAGCCGGCTTGGATCACCTTCTACACCATCTACTAATACTAACGCACTACCACCTTGACCGATGGAAGTTGTACCACGCACATTGAAGGTGGGTGATTGAATTGGCTTACCATCCTGTGGGATAATGTTCAGGTTAGGAATAACCCCTTGTAACCCTTGTGCAACGTTAGATACTGAGCGATTTTCCAGTACTTTACCATCTACCTGTTCTACAGAGCCTGTCAGGTCTCGTTTCTTGATAGAACTATAACCCACTACCACCACATTTTCCAGCGACTGAACATTAGGTACCATAGCTACATTGATCACAGTTTTGCTGCCTACAGGAACTTCTTCTGTGTTATAGCCTATGAAAGAGAATACCAGAATACCATTCTCATCAGAAACAGTGACACTGTAATTCCCTTGTGCATCACTGATGCTGCCTGTAGTAGTGCCTTTGACGCTAACACTTACACCAGGTAATGGCTGGCCTTTTTCATCGGTTACTTTTCCTGTAACAGTATTTTGAGGTTTATTGGCAGAAGTGCCTGTACTTTTTGGTTTTTCTTTGATAAAGATATATGAGTCCGAAGATTCGTAGATAACATAATAAGGCTTGAGCAAATCATCCAGAATAGTGCGGAGTTTCCGGTTCTCGTAGGTGACAGATACTTTTTTGTCAGCAGGCAGCAGACTGGGAGAATAAATAAACTCACAGTTCGCTTTTTCGCTGAGTATGGTCAGGCTCTGGCGAAGTGTTACATTTTTTAAAGAAATTGAAATAGTATTATCCAATATGTTCTGACTAGTAGCTTTGGCATAGGAGGTAGTGGTGGTAAACTGCAAAAGCAAGGCAAACAGAGCTGCGTATCTCATAAAATATATGAAAGATACGAACCCTCGTTTTTGGGATTTTTTCATATTTTTGGGTTTGTTTTCAGGTTAAACTGAATACGAAAGGTCTCTTGGTTATTTCTTTGATGTGAACTAAGGAATACATAAAAACCGGGGACAGTCAGACCGGAGATGCTCGCAACATCTTCGGTTTTTATCCGGAATAGGTGTAGACGTAGAGTTTGACTGTTACATAGGCAATACGATTGTTGGTTTAACAGTGGTTTAGTGTATATGCATTATTGACAGGTGTTTCCTTTGATGATAATCTGATTTCCGACTTTCTTGTATCGAGCCCCCAGATACAGACATATCTTCTCCACGATTCGGGGTAACGGCTCGTTTTTAAACCGGGCATTTAGTTTACACTGACTCAGTTCCTTATTCTCCAACTGTATCGTTACATTGTATTTCCGGTTCAGGATCTGAATAATTTCAGGCAGGGTTTTGTCTTCAAATACCAGATTACCCTCCATCCAGGCTGTATAATTTTCCAACTGTGTTACATTGGTCTGAGTCAACAGTTGCTCTTTTATCGAATAACTGGCTTTCTGATTCGGTGTCAAGAATACGGTTTGTATACTATCTCCAACCTGTACCTTTCCGGTACGTACCGCAACCTCAACCTGTGGCTCATCTTTGTAGGCCTTTACATTAAAGCTGGTACCCAGGACTCGTGTGTTGATTTTTCCAGAAGTGATTACAAAAGGCTTTTTAGGGTCTTTGGTTACTTCAAAAAACGCTTCTCCCTCTAGATAGACCTGCCGAATATTTCCTGAAAAGGACTTGGGTGCTTTGATTCGGGTATCAGCATTCATATACACCAGTGACTTATCTGATAGCTGAATCACCTTCTGACGGCCCGGAGGATTGTATATCTCCATATATGCAACAGAAGTTTTCAGAAAATGACCTTTGCCGATCCATATCCCTACTCCAGCAGCCAGGGCTACCAGTAAAATAACAGAGGCAACTCGCCATACGGGAAATTGTCTGACAGGTAACGCAATAATATTCTCTTCTTCTTTAATGGCTGTATCAATTCGCTCCTGAAGGCTGGCTTTGATTCGTACTTCTTTGGTTGCTGATAAATCTTCTGACTGTGTATGCAGCGAATCAAGCCAATGTTCTACCCATTCTTTTTCCTCGTCTGTGCATTGGTCAAGTTTGTATTTCGTAATCAGATTTTTTAGTTCTTCAGGAGTCACTGTGATGGTAATGTAATGTCAGAGAATAGAGCGTTTACAATGAGGTGACGGGCGAGAATCCAAATGGTACTATGCGAAATGAAGATTTTTTTGAAAAAAATTAAAATAGGTAAAATGAAACAAATATAGCCCTCAAATACAGGCTATAGGAGTAGGAGTAAGGAGGAATAGTATATTGTCAGGTTATCTGATACTTAGGAAATCCAGATACAGAATAGAAGAATAGATACAATATAATCACTCAGACTTAAGCGAAGTCTTCTTAAGGCACCTGTAAGTTGATTTTTTACAGTCTGCTGAGACAAGTCCAGTTGTTCCGAGATTTCGGCAATGGATTGATCCTGACGTCGGCTCAGTTCAAATATCTCTTTCATACGGGAGGGCATACTGGCCAGGGATGTATCCAGCAAAGAATAGATTTCACTTTCAGCTATTTTTTCGGCAGTTGATTCCCGAAAAGGGAGAGTTGTGTTTTTCAGTGACGCCAGATAATCTTCCCGTGTATAGGTAGCAGCTATATGATCCAGTATTTTATTTTTCAGACTTTTGAACAGATAACCGGAAAGAGAAGTAGTAATAAGCAACGTATCTCTTTTGGTCCAAAGCTTTACAAAGATATCCTGTGTGATATCCAGTGCTTCATCTTCAGACCGTAGTTTATTACGGGCAAACAAGTATAGGTTTTTCCAATAGCGGTCGTATATCTCGTTAAACGCTTTTTCGTTTCCGGCTCGTAATTCCCGTAAGAGCTCTTCTTCGTCAGCAGAAAGATAAGACATAGCTTGTGTAAAAATTCTTTCTGCAAAAGTAGATTTCTGAAAAGACAAGCTTATTAAGCCAGTGTTAAATGAAAAAAAAGCTTAGGAAACATATTGTACTATACAGAGAAGTGTAATGAGTCATTGGTTTTTTAATCCTTCCGAAAATGCACCTCATTTTAGTAGTTGAAAATTACATGTCTATACTTGAACTGGCAAGTGAATAGGTTTGAGTTTCTTGTTTTTTGAGGATATTGTATCGGTTTATGTGGAATGACAAAGATGTAATTAGTTTCGGTGAAGCAGAGAAAAAGAAGCTGTTTTAGAAACACAAGACAAGATTGTTAAAGACGAAGTATGGCACTTGTTGAATCCAATAGATCCTGAAGACAATAACAAATAAGTACTTCATTCTAATTAGTTTCTAATGCTTTAGAAAGTAGATGTTTATGAGATCTAAGTTATTCCTCTTTTTGTGTTTCTTTTTTCTTGTTTCAAGTATTTGCTTTGCTCAAAAACATATAAGAGGTATACATGATACTACTGTGTTCTCTCCAAAGTTATGGAAGCAAGATACGCTAGGTAAATATGGATATAAATACAATATAGTAACACATACACAGATCATCTACGATTTATATGGTAAGACTATTGAGGAGGTTGAAAAATATTTGGGATTACCTGACTACTTCTGTATGAAGGAACCATGTGAAGAATGTATGGCATATCTTTATCACTATGAATTTTATAGTGACAACTTGCCCCGTGGATATGTATATGTTCCTAAACAGAATTGTAAAAAATACATTGATACAGGTTCTGCTTTTATCGTAGTATTTAGTGTAGAGACCAAGAGAGTTACTTCTGTTCAGGTAACAATAAAAAATTAGATTTAATTGAATCATAAATACAAATAATAGTAAAGATTTTCATACCCTCTGGGTAGATATAGGACCAGACCAACGATGAAAGAAAAAGCTGATTGATTCAGATATAGAGTAATTTAACGTTCATACTTACTAAATTAAGCAAGTTTTCTGTCTCACTTTGCTAAACCGCCTCATACCGCTATTATTTCATTTGTAAGTGATTTATCTCACTAAAGTAGACCATCTCACTCTTTTAGGAAAGTATTAAAACAGGACATTACTAAATAGTTAAATGAGAATAATGAAATCTTAAAAGACCTTAAAGAATAAAAAACTTTTCTCGATGAAAAATCTAGATCATAGTAAGATCTATCGTATACTTTCTGTTCTGTTATTAGTATGGATAGCATTTACAAAGAATTATATATTAGTTTATATTTATGCATTTACTTCGTTCATATATGCTGTAATAGTTATAGGATTTGTCCAACAGAGGCTTACTATACAGATTCGAGACCACTATCCTGATTTATACAAAAAATACCAGATGGGGATTGGGGATTTGTTGCGTTCAGATAGGTTACAGAAAATAGATTTAACAGGTTTTTCAAAAGAAGATTTAGATTTAATGAAAGATCCGGATTTGCGTACTGAAATTGAACAGCTCAAATCCAATCAGATTAATGTATTTACATTCTTTTTTCTAACAGTTACCTTAGCTATAATTATTCTCTCTATCTAAGACAATAAAATTAGTTTCTAATATATTAGGTGGGCTTTGAGAAAACGCTGATTGATTTAGCTATAGCTGATTGATTTAGCTATATAAGAATCTATGAGTTCTGGTATTTATTGAATTTCTGATAGGAGAATGAGACATAAAATTTCATTAAATACCCTAAAAAAGGCCCTTTTTGCTGGATTCGTATTTATAGTACTCAGCTATTTTCTAACCATGCTTTACCAACTCTTATATTTTAAAGCAATCCGAAATGATGGGAAAGAATGGATTTTAGTGCCTATTGCAACTACCTATACGTATTGTGTTATATCTATAGTAACATGTATATCTGTGTTTGTTATATGGATACTAAGCAATCCGGATAGATGCAGATCAATAGTATTATTTAGTCAACCTATACTGTTTTTATGTCTCGTAATAAGTAAATTTTATATCGGACTGAATAGTGGAGAATCTATAATATTAGTGACGGTTCTTTTGGCTTACATATCCGCATCCGCTTTTTTGTATTATCTGTTTGAAGGTTGAGCTATTCCGGTTTACCCATAGATAAATTACTTGGTTTAAATTTCTCTCCTCAGACAATGTCTTTTTTTCACTTGCTAAAAAATACCAGCTTTTTCAGAATTATTGTTTTACTACATTCTGTGATATCGTTGATGTATTGATTTGCAGATGAGGTATCTAAGTATGGAAAGTTTATAGAAGCGCTTGGTTTTTATTCTTTGATATTAACAGTTTATGTTACCTGTATATATGTAAATCCAGAGTCAACCTCAAAGAGAATAAGTATTTTGATAGTAGCAAATATTTTGGCAGGTTGTATATTATTTCTTTTTAGAGGTTCTCTATCCAGATTAAATGATTTGGGGTCACTTATAATTGGTGCTCCGGTTGCTCTTTTGTTTGTAGCATATATCTTGTTGACTTTTTGGGAGATTGCAAAGTGTACTTCCAGATCGTTTTTGTTCATACTTCTTATTTTTTCGTTTTTACCTGTTACTGTTTGGTTTGTTCTTAATCTCAGAGAAGAGGCTGATAATGTTAAGGATACAAGTCTATGAAAATACCTATACTACTATTTGCACTGCTATTTTTGAGCTTGGTGTACTCCTGTGCATCTCATAAAAGTGATATGTCCTCGCATACCTCTCAATCCAATGTTGCATTGAATCAAAATTCTGATTCACTTATAGTAGCTAAATATAGACTAGAACTAATAAGAGAATATATGGAAGATGATTCCCTGGTAACAGAATCTGAGATGGATAGTATTTTACAGGAAATGAGAATCATCCTATCCAGTGGAGAAGTATTTTATGCTCCTGACAGTACTTTTAAAATCTATGTTATAGAAGGCGAATCATGTGGAGGTTATTGCAATCCTTTATGGAGTTCATACATTCATTATAATCTAAAAAGTAAGCAGGTTATAAAAGAAGCTGATTTCACTAGTATTACTTCAATACATAAACTTCCTGATGAGAAATATTTAATAATGGAACATAGTTACGGACGACCTGCATCTGTAATGAGTGTTGTATGCAATCAGGCAAGAGTTATCTCTTTTCAAAATGACTCCATTTTAACACACTCAATAGGTAATAATTCAGAAGGTAAATTTGAGTTTTGCCAGCAAAATACAGTTGAACTTGAAGAGGGGCCTTATATCCGGTATGATCCGAAAAGCAAACGTTTAACCTATCTCTATGGCAATAATTATGGTTATAGCCATGACCTTGATATAGACACAATTAGACAAGGCCAATTCCAATATGTTAAAGGAAAGTTTATCCTAGAAAAGGAAACAATCACTGTTAATGACAGAAGTCAAACAGAGGATAAATGAAAACGTGAGCATACCATTAACTAATACGATAATTGTGGGTTTTGCGACTGGGGTAGTCCTAAAATCGGGATACATAGCGTATGAATGATTTTTGAAAACAGGTGAACGAAAATATAGCGTGATCAAAGAAATCTTTGTCGATTTCAAGGGAAACATGCTTACTTTGTGCTTTTACTAATTGTCTGCATTATGCAGGTCAGAGCATCAAAATTAATAGCATGATTGGAATTGACAACTTCCTGGTTTTTAGTATCACAGCCCTCATTTTTATCATGAGCCCCGGCATTGATACCATTTTCATATTAAACAAATCAATCAGTCAGGGCAAACGGGCCGGCATATTTTCTACCATTGGCACTAACAGTGGCGTACTCTTGCATACACTTTTTGCTGCCTTAGGTTTATCCCTTATTGTGGCTCAATCTGCCCTTGCCTTTTCTGTTGTTAAGTATGCAGGTGCTCTCTATCTTCTGTTTCTTGGGATTTCAGCACTTCGATCCAGAGATAAGAAACTAGATTTTGATAAGAAAGAGCCTGTCAAGGAAAGCGACTGGAAAAACTTTCGGACGGGGTTTATGACCAATATTCTGAATCCAAAAGTTGCCTTGTTTTTTCTATCTTTCTTTCCTCAGTTTATAAAGAAAGAGTATATCGAGTCACCTATTCCTTTTATTATCCTGGGATGTACCTGTGCCTTGTTGGGTATGGTGTGGTTTCTGACGCTTACATTTTTTTCTGCTTTATTCTCCCAGAGACTGAAAAATAATCCTGGATTTAATCAATACCTGAACAAAGCATCCGGGATGGTGTATTTCGGTATGGGAATAAAAGTTGCCATAACAGAAAAATAGAGTTTTAGTACCAGCAGATATGGGCTACACTCTGTAAGTCAGATCTGCTGGTCGAGCGTTTGCGCCAGATAGTTAGACCGGCTAGTTTCAGAGAAAAATGTAAGTGATTGTTAACAGGATATATCAATGAAAACAGATACTCTACCTCCTTCAAACACTAGTTTTTCAGATTCTAAAAGCCATTATGAAATATTGGATGCGCTGCGTGGTGTAGCTGCCATTATGGTGGTTGTATTTCATATCCTTGAAGCCTTCTCTTTCGGAGATCATCGGAAGCAAATCATTAATCATGGCTATCTGGCGGTTGATTTCTTCTTTCTGCTCTCAGGTTTTGTCATTTCACACGCCTACGACGACCGATGGAATACAATGACCTGGCAAGATTTCTTTAAGCGACGCCTAATCCGGCTTCATCCAATGATTATTATGGGGATGATCATTGGCGTAATTGGATTTCTATCCTATACTTTTCCGGAAGTATATACTCTGAGCCGTGACGTTTCTTTTGGGAGGGTTATGTTGGTTATGCTGATCGGGTTTACCTTATTTCCGTTACCAGTCTCAATGGATATCAGAGGCTGGATCGAGATGCACCCTCTTAATGGCCCTGCCTGGTCTCTATTCTTTGAATATATCGCCAATATTTTATATGCTTTCCTGCTGAGAAAAATCTCCAATACAGTTCTTGCTGTGCTGGTAGCTTTGGCTGGTTTTGCTTTGGTACATTGGGCTGTTACAGGTCCCAGTGGAGATCTCATCGGGGGGTGGTCACTAGACCCGCTACAATTTCGGATTGGTCTTACACGTCTGCTTTTTCCGTTTCTTGCGGGGATCTTGTTAGCCAGAGTCTCTAAACCCGGATACATCAAAAATGCATTTGTCTGGTGTAGTCTGTTGCTTATCCTTGTGCTTGCTTTTCCTCGTGTGGGTGGAGATCGGTTGTGGCTAAACGGAATCTATGATTCGCTCTCTGTAATAGTTGTATTCCCTGTGATAATCTATATGGGTGCCAGTGGTACTATTGAAGGAAAAGGTTTGTTACGTATCGGTAGATTTCTGGGAGATATTTCTTATCCAATCTATATTATTCACTATCCGCTGATCTATATCTTCACAGGCTGGGTTATTGAAGATAAAATACCTCTGGCAGAAGCCTGGCCTGTTGGATTGCTTGTATTAGTCGCTTCTTTGCTGATTGCTTATAGTAGTTTAAAATGGTATGATATACCTGTGCGAAAATGGCTCACAGAACGATTTATGAAGAAAAATAAGAAGGCCATAACGAATGCTTCCGGTTTGCCTCCAACCTCAAATCAAAATGGCTAAGTAGATAATAAATTTGTTAGTACGTAGAATATCTCTCATGTAGATACATTGATACCAGAATATACTTACTTTGAAAAAAATATTGTTTTTCCGTTTTATTTTATCACCATTGCAATCATATTGTTTGTAGAAATTTTAATGAATGTATGAAAAAAACACTGACTAAACTCCTGGCATATGTAAGTATTGCCACTTTTGTAATGATATCTTGTTCAGAGGAAAAAGTAGGCAATAACCAATTGACTGGAAAAGAAAAAGAAGAAGGATGGGTTGTGTTGTTTGATGGAAAGACTACTGATGGATGGCACTTATATAACAAAGGAAAGGTTCCTTCTGCCTGGATTGTACAGGGTGATGAATTGTATTGTAAACCTGATACCTTTGATATAGCACACGGTGATCTGATCTCTGATAAAGAATTCAAAAACTTTGATCTGAAGTTTGAGTGGAAAATATCAGAGGCTGGTAATAGTGGTGTATTTTTTAATGTGGTGGAAAAAGATAGTCTGCCCACTGCCTGGTCTTCCGGTCCTGAATATCAATTGCTGGAGAATACCCATCCTGATTATGCCATGAATCCTGTGAAGAGAGCGGGCTGTTTATATGGTTTTGCCCCACAAAAGAATGCTGTAACCCCTTTGCCTGCCGGACAATGGAATCGATCAGAAATCAAACAGGTTGATGGCAAAGTAGAATTTTATTTGAATGATACACTAACAGCTCAGCAGGATTTGAATTCAGCAGAATGGAAAGCTATGATAGCTAATAGTAACTTTAAATTTTTTCCTGAGTTTGGAAAGTCTACCAAAGGACATATTGCCTTACAGGATTGGTCCAAAGGTATCTCTTTTCGTAATATTAAAATTAAGGAGCTATAAGCACTTAATTTCTGCATAAAAGATATGGAAGCACAGCAGTTGTAAATAGGTGAACTGCTGTGCTTTACCGATCCATTATAAAGTTCGGATACCTCCATCGATCAGTAATTCACTACCAATCATAAAGCTTGACTCATCAGAAGCCAGATAGAGAGAGGCCTTGGCCATTTCCAATGGCATGCCTACACGTTTAACAGGTGCAAACTGTCCCATACCTGCTTTCATAGCTTCTGCTTCTTCTTTACTGGAAGCTACAGACTCAAAAACAGGTGTATCAATCGGACCAGGAGTTAAGACATTTACACGTATTTTTCGGTCCAGTAGTTCAGCCGAAAAGCTTCGGGCAAGAGATCGTACTGCTGCTTTAGATGCTGCATAGGCTGCATGATTAGGAACTCCTTTTTCTGCAACAGTTGATGATGTTAATATAACAGAAGCTCCATTATTTAAGTATTTCAGCGCTTTTTGAACAGTGAAGAATGTCCCTTTGAAGTTGATGTCATTTACTTTGTCAAACATCTCCTCTGTAAACTCTGACAAAGGCCCCAACACATATACGGCAGCGTTGACTACCAGAATATCTATTTTGCCCCATTTCTGAAATACTCTGGTATATAGTTGGTCCAGATCTGCTAAAGTGGTGACATCTCCCTGGACACCTAAGGCGTCATACCCGATTTCATTAACAGCATTTGCGAGATTCTCACGGTTACGAGCTGTTATAGCTACTTTTGCCCCTTGTTGGGCAAATAATTTGGCAGTTGCTAATCCAATACCGCTACTACCACCTGTAATAACGGCTACCTTGTTTTCTAATTTTCCTGACATACTCTTTACTTGTTTAAAATTTACTCTGCAAAGTTGCCAGTACTTTTAGTGGAGAAAAATGAACCAGATCAAGAAATATGATTGATCTGGTTCAACTTTTGGACTTCTTTTTTTGATTGCGGAGCCTGGAGATAAATTCTGTTGTCATACCCAGGTAGGAAGCAAGAGCATATTGAGGTATACGTTGAACAAGAAGAGGATATTGTTCTAAAAAATAATGGTATCTTTCTTCTGCTGTTTGAGTAAGATTGGCAATAAGTCTTCGTTGCTGAAAGGCGGTAGAACGTTCAGCCATTATTCTAAAAAACGTCTCAAATGTAGGGCTATACCTTTTTAAATATTGCTCACGGGAATAGTCAATCTGGGCTACTTCGCTGTCTTCCAGTGCAACGACAAACATGGTTGCAGGTTGTTGAAAAATATAACTATTATAGTCAGATATCCACCAGTCTTCAATAGCAAGTTGAATAGTATATTCCTGACCTTTGCTGTCGACGACATAAGCTCGAAATGCTCCTTTGAGTACATAATTGCGATGCGTAGCAACAAAGTCAGGCTGAATGATAAACTGACGTTTTTTGATCTTTTTCAGTTTAAAGCTTAAAAGTGTTTCTCTAAGTTCTTCAGAACTAAGAGAAACTTTTTTCCGGATATGTTCTATCAGGGGATCTAGTGTTGGCAATGTAGTTTGATCCATCTGTATAATTTTCATCAAAAGAGTTGAAAATAAAATGGACAAGTATATCAAATTTCTTTGATAGTATACTGTAATCAGGAAAATAGGATTAGCCTTATGGGCTACAGCGAACAGCTAGGCTGCAACTCGGGGCAGAGAAATTGTGAAAACACTGCCTTTGCCTACTTCACTATCAACAGAGATGGTTCCTTTGTGTTGCTGAACATACTGTTGTGTTAGCAAAAGTCCCAAGCCACTGCCTTTTTCTCCCTGTGTACCCAGGGTGGTGTGTTTCGAATCCAGATGGAATAGTTTATTCATAACATCCGGGGTCATACCAATACCCGTATCTGCAATAGCAAAAGAGATATTGTGCTCTTTCTGAATAGTATAGATACGAATTGTACCGCCGGGAAGCGTAAATTTCATAGCATTGGATACCAGATTCCGTACAATAAGCTGGATCATGGCTTCATCTGCATATAAACTTACACTTGAATCCGTATCATTTTGAAGTATAATCTGTTTCTGATCTGCCAGAGGGGTAGACCATTCCAGTACCTGTTGTGTTATCTCATACAAATTTACTTTCTGAGGCTCAAAACGGGTGTGTTGCATAGCGGCTCGTGACCATTCCAGCAGATTATCCAGCAAATGAGCTGTTTGATCAACCGTATGTTTGGAAGCTTTCAAAAATGTCTGTTGCTCTTTTTCACTGAGTGGTCTATCTTCATTTGTCATCATATCAATAAGCATACGCACAGAATGTACGGGCCCTCGCAGATCATGAGCGATAATGGAAAAGAAACGATTTTTTTGTTCATTGAGCTCTTTCAGGTGACGATTGAGCTTTTGATGGTTTTTAATGTATTTAAAGACAATAATCCCAATCTGAATACTAACCCAAATACTAGCCAGGGCCGATAAAATAATAATAATCTGAGAGCGATCAATGCTATTTTTAGCCCGATTATGTCTGATCGTTAACAGGGCCTGTTCATTTTTCTGGATTCTCTCCTGTGTTTGATAGATACCCTGCATGATTAATCGTGCTTTTTCCAGATGGGCAATTCTGGCCTGGGCATTGGGATAGTGAAATTTTCCAGTTACATAAGCCATGGAGGTATCAAACACTCCCAGACGTTGTTTAATAAGGTTACCAAGTAACCGTGCATCTATTTGTCTGGAAGGGTTATCTGCTGTAAGTTTTAGGAGTTTATCTGTTTCAGAATGAATAGTTGAGACTAATTGAGGAAAATTTCTTACAAATTCTTTATTGTGAGTAAGCGCGTATCCTCTGACATTTCCTTCGCATTGATTGATGTGTTGTACTAGCCGATCAGTGGTATTGATAACCTGATAAGTATGTTCTACCCATGTGAGATCGTAGTAGAGATTTTTGCTATGTCGGTAAGAATAGATAATAAATGCTGTCAGAAGCAACGTAGAGCAGGCTAAAGAGATTGTTAGCCAGTAAAATAGGGTGGAACGTTGGCCCAAAAAGCGAACGAAAGAATTAAAGCTTTGCACAGCAGGAAGACATAACAAATAGAAAATTGATTTTCAGGTCAAACAAAAATAAAAATTTAGCACTCTCTCAATCGTGTAATAAGAGTTTGATTCTTACATTGCTGATTCTAAGCTTATTTCATAAGGTTATAAAAAAGGAGCTATATAACTAGCTCCCTCTTAATCCTAAGTGAAATACATTCTTTTATCGAATATAGTCAGCAAGCGCTTCGTTCCAGCGTTGGGTTTTTTCCTGGTAATCATATTCGCTTCGCTTTGCTCTTGCCTCAGGTAAGAGTCCCTGTGTTACCAGAAATTCATATTTAGCCGGATTGCTGCCATAAATCAGGGAAACAATATTGTAATATCTTTGAATATCCAGTGGGTGCTCATCCGAGTACTGAATTACATTAGTTCCAGGTTGTTGATTCTGATTCTGATAGTACATAGAGAAAAAAGTAATAGCTGCTATCAATGCTTTGTCTCCCTGTCCCGTTTGTAGTAACTGAAGGGTGGCAAACTCATCTGCTGCCTGTTCCTCATTCCCCAAAGCCGGCAGGCTAAGCAGATCAATGAATGCATGTCCGGTTTCATGTAATGCAATGAATGTACTGATATTCTCAACCGCTTCGATCAGATCTTCATCGCTTAGTGGCGTCATATTATAAAGTGCATTAGCAAAGTAGGCAATTACCCAATAGTCCATGGTAATATTCTTCTCCTGTGGATTGTAATAAGCATTGTACACCTTGAGATCTTTAAAAACGACAGGTAAGTCCTGAGGCATACGAATACGTGAACTCAGCGCATCTGATAATACTTCAAGATCTTTTCCTTCTTTCACAATCTGAAAAATGGCATCACCAGTTGTGGTTTGTGCTGTTTCATAGCTGACTACGATTTTATGTCGGGCATCTACTGTATCTTTTTCAAGTAGTGCACAGGATTGTAGGCTGAAGATCAGTAGTGTGATCCATACAGCATGTTGTAGTTGTTTGTATGACATAGAGGATAAGTAAAAATATACATAGCATAGAAAGGGAGGGCAATAGCCTGTTTTGAAACAGGCTATTGAGGAATCGAAAATTCAGTTCCCATAAGGGATTTGTAAAAAGCCAGACCTTGTCGTTTCATTTGTTCCTGTGTCTTGGCATCCTTATCCTGTTTGGCTTGTTCATATAGCATATAGTTAACCAGTTGTGGGCCAACAAATGCCTCATAGATCAATTGACGTTGTTGATTAGATGTCTTCTGAAATTGTGCGTTTTTTGCCAGGCTCTGATTGATGACAGCTGCCATATCCAGTATCTGCTGATCTTCCAGATGTTTTCCGGAAGAAAGTGCATAAGTAGTTTCCATGAAAAAAGCTACTGCAAGTCCCAGATTAGCCGGGTTTTGTTTTTTCTCACGGGCTATCTTTTCGTATTGTGTTAATCCTACTTCGAGCAACTGGCTGTATACCTGTAGTCCCTTTTTCTGTTCTTCGCTGGTACCTGCTTTAGCCTTGACCATTTCAATAAACAAACGCTTGCCAGTTGGTTGAAACAGCACGGGTTTTACATTGGCCAAGTCAGTTTGTTTCTTTTGTGATTTGGTGTCAGTTTCACTATAGGCCTTCTGCATTTGCTGCATGTTTATGGTATTTGTCTGGATAAACATAGACATATTGGTATAGTCACGTATATCACTAGCCCATTCAGACGAACCGAAATATTGAGCCTGACACAACCCGGTTGTGATCAGGCATAAGCATAGAGCAATGATTTTGTTTTTCATAGCAATAGTTGAAAGAGGTTGGGAATGTAAAGGTGGTAGGAGAGTGATACTATTATTTGTCGAGTACATACACCCGATCACCCACTCCGAAAACAGTTTTGGAATCCGGATAAAAGTAAAAGAACTTTATTTCTTTTGTTCCATTATTGAAAGTATACTCAATGCTGTATCCATTGAGCTTATAGGTTCCTGCTTTGGCTTGATTGCTGTAGGCAGTCACACTGGTATTCCCACCTCCACTGGTGGACTCATAGGTGAATCTGGAACCATCAAAAGATAGGTTCTTCGCATTTACAATCATAATATCACCGCCTAATGCCGTATTGCCACCACCACTGATTGAATTATATGATCCTGTGATCAGTTCATTCTTTCCTGCTGGCAGTGCTTTGTGCCAGGATTTATCATCCCAAGTTTCCGAATCTCCTTGATTCCATGCAAGGATAATGGTACTACCAGACTTTTTCCAGGTTCCCCATTCTTTGGGTTCTTGTTGTTTGGATTGTACTACATCCAATTTTTCAGGACTGGTAGCCATGTTTTTGTATACGCTGCCATCTGTAAAGAACAGATAGGGATTATAGACAGGATAGATGCCGCCACCAACACCTGCCTCATATTCAAGATGTATATAAATACCATCTACATTACTTATACCTGCAATGGTTTCTGATGCGTTGACCTCACTGTCTCTTCGACAGCCTGCAGAACTAACTAGTATACCAATACATAGCATACTGAATAGAAAAATGATTTTCGTTTTCATAGATATGTTGTTTGGGTTTGTAAATCATACAGAGTGTAATCCTTATCTCTGCCTGTTGGTCAGAGATAAGGATAGGTCCTAGATCAGGATTCAGCTATGCCAAGGATCAGACATACCAATCCGGCAATCATAAACAACAATCCTACAATGGCTATGATAAACAGGAAGAGAAAACCTGCCCCCAACAGAATAAGGCCAATGAGTGTTAGTTTATTCAAAGCCTGAGCAGCAAGTGAAGATTGATCTTCTGTAGCCTCCAGAAACTGATCTGGGTTTTCGATACCTGATTTTTGTAACTTCTTCTCTATCTTACGCATGGCAATTTTTGCTGCTGTTTTCTGGAGCTTTGTGGGTTCTTTTACCTGGCCATTTTCTGCAGCTTCTGCTTGTTTGGCTAGTGCCTGATTTAGTTTTTCAAGCTTGCGGGCTTGCTTTTTGGTGGCATTCTCCGGAATTGCTATTTGTGGAACAGTTTCGTTTTTCTTTGGAGATGCTGTTAGTGTTTTTTCTGTAGAAGCGGTTTCTGGCAATGTTGATTCCAATGTCATTTGGGCTCCCTGTGCTGGTTGTAAAGAGTCAGCAGCTATATTTTGAGCTATACAAAGATTTGTCAGGAAAGCAGATCCCAGAATCAAAATGCCTTTCAACGTTTTGTGCGATTTTTTCATGTGTTTTGGCTGATTGTGTTTGTATTATGATTATAAATGGCAGAGATGTTTTTTTACTACTCTCTGAGGCTTGTGTACTACAGTCATTTACTCCTGAATACCAATGCCGTTTGTTGATTACAAATTTCCTTGATTGTCACATGCAAAACCATCGCTGAAAACCTGTGTTTTTCTCTACTGGTTTTCCAGTATTTTGTATAAAATCGATACAAGATTGGTTTGATTGCTGTAACTTGAACCCATGAAATCAGGAGTACATATCGTTTTCGCTATCTGTTGCTGCTTCCTGCAGAAGGGCTATGGACAAACTTTATCCTGTCTGGCAGAGGTAGAAAAATATGCTCAGGCAGGTATGACCAATACCAAAGAAACACTGCCTCAGATCAAAGTCTTTTATGAAAATCATCAGAAAGATTTTCCTGTGCCCTGTGTGATACAGCTTGAGTATACAATTGGATTTCTGGAATTACAGAATCTGCGTATTGATTCAGCCGATAGATATATGAATCGCTTTCTGGAACATTCTTTACAAACAGGAAAGGATTCTACTGTGGTAGAAGGCTATCTGTGGTATAGCACTTTCATGCGAATTACCAATCGATATGAGCAAGCCCATAAATGGCTGGATTCAACCCAATCGTATTTAAAAAGGAAACAAATTGAAGATAAATACCTGAATGGTAAATACTATACGGCAAAAGCTGATTATCTGAATCTGGTGACTCATGATGTAAAAGGAGCAGAGAGGTATTATATGCTGTCATTGGAGACTCGTAAGACAGCACATGGATGTGATGAATGTCATGTGACATTAAATAATCTGGGGTATATGTTTATGAATGAAGGATATCTTCAGAAAGCTGCCCACTACTTCTATCAGTCATTGCTTGCGACAGAAAAGATTACCAAGAGTGATGAGGAGAAAAAATACCTTCAATCCAATACCATGCTGAACTTGAGTTTCTGTTACCGGATGCTACACCGTCCGACTGAGGCTATTGAGTATGCGCAGCAGGTATTTGATAATTCCCGCAAGATAGAAAGCAATACATTTTTATTGCGGAGCTATCGTCATCTGGCAGCAGCCCTGATGGAAAACAAACAATATGATAAAGCTTTGAAATTATTAAAAGAAGCAGAAAAGATATGCCTTCGTTTTAAACAGAAAGATGAGATGGGATATACCTATCGCTATCTGGGTGAGTTGTATGCTTTATACCTGAACAACGAAACAGAAGGCAAATGGTATCTGGAGAAAAGCAAAGCATTGATTGAGGAAATTCAGGATTCTGACTCCTATCACCTGCATAATTATTCATTGGGGAGGTTTTATCTACATGAAAAAAACTATCCGGAAGCATTGAGGTTACTAACGCTTAGCCTGGAACAGGGTCGTAAGGTACATGATAGAGTATATGAGCCGGTTATACTGGAGTTGTTATACAAAGCCTGGCAGCAGGAAGGAAATTATTCAAAAGCCTTAGGCTATTATACACAGTTTGTACAGTTACGGGATAGCATTGCCAGTGATGAAACACAACTAAAGTTAAAAGAATTAGAAAAAAAGTATGACGAGCAGGTAAATCAACTGGTTATTAATAAACTTCAGAATACCAATCAGAACCAGAAAGCAGAGCTGGATCGTAAAGAACGAACTATCCTATTCATATTAGGAATTGGTTTTCTTGTCAGTGCCATACTGTTTCTATTGTATACTACACAGAAAAGTAAGAAACGTATAGCACAACAAAAAGAACAACTGGCCGCGCAGCAGTTGAGAGAGTTACAGCAGCAAAAACAGCTGGAAATTTATACAGCCATGCTGAACGGACAGGAAACCGAACGATCCCGACTGGCTCGTGATTTACATGATGGATTGGGTGGGATGCTGGCTGGTACCAAACTGTACTTGTCACAAATCAATCAGAAGGTTATGAACGGCCAGGCTGTTTATTTACAGACTGCGGTAGTTCAGATTGATAACTCTATGCAGGAGTTACGACGGATTGCCCGAAATATGATGCCTGAAACCTTAGTGAAGTTTGGACTGAAAACAGCTTTGCGGGATCTTTGTGAAAGCTTACAGAATAGCCAGTTGCAGATTCGATGTCAAACAATGGGGCTTTCTTCGGATCTTTCTAAGTCTATTCAGCTCACTATTTATCGGGTGATTCAGGAATTGATTACAAATGCCATCAAACATGCCAATGCCCAGCAGATTCTGGTGCAATGTTTGCAAAATGAAGGCAGCATCCATATTACGATTGAAGATGATGGACAGGGATTTGACACAGCTTCCATAAAGGGGAATGGAGTAGGTTTATCGAATGTCAGGAATCGGGTAGAGTATCTGAATGGAAGACTGGAAATTCAATCGGAACCTGGTGTAGGAACTACTGTGACTGTAGAGATACCTGTTTGATGTAGAGCAGATTTGTCAGCTAGATTATTGTATTATATTCTTTACTAATCAATTATTGGAATGAGTGTGATATCCGTTATCATTGTGGATGATCATCCTATTGTAGTGGAAGGGTTACGTTCACTGTTACAGCACAAGCCGGAAATTACAATTCTGAATAGTTTTATCAATGGAAAGGATGTTCTTCCTTATCTGAACGAACATCCTGCGGATGTAGTGCTGCTGGATATTAACCTGCCTGATATCAGTGGAATAGAATTGTGTCGCCAGATTAAGCAAACCTATCCGCAAACGAAAGTCCTAGCATTGAGCAATCACAGTGAGCATAGTATGATTGCCCAAATGTTACAGAGTGGGGCAAGTGGATATTTACTGAAAAATGCCCCGGCAGATGAACTGCTCAAAGCCATTGAAGAGGTAACTGTTAAAACGGTTTTCCTTAGTTCGGAAGTGCAGAAGGTATTGCTGGATGCCTATTCCAATACGCAGGATACTATACCTGTACTTACTAGGCGTGAACTGGAAATACTCAAATGGCTGGCTGATGGGCACACAACCAATGCTATCGCCGATAAGTTGTTTATTAGCCCTCTTACGGTTGAAACACATCGCCGCAATCTGATGCAGAAGTTTGAAGTAAACAATGTGGCTGCTCTTATCAAAAAGGCTGTGGATTGTAAAGTTTTGTAGTAGGTATCCAGTATCTTTGGTTACTTACATTACTGGAAAATGCTGCAAACGCCACACAATCTTTCGGATATAAAAATAGACTGGGAAAATCATCGGCACCTGTATGAAGAGATAACAGTACCAGCAAAGACTACTTTGCTGAATGAAGGTGATATATCCCGTAAAGCATACTATATCAAACAGGGATGCATACGGCTTTGGTTTAACAATCATGGAAAAGATATTACTTTTCAATTCTTCTTTGAGAACGAAGGTGTTTCATCTTTTGAAAGTTTCCGGTCCGGCCAGCCTAGTCTGTTTAGTATGGAAACGATTGAGCCCTGCACATTGCTGATGATTACAAAAAGCAACATGGAGGAGATCTTCGCCAGTGTGCCAGGCTATAAAGAATATGTGCAGGAACATATGTTTCAGCGGGTGGCACACTATTCAAAGTTGTTTCTGTCCCGTATCAAAGACAGTCCCAAGGAACGATACCTGGAATTATTGCGGACACAACCTCACCTTATACAACGGGTACCTCAACACTACATTGCCTCCTACTTGGGTATTACTTCTGTTTCTTTGAGTCGTATCCGCAACCGGATCTAGAAAAGTCATTTCTTAACAATTGTTATCGTCTAAAGGATAGCAGGCATACGACATTTGTGCCAAAAAGAAGCACTATGAAAGTCGTTATTGTTTTTAATCATCCTTATGAAGGAAGCTACTGTAATGCTATCTTACAATCTGTAGTAACAGGACTTCACAGAGCCGGACACATAACAGACCTGATCCATCTGGATAAAGAGGAGTTTGATCCTGTGATGCGGGCCAAAGATCTGGAAGCATTTGTCAAAGCAAAATACAACAGCGAGGATTCTCAGACATTGCTGGACCCTAAAGTACTTGAATACAGAGATCGTTTACAGGAGGCCGATCATCTGATTTTCATTTTCCCTATCTGGTGGGAGTTAATGCCTGCCATGACCAAAGGATTCATTGATAAGGTAATTTTTCCGGGTATTGCCTACCATTATGAAAACAATGGAAAAAAGATGGTAAAAGAATTTCTTCGCCTAAAAGGCATTACACTGATTACCACTATGAATACTCCTTCGTTTCTATACCGTTTGCTGTTTGGCAATGCCATTCGCTATGCATTTTTTACAGGTACCTTCTGGAAATTAGGGTATAAAAACAGAAAGTGGATTAGCCTGAATATGGTTAAATTTGTCTCGGATCAGAAACGGAAAAAATGGCTGACAAAGCTGGAAAGCCACTTTGAGAGAATGAAGTGAAGAAATACAACAGGAAACACACGGCTACTATAATTACTTTCAAAAGCCGTGTGTCTTAGGCTCTATATATTATTCTCTTTCAATCGATTAATGCGCATAGATGCTTCTTCTTCTTTCATGGTAGACATAATCATCCAGTTTACGTCCAGGATTTCCAGTGGGGCATAGGCATTGAGCATTTTTTCGTGTTGGAGATTTGTTTCTATCTGAGTGCCCGTTTTTCCCTGTAGGGCTTGTGTGACAGAATCCAGTTTCATCTCTTCCAGCAAGATGCTGGTATTAGACTTCTGTATCTGTCGGATAAGCGTATCGCTGTAGCCAGCTTTCCTTAAGGACGCCAGGTGCTCAGCTTCGTTTTCAATCAGTTCCCGAACTATAGAGCGTAACTTATAATCACTTCCTACTATAAATGTTTCTCCACTGTCACCCAGTCCATCTTCCCTCCATTTATTATCGCCTGTCAGAATCTGGTTGATTTTGTTGATAGGCATTTGAAATACCAGAATACCTACTTTCTGATCATTATCATATACCGGACAAGCAATGAAAGAGGCAGGAGCTTTATAGGAGGGGTCATATGGTTCAAAATCGATCAGCTTTACAAAGTTTCGGTCTGTACTTTGAACTGCCTCTTTAACGACTGTGCCAAAATTAGTAGTATGATATAGTCCTGTGGTGAGGCTGGTGGCAAAGTCCACTTCTTTGAATACACTATAAAGCATATCACCAGTTTCCGGATCAATGAGGAAGATATCATAATAGCCGAACTTTTCCAGAAAGCTTCGCATAACCGGATGATAGTGGGCATGAATGCGGCTGTATTCACTATTATCTCCTACATTGTCGAGTAGCGATTTTTGTCCGGTAGGATGGGTGTTATTGGAGATATAGTGATATTGCAGGATAAGAGCTGTTTTTTGGTCGGGGAGATACTCGCCTGCAAAGGCTTGCTGACTTGTGTTGTCGTTTAGTCTGGGAATAAATTCATCTATATAATACCCCTTTACACTTCGTTTCATTTGTTCCAGTTCTGCATCTGAAACCGTTTTCTGTATATCGTAAAAGGCTGATTTAAATTCCTTTACAGCACTGATAAGCATCTTGTTTTCGGCAAATGTCTGAATTTGGCTCCGGATAATATCAAAGTAATACTCAATGTTTCGTTTTTTTGTGGAGGTAATAGATCTCAGTTGCTCAAATCTGGATTGATAGTTGAGTTCGTGTAGTTGTTGAAACAGCGAATTATATCGTCTGCTGATTTCTTCCTGAGTAGCCTGAAGTTCTTCCTGATTTTGACGTAGTTCTTCTTCCTGTGACCGCATACGTTCGGCCTGTTCCTGTGATTCTTTGAGGAGCACTTTGGTGTGCTGATTGATGCGAAATGCAATAACAGTATGGGCAATATTTTCTCCCAGTTTTTCTACAAAGGCAATTTCGTGTTTTTCAAATTCATGGAAGGATGCCAGTTCTACAATACCTATGGTATCATTATTTACTTTGAGCGGAACCAGTAAGATATTTCTGGGATTGGCATCTCCCAGACCGGAAGTGATACGTACAAAGTCTTCCGGAATTTCTTTCAGATAGAGTGTTTCCTTTTCCAGATAGGTTTGCCCTACCAGACCTTGCCCAACAGCAATTTCGTGAGTCAGGTGCTTGGTTCGTTTATAGGCATAACAGCCTGTCATCTCAAGAATCGGCTCCTGCGATTTCTCTGTATTAAGTAAAAACAGGGCTCCCTGAGTTGCATTCAGTGTTTGAACAAGATTCTTAACAATTTCATTGGAAAGATCTTTTATATTTTCATGCATGCGTAATATTTCAACAAATTTCGCTAACCCCTCTGTAGCCCAGTTGCGCTTCAGTTCCTCTCTCTTCATACTTGCCAGATTGTCTCTCATTTTCAGTAAGCTATGGCCCAAAATGTCACTTTGTCCCACAGGAGTGAATACTGCATCACTATTTCCGTTACCAATGTTTTCTGTAAAGTGAGATGCCTGAGCCAGTTGATTGGCAATAGTATTTACAGCTATTTCAATATCTGCCAGTTCATTGTTGCCTTCAGGCTGTAATGTCTGGTTGAAATCACCTGCTGAGAGTGCTTGAATTGCCTTCTTTGTGTTTGATAATCTGTTAGTTATCTTTTTGATGTAAAAAGCAGCAATGCCAATATAGAAAATGAGGCACAGAATGGACGTCAGCATTAGCCAGTTTCCATGTTCTGTTATGAGAATACCTTCTTTATAAGAGATTAGTCCAAACCAGGTAAGCAATAGAAATGTAGGGAACAGTACTAATGCAAACCATAGTTGTGGAGAGAGTTTTAGATTACGGATAAATGAGTACAGGGTCATACATTTATAAAGCGAGTGCGTGATGAAGTCGTGGAATTAAATATAAACGATTTATAATCATTGAGTTAGTAGGGTAATTATACTAGGCGGAACTATTCTTTAAATGGATGTAAGATTTTAGGAGCTCAATGCTAAAACAGAGGAAATCACTAATATCATATAGGACAGTAGTTTCTGTTTTTTGGGTACTTCATATTCTTTTTGGTTACCTGCTGCAATTGTTTACTAAAATTGTGTTTGGGCTTCCTTCTAAAAAAGTGTACTATTAACCTCGCATAGATATTGCATAGTACTCTTCAAAAACACTACTCAAATGATAAACAAACAAAATAACCTATACCGGATTTTTTTTCTCGTGTTAGCCATTGCTCTCTATGCCTGTATGCCTGCTACCAAATCAGAAAGTGATAACAATAGTGAATTATTACAGAAAGAGAATGAGCTATTAAAAAAAGAAAATGAAATATTAAAGAAAGAGAATGACTCCAAAGCATCTGCCAGTACTCAATCAGACAAGGCTAGCTTATCTTTTTTGACAGAGCTAAATGGCAAGTATCCTCATAATATAAAACTGCTGGATAATGAAGTGTTAAAACCCCGACTACAGAAATTATTGGGATCACAATATGATTATATGGTAAGTATCTGGGAGGTAGAAACACCTATTGAAATAGAAAATGGACTGTTATATACCAGTGCCATGCAGGCACATAGTGGTGGTGATCCGGGAGCTGTGCTGATGGCTGATATGACAAAAAATGTATTGTATGTAGCTATCCGTCAGGATGGGAATGCCAAAGTGTATTCGGAAGATGGTAGCGCTGCTCCTCAACGTTTACAGGATTGGGCAAACTAAGTTGCCAGAGAGTTTGTAGAAATAGGATATTACTAACTAAAATGCCCCAGCTCTATCTGTAAGCTGGGGCATTTCTATACTAAGGCTGCAAAGAATTATGACAAAAACATCTTCTCTGCTTCTTTCCAGTTATTTACACGGGTATACTGATCCAAATGCATATTGTGACCAGCTGTAAACAGAATCGGTTTGCCTGGGAAACGAATCAGGTTTTTTTCATGGTCATCAATCAGGTAGTCTGTCTGAATCATGTATTTGTGCCCACAAAAAACAGTATGTGTCCAGCTAATAAACGGAAAGTGTTCATTTAACCATTCCAGCTTTTCTTTTAAGGAGTTGGGAAACTCTGTAGCGGCTGATACAATGAATATTTCATATTTTTCTGAAAGCTTTTTGATGACTTCCTGGCTGTCGGCAATTACTTTCATCCCACGAAAAAATCCTTCTTCAAAGAGCCACGCCCGTACGATCTCTGGTTGTACTCCTGCTACTTCTGCCCAGGTACGATTGTGTAAATCAACAGGAGCTATTGTTTTGCCGAGACGAAGCTGGGCATATTCAATAAACCGACCTGCTGCATCGGCAATTACGTCATCCATGTCAATGGCAATTCGTTTCATAAATTAAGCTAGATTTAAGAATGAAAAAAACCTCACCTGCTTGAGGATGAGGTTTTAAAAATATAATTGAAAGTGTGAATCGTTTTGCCAAGGTACTTTTAATTCATTTAGATTGCTTTGGCCGTTTTTTTCTTGAGTTCCTCTTCTTCAGGAGTTGCGCAGGCTTTCCCATTGTTTCCTCCATTAATGAGTCTTCGGGTTACGCTACCATCCGGATTGTGATAGATTCGGGTCAATAGCACATTCTCTGCCGGACGGATAACCAGCGGTACTTTCTCCAGTTTTACGGAACTGGTATCCAGACCAAACCATTTGTCATCACCTGGTGTAAACTCTTTGATGAAGAAGTATGCATTCATGATCAGGCGTTCATTGAATGGTAGTTCGTTCTCAAAGGACAGGAAGCGTTCAAATACCACAAAACGGAAGTCGCCAATCACATGTTGCTTACTCAATGACTCATAACGGCTGGTAATATCTACTTCCCGGTTACGTACCATATCTTCTACCACTTTACGGAAAAACAGGTTAATCCGCTGTTCTACCCGGAAGCCTAAACGGAAAGTAATTTTGATCAGATCTTCTGGTGCCTTGATGTCTACTGTATATTCCATTGTATACGGATCATCTGCTGTATCTACGTGAACGAACCAGTAGATATCTGCCCGTTTAGGCCTTTTCTGGAATATCGAATAAATAATCGTTTGCTCTATTTCATTTTCAGTGCGGGCATTGGTCATAAACACCAGGTGAGTGGCATATTTAGGTACACTCTGGTCAATGCTTAGCATTTGCAGTGGTTCAATATATTCATCAACCCGGACAAACTGAGTCAGACGTTGTTTAATGCGGTTAGAGTTGATCCACACATACATTACTGTGAGTAGCAGTCCACTAATAATCAGAGAAACAAAACCCCCATGTCTGAATTTGCTTAGGTTGGCTATCAGAAAAGAACACTCAATAGAGAAATATACCAGAAATACGAGCCACACTACTAACTGAGGTACATGACGTGTATAAAGCCAGTAAGTAAGCAATACAGTAGTAGATATCATCGTAGCCGTAATGGCCAGACCATATGCTGCTTCCATATTGGCAGATTCACGGAAATATAGTACAACTCCAACACAACCTAACCATAATAACCAGTTGATACTGGGTACATAAATCTGACCACGCTGATCGGTTGGGAATTTGATACGTACTTTAGGCCAGAAGCTAAGACGAATAGCTTCGTTTATCAGAGTAAATGAACCCGAAATTAATGCCTGACTGGCGATAATGGCAGCTAATGTAGCAATGCAGATACCTGGTAAAATAAACCAGTTTGGCATAATAGAGTAGAAAACACTCTTATCCAGAAACTTTCCCTCATGTGTAATCAACCAGGCTCCCTGTCCGAAATAGTTCAGTAGCAGACAGGATTTAACAAATATCCAACTTATTCGGATATTACCTCTGCCGCAGTGTCCTAAGTCAGAGTATAGTGCTTCAGCTCCCGTTGTACACAGAAATACTGCTCCCAGCAACCAGAATCCACCCGGATAGTTGACCAGCAAGTCATATGCATAATATGGATTTAAAGCTGCCAGAATATGCCAGTCTTCAACCAGATTTGCAACTCCCAGTATGGCCAGCATGCTAAACCATAGCGTCATCAGTGGTCCGAATGATCTTCCTACCAGTTGTGTACCCAATGCCTGTAACAGGAATAAGAACGTAAGGATGATGATCACAATGGTGATAATCATGTTTGACGAGATGTCGGGTTTGATCAGACGCAATCCTTCAATAGCGGAAGATACCGAGATTGGCGGAGTGATGATACCATCTGCCAATAGTGTACTGCCTCCAATGATGGCAGGTACTGTTAGCCAGCGCTTATAGCGACGCACCAGGGCATATAATGAGAAAATTCCTCCCTCGCCGTTGTTATCAGCCCGAAGGGTTAAAATCACGTATTTAATAGTCGTTTGGAGAGTAAGTGTCCAGAAAATACAGGACAGACTTCCGAATACAACGTGACTATCAATGGAATTTTTGCCGATGATAGCGTTAAAAACGTAGAGGGGAGAGGTTCCGATATCACCGTAAATGATACCTAGTGCGACTAATAAGCCTCCGGCAGTTACTTTATCGAAGTTATGTTTATTATCCATGTTTTAGGATGAAACAACCGCTGCTTGACTTCATGGATGGGAGAGAAGCAGATATGTAATTTTTGCAAAGTTACGACACTTTAATTGTAATCTACTAACTATTAACGTAGATTTTTTATGATGAATTGTGTTTATCTCATAATAAATACAATGTTTTATAGTGAGTGTGTTGTTTTTCTTATGTGGCCTCGAAGGAAGGACATTTTGTCTTAAAAAAATCTATCTTATAAAACCTTCTGTGCATAGGTATTTTCTTTTTATCTTCACGCCGTTTGTTACCCCTCATCTGTTGTGTACATGTATTACAGACTGGTAGATGGGATATGTTTTACCTAATACAAAGAGGAATATATATCCTGTCATGATCAGTATCTGCATGTATATGCAGTGTTAAAATACTAAACCTTATCGTTCATTTAATATGTCATTGAAAGAAGTTGCCCTTGGCGTGGATATTGGTGGCACCAATACCAAATTAGGATTTGTAGACCAGGATGGTGTTTGCCTGGCAGATATGTCTATTCCTACAGGAGAGGATGATGCAGATAAGTACTTGCCACGACTATACCGGGCTGTAGATAAGCTGATGTTACCCTTGCGGGATAAGATTAAAATTGTAGGTATTGGCATAGGTGTACCCAATGGAAACTATTACAAAGGAACAGTAGAGATGCCTACCAATCTCCAATGGAGCGATTATGTTCCGCTGGCGCAATGGATTGAAGACCATTATAAGTTACCATGCCGTCTTACCAATGATGCCAATGCTGCAGCACTGGGTGAAATGAAGTTTGGTGTAGCTAAAGGGATGAAAAACTTCGTGATGATTACCTTAGGAACAGGTTTAGGAAGTGGATTTGTGGTAGATGGCAAACTGGCCTACGGTCATGATGGTTTTGCTGGAGAGCTGGGACACGTTGTGGTAAACCCTAACGGACGGATGTGTGGATGTGGCAAAAAAGGATGTCTGGAAACGTATGTATCTGCTACTGGTATTCGCCGTACCGTGTATAAACTATTGGCTGATCACACAGAGGAGAGCGAAATGCGTCGTATTAGCTTTGAAGATTTGGATGCCAGTATGATTACAGATTCTGCTACCCGTGGTGATAAGATTGCGATTGAAGCCTTTGAATATACAGGACGTATTCTGGGAATGAAACTTGCCGATGTGATGGCAATTCTGAGTCCGGAAGCATTTATCCTGTTTGGTGGACTGACTCGTGCACAGGATTACCTGTTTGAACCTACCCGTCGGTATATGGAACAGTTTATGATGCCTATCTTCCGGAACAAAGTAAAATTGCTGACTTCCGGTTTGACAGGTGCCAACACTGCTGTATTGGGTGCTGCAGCTCTGATCTGGCACGAACTGGAGAATATGCCTCTACAATCATAATATGCTTTCAAGAAAATAAAAGAGGCTGTCAGAATTTTTTCTAACAGCCTCTTTTATTTTAGTGTAGTATGCTTCCAATTACCAGCCTATTCCATAATCTTCTCCATGATTGCTTGATCCTCCCCAGAACGTACCATGCTGCCAGTCAAACCAGATTGCATTGATAGGGCCGGAAGTTCTTTCCTGATACGAAAGACTATAGCCCATACGAGTCAGATCTTTGCGAACCCATGTTGGCATGGCTGAGTTGAGTACAAGTCCTCCGGGAACTTTCTCATGAGCGCCAAAACTGCTATACATTTGTAATGTTTTGAAGCTGGGCGCTTCACAGGCTTCCTGTACGGTCATATTAAACTCGACTATATTCAGGAAGAACTGTAGCAGTAACTGATCTTGTTCATCACCTGCTTGTTTGGCAAATGAAAGAAAAGGTTTGCCATCTTTGAGCGCCAGTGTAGGAGTAAGCGTAACACGTGGACGTTTACCTGGTTCTACTACATTGAACGGATTTTCTTTAGGATCTAAAACAAAGCTCTGCATACGCTGACTCAAACCAACTCCTGTATTTCCCGCAATACAAGCTGGTACCCAGCCGCCACTGGGAGTAATGGATACAACCCAGCCTTCTTTGTCTGCTGCTTCTACTGAAGTAGTTCCTGCCTGGAAGCGTTCAAAGTATTTTTCATCCAGAACAGGATTACCAGGTGTATACAACTGACTTTGCAGATTGCCCCATTTTTGCAGTACATCTTTGTATGGATTTTGTTTGCCTTCAAACGGATATGGATCTCCAGGACCAATCTTAGGATCGTTCATTTCAAAGTTGATCAGCTTGCTGCGTTCTTTTGCATACTCTTTAGATAATAATCCTTTGATAGGTTCTTCCGGAGCAAATGCAGGATCACCATAATAGAAGTCCCGATCCGCAAACGCCAGGTTCATAGCCTGATAAAGCGTATGTATGTAACGAGTTGAATTATATCCCATGCTTTTGATATCAAAGTTCTCAAGGATATTCAAGGTTTGTAACATCGCTGGTCCTTGTGTCCACGGTTGAAGTTTATACACATCAATACCCCGGTAAGATGTCATTGTTGGTTCTTCAATTTTTACTTTCCAGTTAGCCAGATCCTGTTCAGTGATTAATCCACCCTGTTCTTTGCAACCACGTGCAATTTCTTTGGCAATATCTCCTTTGTAAAAACGGTCATAAGCAGCATAAATCGCATCTTTTCTGGATTTCCCTTTTTTCAGTGCCTGTTGTTCCGTTTCTACCAGCTTCTTCAGGGTTTCCAGCAGGTCTTTTTGAACAAATACTTCACCTGCATCCGGAGCTTCTCTTTTTTCGCCCAGGTGAGGTAAGAACACCTTTTTGGAATAAGGCCATTGTTTGATCATCTCTTTATTCCGTTCAATTTGATTCGCTGTTTGGGCTTCGATGGGATATCCTTCAGCCATTTGCATAGCCGGAGCCAATACATCTTTGAGGCTCATGGTACCATATTCAGCCAGAATGGTCATTAGTCCCCCAGGAGTGCCGGGAGTTACAGCAGCCAGTGGACCGTATTCCGGAGGATATTTCATTCCCTTATTTTTGAAAAAATCAGCTGTTGCACCTGTTGGCGCTACTCCCAAGGCATTGATGGCAATAACCTTCTTGGTCTTGGGATTGTAAATCAACGCTTGAGTTTCACCTCCCCAGCTTAATACATCCCACATGGTACAGGTAGCTGCAAGCATAGCACATGAGGCGTCTATGGCATTCCCGCCTTTGTTAAATATCATAGCGCCAGCAGTGGCAGCCAGAGGTTTACCAGTGACCGCCATCCAGTGCCGACCATGTAGAGGTGGTTTCTGTGTGATTACAGGAAGATTGTTAAATGACTGAGCCAGAATTATCTGAATACAACCCAGCAAATAACCCATGAGTAGTGTAAGTTTCTTCATAATGAAAATGTTTGGTCTGTCCCTTAAAGATAGAGTAAAACACAATTGGTTAAAGCAAATGAAGGTAAAAATGGTTAGATGAAAATACAACCAAGGGTTTACAAAAATGTGGAAAGGAATATTTCGTTGATGATTGATGCCTTTTAACTGGATGCATCTGCTTCTATCTGATCAAGTAAGATGATATCAATTTTGTATAGACTAGGATGAAAGAGAAAAACTGCTACTTTTGATAGTATTCATCAACCTGATTCTTCTATGACTATGCAGGCATTGGTATTGGAACAATTGCATCAGCCTTTGTTGCTAAAAGAGGTTACTGTCCCGGTTTTACAGGAAAACGAAGTTTTGATTCAGCTGAAAGCTGCTGCACTGAATCGGCGGGACTTCTGGATACAACAGGGACAATATGCTGCTATCCGCCTGCCTGCTATTTTGGGGTCTGATGGGGCTGGAATTGTGGCAGATATAGGGGTTACAGTAGATGCAGCATGGAGAGACAAAGAGGTAGTAATTAATCCGGGTTTGCATTGGGGAAAGAATCCGAAGGCTCAGTCACGTGAGTTCAGAGTGCTGGGTATGCCAGACTCAGGCACCTTTGCACAATACGTAAAAGTTCCTGTTACACATCTTGTACCTAAACCTGCACATCTAACCTGGCAGCAGGCTGCAGCATTGCCACTGGCTGGACTTACTGCGTATCGGTCTTTGTTTACCCGTGCAGAATTACAGCCTTATGAAAAGATATTAGTTACCGGAGTAGGAGGAGGGGTAGCATTGCAATGTATGCAGTTTGCTGTCGCAACAGGAGCAGACGTATATGTAACATCGGGGTCGGATGATAAATTACAGCAAGCTATAGAAATGGGAGCGAAGGGTGGAGCTAATTACAAACAGGCGGATTGGGTTGCTTCTCTGAAGTCACAGGCAGGAGCCTTTGATGTGATTATAGATAGTGCTGCTGGAGATAGTGTGGCAAAACTTACCGAACTGGCTGCTGAGGGAGGGCGCATTGTTTTTTATGGAGGGACTAATGGGGTAATCAATGGAATAGTGCCAGGCCGAATATTCTGGAAACAACTGAGCATTCTGGGTTCTACAATGGGAACAGAAGGGGAGTTTAATACGATGGTTGAGTTTGTCGAAAAGCACAAACTGGCACCTGTAGTCAGTAAAATATTTGCTTTTGCGGAGGTGAATGAGGCCCTCCAATATATGCAGGAGGCTGCACAGTTTGGTAAAATCGTGCTGGAGATCGAATAATGCAGATTTTCTAAAGGTTAGTTAGTATCCTTACAACCGCTTATACTAATTTGTAGTATTTTAGTATTGTAAAATAGGACTTTTTTGTATTTTCGCTAAAACAGATGTTTATAGAAAAACATCACTTTTTAACCAATCTATTCTACCTGTTTCCCAAGCCACACATCCATGAAGAATTCTAGACGTAGTTTTTTGAAAAAACTGGGAGGAGCATCTGCTTTTATCTCTGCCGGAGCTTTTTCGTCTCAGGCAAAGGCAGAAGGAGATATCCGTATCTTACAATCCCGAGCCAAAGTAACAGCCAATGACAAAATCCGTATTGGTCTTATCGGTGCCGGAATTATCGGCCATTATGATGTAGAAACTGCTATGAAAGTACCCGGCGTAGAATTGGTAGGTGTTTGTGATCTATATGATGGACGACTGGTGCGTGCCAGGGAAAAGTGGGGAAGTAAGCTATTTACAACCCGGGATTACCGGGAATTGCTCAATCGCAAAGACATTGATGCCGTGCTGGTATGTACTTCGGATCACTGGCATGACCGCATTTCTATTGATGCCATGAATGCCGGGAAACATGTGTATTGTGAAAAGCCAATGGTACATCATGTAGAGGAAGGCCAGGCCGTGATTGACACACAAAGGAAGACAGGCAAAGTATTTCAGGTAGGCAGTCAGCGGGCTAGTGGTACACCGATCCTGGAAGCAAAAAAATACTTTGAACAAGGCATCTTAGGCGAACTGACCTTTGTAGAGGCTGCTATTGATCGCACGGATGCTAAGGGAGCCTGGCAATATACTGTTCCTACAGATGCATCTCCCAAAACAGTGGACTGGGATCGTTATCTGGGTGATGCACCCAAAGTGCCCTTTGATGCAAACCGGTTTTTCCGCTGGCGGAATTACAAAGACTATGGCACGGGTGTAGCTGGAGACTTGTTTGTGCATCTTTTGACCAGTTTGCATGTAATTACAAGCTCAAACGGACCCAATAAGGTATTTTCTCTGGGTGCATTGAATTACTGGAAAGACGGACGGGATGCCTATGATCTGGTGACAGCTATTATGCAATACCCTAAAGCTAAAACCCATCCTGCCTTTCAGTTTATTACACGGGTCAATCTGGCCTCTGGTACTGGTGGAATGCAATCTGTAAAACTGGTAGGAACAGAGGGGGTGATTGAGCTAGGCTGGAGTGGCTTTACCATCAAACATTTTAAACGCGCCAAGGCACCTGGAATTGGAGGATATGATTCTGTAGAAAGCTTCGCGAAAGCACAACAGGATGATGTCATGAAGGCTTATAATGCCATGTATAGTGAGGCTGACCGTGTTGGACAGAAATTTGACGAGATTAAGTTTGTAGCTCCTCAAGGGTATGACGAAAGGTACGACCATATGGTCAACTTCTTTAATGGGATTCGTGAGAACAAACCCATTGTAGAAGATGCTTCCTTTGGTTTGCGTGCTGCTGGTCCTTCATTACTGGCTAATCTGAGTGCAGAGCAGCAGAAAGCTATTGTTTGGGACCCTGAATCTATGCGAATCGTTCAGGTCTGATTCTTTCCATAATTTCTTGTGAGACTTTACATTGTCCATTTCTATGGAGAGTGTAAAGTCTTTGTTGTAGTAAGGCTGCAAGTACTATCCTTCCCAAAAGCAAATAGGAAGGAAGTGGGAGAGAAACTGTCGTTTGACTATGCTTTTTCTCCTCTTCTGCCTCCTGATGCATTGCAGAGTATAGAATGGAAATGGATTGTTCTTCCTGTTGCTGCATTTTTATCAATTGCTGAAGAGTCTGTTGAGTATATTGGATGCGTACTTGTACTTCAACTTGCTTGGTTTCTTTAAGAAGAAGTTTAGCGACATTGTCTTTACGTTTGCGTTTATAGACAACACTCAGATGCCAGCGATTGGCATACCAGCGTCCCTGAACCTTATCAATTTCTTTCTGTAATTTTTCCAGTTTCCGTTTTTGATATCTCTCTGGTACATCTTCCGTTTGGAACTGCATTTTCCGCTCTCGTAATTCAGTCAGATGTATATCTAGCAACTGTTGACGTGCCTGATATTTGGCTTCATCGACGGCAATTTTGGCAATACGCTTCTTCATCAGATAGATCTCCTTATCCAAACGGATTTCATAATCTACCAGATCATAAGACGTATAACGGTACTTGTCAATTGCTACTTCAGTTGTAAGATAATTTACCATAGCTACCAGAGGAATTAGAGTTGTAGTTATTCGCTGTAAATATAGGTAAAAAATACCTTGTTTTGATATATTTATAGTAATTTGTAATTAATATAAATGTAGATATATTTTGAAAGTGTATATGTATTTGCTGTTAAAAGGGGCTAATTATATTTTATATTGGATATTTTTTTTGTAAATAAGTTGAGGTTATTTGTGATGTATTTTTAATAAATGTTTCGATGGCCTCACTGGGACTTTGATAAAATACACGTAGTAATCTCTTTTTATAATCACAAATTCATTTAGTTGTATACTAATCCTAGCATCCTGATAGAATAACTTAGCTAACTTTAAATATCTTTTCTACTATTATAAAATCTCTAATGAAAGTGTGGTAAAATTTTCTTATTTTTGCATACGCCTTTTGGTATAAAAACTACAGGTTAAGGGGCTTGAGATCAATAGGCTGGAATGTAAAGGAAGCAGACCTGTTTTCTATGAATACATGAAAGTATCCGTTTGATTTGTAATTGTACGAAACCACTAAAATTCTAAATAAGGCCATTTATGGAACAATGGAAATTGGAAGAAATCACCCTTTTGCAGAGCGATATCGCTCTATTTCTGCAGCAATTGGGGTTAGATCCTGCACGCATTAAAACAGTATCGGATTTTGCAGAACACCAGGGGGCTTGTTCGGAGGAGGAGATTAATTTTCTGAATGCACGTTTTCACCGCATTTCACAGTTACTGACTTCAGTACAACGATAGGGGTTAATAGTATTATCAGTTCGGTTATACGGAAGCACAGAGAAATCTGTGCTTTTTCTTTGTGTAGTAATAATTTAGAAACTACTGTTTGTAACAGATTGTCTCTAATAGCTGCAATAAGAAGTTTTCATTCACCATCTTGATAATGATAATGTTCCAAATGTGCTGAAGAAAAGCTTTGAATAAACTTTGGAGTAGTTTGTTCGTCCTTTCTCCTGATTTCAAGAAAACCCTCCTTTAAAGCCCAGTCATACACCAATATATCTACTGGATATTTGGTCAATACACCCGAAAGTTTATATTTTCTGATATTCTTTTCTGCTTCCTCTTTGCTAGAGAAAACTCCCGACGGAAATGAAGTGTGTTGAGAAGTTCCGGAAAATATCTAGATTTCATTGAGTAAATTGTTCATAGATGAGCAAAATTAACTTTTCCTGAAAGATTATTATTCTATCCCATCACTATTTATTGTGATGTAGCCTGTATCAAATAAGTAAGTATCTTCTGAGAAGGTCATCAAAAGAAACAGAAGCTACAATTCCATTCGCTTTTAAATCTGCTACAGATAGTATCTGCTCAAACCTGTATGGCATGAATCTTTTATGAGCTTTGTGTAATAGTTATACTAATAACTGTACGAGTAACAACTGTTACAAAGAAAATTTTAACCGTATTTTTATAGTCATATTCTTATACTATGCAAAACCTGTTATTGATCCTGGGAGCTGTTCTGATTGTATTTTCCTGGATGCATCTAATTCGATATGAGGTTTGGTGGATTCGGGCTGCAGACTTTCCACACCTGCAACTGGCTGTTCCTCTGTTAGTTATTTTTGTTGCTTATCTTATATGGTTTGATATAGATTCTCCTAAGGAATATGTTTTTATCTATGTAACAGCAATCACTTTGATCTACCATTTATATCGCATAAGGCCTTATACCCGGTTGCATTCACATCAGGTGCTGTCTAGTGAAAAAGAGCAAAAGTCAGGAGATGGATTGAAGCTGTTGATATTTAATGTGTTCATGGATAATACAAGATGTGATGAATTTCTTCAACAAGTATATCAGTACAATCCTGACATTGTGCTGGCCGTAGAAACCAATCAGCATTGGATGAATAAGTTAAAGCCTCTGGAAAAAATCTATGCGTATCGGGTGAGTTGTCCTCTTGAGAATACATATGGAATGCTATTCTATTCCAGATTTCCCATAAAACATAAAGAGATTAACTTTCTGGTACAGGATGATATACCCTCATTGTATGTTCAGCTGACATTGCCATCCAAACGGGTTATCGATCTCTATGGGGTGCATCCAAGGCCACCTGCACCGGGTGAAAACAATCGCTCTACCGAACGGGATGTAGAATTAATCCAGGTGGGCAAACGAGCCAAGGTAGCTACTAACCCAGTAATTGTTGCAGGTGATTTAAATGATGTAGCCTGGTCACACACTACCCGGTTATTTCAACGACTCAGTGGGTTATTAGACCCTCGTATTGGGCGAGGCTTCTTTAATACCTTTAATGCCAAGTACTGGCTGTTGCGCTGGCCACTGGATCATGTGTTTGTTTCACATCATTTCAAGTTGATAGATATAGAAAGGCTGCCTAATTGTGGTTCGGATCACTTTCCAATGTTTGCACATTTCTGCTATGAGCCTGATCCGGAAGCAAAAGAGAACAAACCACAGGCAGAAGCTTCTGATTATAAAGAAGCCAGCGAGAAAGAGCAACAACTGGAGGAGGAGAAAGCGTAACCGTTTAGATGTTGCCTTTACTGCTGTGCAAATTTTTTTGAGACTTATATTTTATATACTTAGAACAGGATTATACTATAACCCTGTTCTAAATATCCTGTTACCTGCCCTAAAAACGGAAAGGAATAAAACCTGTTTCCCCACTATATGCTTTTTCCTGACCATAAGCACTTAACTCAAATCTAATAAAGATCTATTTTTTCAACTGTGGTCCTCTGTAGATGGTTTTCCATCTCAGGGGGGCTTTTTAGAGAAGTATATAGAAGATAGCTATATAAGAACAATTCTGGTAGTTTTAACGTACTGTAGTATTGTCATCTTTTCATATATCCTATTTTTACTATTCTCTAAAATGGAAGAGTTAGAAGTAACCACTGATTCTCTCAAAGCAAACTGGGCTACTTATACAGCAGTGAAAAAGCTGATAGTGAAAGGTGCCAAAGAAAAATTTCCATTAGAGATTGCTCAATTAAAGAATCTGGAGTATTTATCCATAGAAGGAGTTCCTGTCATTACTGATTCTATCTTTGAATTGACTACACTCAAAGAATTACATGTAAAAGGAAAGCTAACAGATAATAAATTTTCGAAGCCTTACCCAGATCATTTTGATAAACTTACAGTCGTCACCCGACTCTCATTAGGTAGTGCACCTGCTCCTTTTCCTGCTTCCGTATGGAGAATGCCTGCATTGAAAACACTGACCTTGACTATTGAAGACTGCCGTAGTCTACCTCCAGGTAATTTTTCTTCTCTTTCACAGTTGGAAGAACTTCATCTTATCTCCAATCATTTTTCGGATGAGGTTTTTACAGAGATAGCCTCTCTGTCAAATCTTCGTTCTGTTACATTGGATGTAATCAATGTAAATAACTATCCGCTAAAGGCAGATTTATCTGCTCTGGGAAAGACAGTTAATCTGGAAGAAATAGTAATTCGTAATGCTCAGCTGGATACTCTTCCAGTATCATTTAAAGAGCTAGCAAACTTGAAAAGCTTTCGGTTGGAGGCGACTAATCTAAGACGTTTTGAAACTTCATTAGTCCCTTATTTTGAGAATCTTCCGGAAAATCTGGAAAGCCTTTATCTGGATTATATAGGATTTGATGTAGTTCCGGACAGTATAGGTCGTTTGAAAAAACTGAAGTCTTTGTATCTGACTTCCAAGTGTATTACCAAAGGATACGAAAATTTGCTTTTACTTAGCAACTGTGAGGAAATCTATTTTCGGTTTTATCGTGGGGATAGTAGTAGCGACCCGGTGGGTGAAAAAATTGAGTACAGTAAGGATAAGAAGACAAAATACAGTGAACTACGTGATTATGTTGAAGGAAAGGGGATAGATATAGAAATGCAAAAACAGTTTATGCGATTTGTATATAAGGACCCGGCAACTGTTTTAGACAAAGAGACATTATTACACCTACTGGATTACCCCAATAAAAGAATTCGGGAAGAAACATTTGCTCAATTGGCCCCATTGATCCGAAATCCATTTTCTGATGGCTTTGTGAAAGACAAAGCTGTTATTGCATTAACAGGTAAAATTAAGCAGCGTAAGACACAGGAGTTGGCAGGTATGCTCAACGAGCAGGGATATCATTTTAGCCCGATTCTGAACGAAAGTATAACTCATCTGATTATCTCACCAACAGAAAAAACAAATACACGTTTTTTATTTTCTGAGATCATTCAGCTGGCACTTCCGGAACATTTGATGAGACTTCTGGAAAAAGAAGCAACACCTTTTTTGAAGGCAGGAGATGTAATACTGGAGGATAGTCTGATGGCATTACTGTTTTCGGAAGATGAAAGTAATATGTTACTGGCTTTGGAAATGATGCTTGAGGGGGGAATACCCACCAATCGCTTCACAGAGTTTGTCATCTGTTTTCTGATGAAACGGTTTCAGCAAAAAGAGACAAAAGAAGCTTTTCGTAAAGTAATTGAAAAACATTGCTCTGCCAGATGGCAGCACTTTCTCAGGTCCAATGTGCGAAAATCTATTCTGGAAGACTCTACTCACAAAATTATTCGTCATGAACTAATTGAGTTGGATATATTTTTGAAAAAAGGACTGGAAATTGGTTTCGCAACATCTAAAGCGTGGTTTATCTATTTTTTTGACCGCATAATTGATTTTCAGCCTGACTTGGCAGAATTACCTGTACGTTGCCTGATCACAGATCATACGTTGGATTTGATACAGCTAGATCGGTGGAGAGAGTCTTCTCCTCTGAATCTGGGAAAATCTTTATCCCGCGGATTAATCAATATGACGGATCTGACACAAATTGAATGTGTTACCATTACAGTTGGTGACTTTGCAGATCTTTCTATCTCTAATTATTCATTCTTTGCCAATCTCAAAAAATTACCCAATCTACAGGAGATTATCATAAGTGGTACTTCTGATCTGTCATGGGTAAAAGGCAGACTTACCAAGACAATAGAAAAGACTAGGAGAGAGTTGCCATCCGTAGTAATTACACAGAAGGATAAGATATGAAGTCCAGATCAATAAGTAAGATTACTCATCGTTATCTGGAAAGAAAAAGTATATGCTATATGTTGCTTTACTTTTAAATATTTGTACTTTTAATGCAAATAATTGTACGTTTTACTATAGACAGATATATGTCTTGCTTCTTAGCTTAATTGATTGTGCCTGTTTTCGCTCTATAACATACTCTGTTCTTGACAGAATGTGGTCATCAATGTAGCATCTTTTATAAAGAGTTATAACCCAGTATTACTTTTCCTGATAACTGACATTCATATACCTTTCTGCAATTGCTTCATAAATGCTTTTGATTACTAAATTTTATCCGAGATGATAAATGTCTCACTGACAACTATCTGTGGATGTTGCTGGCAGAAGTGTATATAGATCTTTTGGATATTTCTTATTACCCGGCTACCGTTTTGATTTAATCATCTGATATGAAGGACGAAAAAAATCTTATTCAAAGGTTAAAACTTTCAGACCGACAAGTTTTCCATGTAATCTTTGATTTATATGCAAAAAAGATCTACTACTTTTCCTTTGATTATCTAAAAAGTAAAGAAGATGCGGAGGAAATTGTGCAGGAGGCTTTTATACGGCTTTGGGAGAAAAGAGAAACATTAAAAGAAGAGTATTCTTTGAGTGGATTTCTTTTTACGATTACCTATCGGTTGATAATGGACTATTTTCGTAAAAGAAAGACAATTAGTGAGGCTCAAAAACAGTTATTTCATGTTCTGACAGATGAAAGTTATCAGACTGAAGAAGAATTATTATATCAGGAGTTGGAAGCTTTGTATCAGCAAGCTATAGATCAGCTACCTCCACGAAGAAAAGAAATATTCATTTTGAGCAGAAAAGAAGGACTGACCTATCAGGAAATTGCTGCTCAGCTTCAGATTTCACCCAAAACGGTAGAACATCAGTTGTCCGAATCACTCCATTTTATGCGGGAGTATTTCAAGCATTATACCTGCTCATTTGTAATGTTATTTCTAGCCTGGCTGTGCTTTTGATACACATACTGTTTAATTAGTAAATGTAGCCCTTTATCTTTCAGTTAGTAATTCCCATATTCTGATTCGCAAATCCAGATTTTTACTTCTTTAAAATATAGTTGAACCGCTTGATTTACTATTTCTCTGAGTTAAAACGCTGGCAGACAACTTCCTGTTACTATCTGTAGGCGAACAGTAGCATAGGATTGGTTGTCTCTATCAAAGTTCCAACCCCCCGGCTCTTCTTCATTGCTTTTCTGAAAATTTTTTAAAAAAAAATTGAACTCCAATAGGGGAAAGCTATCAGTTACACGTAGTACCTATAAAATACTGTGTAATGGATAAGAAATTATTGGAAAAGTACCGGAGAGGTACATGTTCAGAAGATGAACAACAGTATGTACGTCATTGGATAGAAGATCCAGCGAATGCGTCATTACTGTATCAGTGGATGCAGGAGCAGTGGTATGAAATGGATATAATGAACCGACCTGCCATTGATCTGAAGCCAGTGTGGGAGAAGATAGATGATCATACAAAGGTTTCAGCAGACATAGACTTTCCGGAATCTGGATCAAAGGTTGCACAGTTAACTGCATTCTGGAAAACAAGAATACGAGTGGCTGCTACAATAATAGCGGTACTGTTAGGAGGTATTGGAGGAGGCTGGTATTTTTTTGGACAGCACAATGACATTATATACCAGACAAGTTATGGGGAGGTGAAGCGTATTGTACTGCCTGATAGTTCTGTAGTTGTACTCAATGGTAATTCAACCCTTCACTATCCGGCTTTATGGGATAATACACATAAGAGAGAGGTATGGCTGGAAGGAGAAGGTTTCTTTAGTGTCAGACATAAACCCGATGATCAGAAGTTTCTGGTCCATACCACAGATAACTTTACTATCGAAGTAGTTGGGACACAATTCAGTGTTTTTGAGCAAAGAGGCCAAACCAGAGTGGTTTTGAATAATGGAAAAATTAAGGTACATCTGAAAGCTGATGTCAACAAAAAGACATCTGGTCTGGAAATAAAACCTGGAGAGCTGGTAGAATACAATGATAGAGACCAGCAACTGATACGACGCAAGGTAAATCCAGAAATATACTCCTCCTGGAAAGACAATCAATTAATTTTTGAAGATACTCCTCTCTCAGAAGTAGCACTGCGTCTGGAAAGATGCTATGGGTTGTCAGTGCAACTGGATGAAACCATTAAGGACAAACGCCTTACCGGACGTATGGATATTCAGAATCTGGACGTATTGCTGGAGGCTATGTCCAGTTCATTTAATCTGAAAGTCATCCAAAAGAAAGACAGCATTATTATTCATCCTAATCCATAATAAGATATGAAAAAAGTCCATATCCGGTAGGCATTTATACAGATCTGCCAGGTAGATAATTATATACCTATTTATATAAACCAACACACTTACAAATGGATTTATGAAATATACTATACACCTTTTTTTGATCTGCTGCCTCTATCTGTGCCACTGGACGGGATTGGCGGCACAGGCACAAATAATGGCATCCAGTGAAGTATTTGCAACGGGTTCAAGACAAATATCCTCACAGGGACGTTCTCTGAAATCTGTCATCACAGAGTTGGAAAACCGTTATAAAGTTGTGTTTTTTTATGATACCCAGCTGATCAAAAATGTTGCTGTTTCGCAGACTATAGAAACCGGATCTCTTGACAAAGTGCTTTCCTCACTTTTGAAGCCTTATAATCTGAAATACAAACGATTAAAAGGGAGTTCCTATGTGATTTTTTCGGATACACCTTTGAAAGATTCAGGCAATAACGATACTATCAGTCCGGAAAGTCGTAATACAGCTGATTCATTGACAAAGAATGAGGTATATCCTCAAGTTCTTTCTGTTAATCAGGAAGCTGAGCAAGCGGCAATTACTGTTAAAGGGAAGATAACGGATGAGAACAAAGAGGCTTTGCCAGGAGTGAGTGTAGTCTTAAAAGGAACAACAACCGGAACTGTAGCAGGTCCTGATGGAAATTATTCATTAAGCGTACCAGATGGGAATGGAACATTAGTATTCTCGTTTGTAGGGTATATTTCACAGGAAGTATCTATTAATAACAGGACAACCATAGATATATCTCTTGCTCCGGATATTACCGCTTTAAATGAAGTTGTGGTAGTAGGGTATGGTACACAAAAGAAAGGAGAAATCACCAGTGCAGTTGCCAGTGTCAATGCAGAACAGTTTAACAAAGGAAACATTAGTAACGTATCTCAGTTGTTACAGGGAAAAGTTGCCGGATTGTCTATTTCCCGTCCAGGAGGTGATCCCAATGGAAACTTTGCTATCCGTTTGCGCGGTTTGTCTACTCTAGGAGCCAATACCCAACCACTTGTTGTCATTGATGGACAGATAGGTGCAGACTTAAATACAGTTGATCCCAATGATATTAAGAGCATTGATGTATTGAAAGATGGTTCCGCTGCTGCTATTTACGGTACACGTGGTTCTGCCGGAGTAATTATTATTACAACCAAATCAGGTGGAGGTACTACCAGTATTAGTTATAATGGGCTGGTACAGGCAGAAAGTGCAGCCCGGTTAACTCCTCATATGTCTGCAGCTGAATTCAGAGCCTTGGGAAAAGGTACAGATTATGGATCAAACACAGACTGGTATAAAGAAATTACTCGTACAGCTATTTCTCAAACCCACAATGTTTCTTTGTCTGGTGGTAATTCCTCGGGTACCTCTTACAATGCTTCAGTGAATTACCGTAATTCCCAAGGGGTAGCCATTACTACTGGCTTTGAACAGCTCAATGGTCGATTGAATCTGATCCAGAAAGCCTTAAAGGATAGATTGGTATTGAATTTAACCTTGAGTATGACGCGTAGAAAATCAGAACTAGGCTTCAATGAAGCATTTAAATATGCAGCCATCTACAATCCTACTTCTCCTGTATATAGTACCGATCCGTTATACGATCTGACAGGGGGAGGATACTTTGAGGCAAACTTTGTTGATTATTCAAATCCGGTAGCAGTACTCAGACAAAATACCAATGAAAGAGAATTGAAACGATTCAACTTTGCTGCCTCTGCTGAATATGAAATCGTTACGGGATTAAAGTTTTTGATTCGTTATGCTCAGCAAACCGCCAGTACTTACAATCAGGTGTATCTGCCACGCACCTCCTATAATTCCCGAAACTTTTTAGGTGTAAGTGGCTTTGCCCGTGGTGGATATGGATGGAAAAACGACAATGAAAGTTTTAACCAGCTGTATGAAAATACGCTGTCTTATGAAAAGCGGATTGATAAATTACAGGTATCAGCTCTTACCGGATATTCCTATCAGGATTTTCTGGATCAAGGATTTACAGTAGGTGGTGGAAACTTTATTACAGATGCTTCTGGACAAAACCTTTCCTCTGCACTAGACTTTGCACAAGGGTTAGGAGCTATTTCCAGCTTTAAAAACGGGTCTCGATTGGTTGCCTTCTTTGGTCGTGTTAATCTGAATTATAATGGTCTTGCATTCTTATCTGCAACATTGCGCAGGGAAGGCTCAACACAATTTGGAGCAAATCACAAATGGGGGATGTTTCCAGGGGTAAGTGCCGGGGTGGATCTGAGCCAGATTCTACGTGTAAAAGCAATTGATAATCTAAAACTAAGAGCCAGTTACGGTGTAACAGGTGCATTACCACCCAGTTCTTATCTGTCATTGCGAACGCTCACTGCCGGAGGATCTTATTTCTATGCAGGTGATGGAGTATACTTACAACCCTATTCTCCTAATCAGAATGCCAACCCGGATCTGCGGTGGGAGAAAAAAGGAGAGTTTGATGTAGGTGTTGATTTTGGATTATTTAACAATCGTCTGACAGGTACAATTGATTACTATCAGCGAACTACCTCTGATCTGATCTTTAATGTAACGGTTCCAGTTCCGCCAAACCTGGTTCCTACCACCTGGATGAATATTGGTACCATGAAGAGCAATGGTTTTGAGATGAGCCTGGGCTATGATGTTATTAAAAATGATGTATTTTCCTGGAATACAGGTGGCAACTTTACCACCTTTCATGTGGTGCTATCCAAACTGGATCCTCAGTTAGCAGGTAGCTTTGTCGGGGCTACAAACCTGGGGACGCCTGGACAGGAGGCTACACAGATTACAAGAGCTGTAGAAGGGGAGAAGATCGGTATCTTATGGGGTAAGGTGTACAAAGGAGTAGGAGAGGATGGTAAATATATTTTTGAAGACCGGAACAATGATGGAAAGATCGATAATCAGGATGAGACTATCATAGGCAATGGCTTACCTAAATTTGAATTTGGCTGGAACAACACAATTCGGTACAAAAACTTCGACTTTAATTTTCTGTTAAGAGGATCTATCGGGCATGATCTGATCAACACCTATCGAGCCTTCTATGAGAACCCCAATGTTGCCAGCAGCTATAACATTGTAAAGACTAAATATTTTAATCCGAATATCACCGATGGACAAATCTTCAGCAGCCGGTTTGTAGAAAGAGCCTCCTTTGCAAAGCTGGATAACGCTACACTTGGGTACAACTTCAAACTCCCTGCAGGAAGTTTGGTAAAAAGTCTGCGTGCGTATCTGAGTGGACAAAACTTATTTACTATTACAAACTATACAGGCGTAGATCCGGAGGTGCGGTATGCGGATGAAAGTACTTCCAATACAGGTGCTGTTACCCGAAATGCGTTAGCGCCAGGGGTTGATAGAAGGGAGACCTGGGTACTGACTCGTTCTTTTACACTTGGGGTTAATGTTCAGTTTTAATCTACTTATACTACAGGTAAAAAACTGCCAATACAAGCTAATTGAGAAGGCATTGGCAGGTACTTACACTTAAATGATAACATACCTATGAAATATACATCAATTACAAAATACTGTCTGGTTGGACTGATTTTAGCTGGAGGATGTACCAATCTGGATGAGACCGATGTGTTGTATGATACGGTAATCAGTGACAACTTCTACAAAACAGATCGGGAATTTCTTTCAGCTGTTGGTGCTGCCTATTCCAATCTTTTCGGCTGGGGTGGGAACAACCATATGATACCCCTGAACGAAGTAACTACCGATGAAATGGTGGTTCCTACACGGGGAGCCGACTGGGGTGATGGTGGGCACTGGGTTCGTTTACAAACCCATACCTATACTTCACAAGACCCTACACCCACTAACGGTTGGACATTTCTGTATTCCGGTGTCAATACCTGTAATCGTTTGCTGGCTACTTTTGAGCCATTGGGGACAGATCAGGCCAAAGCGTATATTGCCGAACTAAAAGTACTGCGGGCTATCTATTATTACTGGTTGCTGGATCTGTATGGAAATGTGCCTTTAAGTATAGATTTTTCTTCAACAGAACCACCTGCCAACAGCACCCGGCAACAGGTGTATGATTTTGTAGAAAAGGAATTACTTGAAAATGTTCCTCTTTTACAAAAGACAGGCCCAACTGATGAGTCTACTTATGGACGGGTCAATTATTATACAGGATATACCGCGCTGGCAAAACTGTATCTGAATGCCAAAATCTATACAGGTACAGAACAATGGGAAAAAGCCATCGCAGCCTGTGATGAAGTAATTAACTCTGGTAAATATGCACTGGTAACCAACTACAGCGATAACTTTAAAAAAGAAAACAAAGGATCAACAGAGTTTATATGGGCTATTCCCTATGATGCAGTGTATGCCAAAGGCTTTAATATGCCTATGATGACGTTGCACATGCAAAATCAGAATACGTATAAAATGAACGCACAACCCTGGAATGGTTTTGCTACTATTCAGGAATTCTATCAGTCTTACATTGATCCTGTACAAAATCCAGGCCCACAAGGTACAGTTGTAGGAGTGGATACAAAAGGAACTACTACCACAGGTACACAAGACAAACGGTTATCAAACTTTCTGGTTGGCCCTCAGTATATGGCGGATGGCTCTCCCTTAACAGATGGAGGAGCTGATGCTGCTGATCCAAATGGAGCACCAATTACCTTTACTCCCTATATTAACGAACTACAACCTAATGCATGGCGCCAATCAGGAGCACGGATTGGTAAATGGGAGTTTTATACTGGCATGACAGCTGATCTGAGTAATGACTGGCCATTGTTCCGCTATGCAGATGTATTATTAATGAAAGCTGAGGCAACTGCCCGCAAAAATGACGACTGGAATGATCCGATTGCTTTGGCATTAGTTAATCAGATACGAACTGTACATGGAGGTGTAACACCGTTTGTCTCCATGACTGCTGATACATTTCTGGCAGAAAGAGGACGCGAAATGTTTGCCGAGACTTTCAGACGTCAGGATCTGATTCGTTTCGGGAAATACAACAGCGCCTGGAGATTCCATGCCGCAGATGCTTCAGACAATTTAGGGCCTGCAGGCATCAACCACCTGAATATTTTTCCGATTCCGGCCACACAGATCAATGCCAACCAGAATCTGAAACAGAATCCCGGATATTAAGACAGATACCTGATACCTCTGTTATAACAGTATAGTAGTCTGTTTGGGACTGCTATACTGTATTTTGATTTTAAATAATCTACATCATCCATTTTTTTTGAAAGGAGCGAATCGTGTGATGAGCAGAAGCAAACCCATACAACAGAAATTACATTCAGGATATAGCAAGGTTGTCTGGTTCTTTTTGTGTATTGTATTTTGTCTGATTAGTTCTTGTACAGATTCGCAAACAGGTACAGAGACTACCTTGTTTACTTTGCTGCCATCCTCCCGAACCGGAATAGATTTCTCAAATAATGTATCCTACACAGAAGAGTTTAATCCCTATACATTCCGAAATTTTTACAATGGAGGGGGAGTAGCTATTGGGGATATTAACAATGATAATTTACCGGATATCTTCTTTTGTTCCAATCAACAAACTAATCGATTATACCTGAATAAAGGAAACTTTCAGTTTGAGGATATCACACAAAAAGCAGGGGTTACATCATATGGGGTATGGTCTACAGGCGTAAGTCTGGTGGACATAAATGGGGATGGATACCTGGATATTTATGTATGTAAATCTGGTGATCTGAAAAAGAAAAATCGAAGCAATGAGCTATTTATCAATAACGGAGATCTGACTTTCACAGAAAAATCTCAGGAATATGGATTGGATAACAGAGGATTGTCTACCCATGCCGCCTTCTTGGATTATGACCGGGATGGTGATCTGGATTGTTATTTGCTCAATAATTCGTTTCGATCAGTGAGTAATTATTATATGATCAAGGATCAGCGTTTGGTGCGTGATTCGTTAGGAGGAAACAAGCTATATCGGAATGATCATAATCATTTTGTAGATGTAAGTGAGGAAGCTGGTATTTATGGTAGTGTAATTGGATTTGGCCTGGGGGTGACTATTTCCGATATCAACCGGGATGGCTGGCCGGATATGTATGTGTCCAATGATTTTTTTGAGCGGGATTATCTATATATCAACCAACAGAATGGAACCTTTAAGGAAATGCTGGAATCCTGTATCAGAGAATTAAGCATGAACTCTATGGGGGCTGATATTGCCGATATCTCTAATGACGGGTATCCGGAAATCTATGTAACGGATATGTTTCCGGAACAGGAAGCCCGTGTAAAGACTAAAACAGTTTTTGAGACATGGAATAAATATCAGGCTGATAAAAAAAGTGGTTTTTATCAGCAGTTTGTACGTAATACCCTACAGCTCAATAGAGGACCTGTAAAAACAGACGGTACACTGGCTTTCAGTGAAATTGGCCGTTATGCAGGTGTGCATGCTACCGACTGGAGCTGGGGAGCTTTAATCACTGACATGGACAATGATGGGTACAAAGATATTTTTGTGGCCAATGGTATTTACAAAGATATTACTGATCAGGATTATATCCAATATACAGCCAGTACAACCAATGAAATCCGACAAAAAATACTCAACAAAGAAACAAATATTATTAAAGATCTGATTGATAAGATTCCTTCTGAGGCACTGAGTAACTATGCTTTTCAAAACAAGGGAGATCTGACTTTTGTGAACCAGGCTCAGTCGTGGGGACTAAATCAACCTTCCTTCTCCAATGGATCAGCTTATGGCGATCTGGACAATGATGGTGACTTGGATCTGGTGATTAACAATGTGAATATGCCTTGTTTTATTTATCAGAACCAATCTAACCAGCTTCATCCTCAACACCAGTTTCTGCAACTGACATTAAAGGGAGAAGGAAATAACCGCTTTGGTATTGGTGCTCAGGTGGGTGTTTATTATCAGTCACAACAAGGGAAATCTTCACTGGCATTTCAAGAACAGATGCCTATGAGAGGTTTTGAATCCAGTGTAGATCAAAGACTTACTTTTGGACTGGGAGCTGCTAAACAGATTGATTCGGTAGTGGTACTTTGGCCATTGGGACAAAAGAGTATTTTGCTACAGCCTAAACCTAATCAGCATCTTACTATTTCCCAGCCTAATGCCTTGCTGGCTTCTTATAAAAGCCCTGAATCCATTTCTTCAGTCACTTCTCTTTTTCATAGTGCTCAGAAAAATTATGGAATTGACTTTCTGCATCAGGAAAATTCTTTTGCAGATTTTGACAGGGATCCATTGACTTTTCATATGCTTTCCACCCAGGGGCCTCATCTGGCCAAAGCAGATATAAATGGCGATGGCTTGGAGGATTTTTACATTGGAGGTGCGAAGGATCAGCCCGGAGCCTTGTTTGTTCAGATCCCTTCCGGAGAGTTTGTGTGCACTAATCAGGCTTTGTTCATAACAGATAAATTGAGCGAAGATACAGATGCTATTTTCTTCGATTGTGATGGCGACAAAGATATGGACTTGTATGTATGTAGTGGAGGTAACGAATTTTCACCTAATTCGACTGCTTTGATTGATCGGCTGTATATCAATGATGGCAAAGGCAACTTCAGTAAATCACCACAGGTATTGCCTTCGTTTTTGTTTGAGAGTAGTTCGTCTGTACGGGTTGCTGATTATGATAAAGATGGAGACATGGACTTGTTTGTAGGTGTTCGATTGCAACCTTTCCGGTATGGGTATGCCTGTAAAGGGTATATCCTTGCAAATAATGGGAAAGGTATTTTTAGTGATGTGACTGAACAAGTAGGTTCTCCCTTGTTGTCAGCAGGTATGATCAGTGATGGACAATGGCTGGATTATGATGGGGATGGCTGGAAAGATCTGGTGATTGCAGGAGAATACATGGGACTTCGTTTATTTGCCAATAAATCAGGTCGTTTGGTAGAAGTAAGCAAAAAGGCTGGTTTTTTGCAGAGCAATGGATGGTGGAACCGACTGAAGATCGTAGATATAAATGGAGATGGTAGAGAAGATATAGTAGCTTTAAATCATGGTTTGAACTCACGTTTCAAGGCTAGTGTAGATAAGCCAGTTTGTATGTATGTAGGGGATATGGATGGAAATGGCACAATAGAACAATTGGTAAGCTGTTATAATGGATCAAAGTCGTATCCCATGATATTGCGTCATGATCTGGTGAGTGCATTGCCTTATCTGAAAAAGAAGTATGTACATTATTCTCAATACAAAGAACAAAGCATCGAAGAGATTTTCAATGCAGGAGAATTAGAGAAAGCGAAGAAGCTCGATGCTTATGAATTGCGTAGTGGTGTGTATATTAAGGAAGAGGATGGTAAGTACCAGTTTAAGGCTTTTCCTAAGGAAGCCCAATGGTCTGTCTTGTATGGAGTCGAGAGTGGAGATTATGATGAAGATGGAAAAATAGATTTATTGATAGGAGGTAATCTGTATGAAAGCAAACCGGAAGTAGGGATTTATGATGGCAGCTATGGAGTGATGCTTAGAGGAAATGGAAAAGGAGAGTTTGAAAGTGTACCAATGCAAAAGAGTGGAATTTGCATTAAAGGAGCAGTCAGAGATATTATGACACTTCAGAAAGGAAAGAAAAAGATTATTCTCTTTGCAAGAAACAACGATACTATTCAGTTGATAGAGTATGGTAAATAAGTATTGGAGAATATTGCCCGTACTTGGCTTTGTGCTGATTGCTTGTATAGCTTGTGGCAAGAAAGAGGGGTTTGACCTTTATAAAGAGGTGATGGACAAAGAGTTGCAAAGTGGCAAACAGGCGGATAGTTTATTTTTGGGAATGTCTTTTGGAATGACTTCAAAGAATTTTTTTCTGCACTGTTGGGAGATGAACAAGAAGGGACTCTTTACAGATGGACAGAATAACACATCTGTATTGTATAAGCTAAATCATCACGAATTGAAACATGCTGCATCCATGAATTTCTATCCTCATTTCTATGATAATAAAATTTATAAGATGCAGACTTCATTTAATTATGATGGCTGGGCACCCTGGAACAAACATCTGTCTTCAGATAGTTTGCTAACGGATGTATTGGTTCTGTATCGGAAATGGTATCCGGGAGGTTCACCATTTATCCGAATCAGTGATCCACAAAAAGGAGTAATCTATGTAAAGTTGGATGGAAATCGTCGTATTACCGTTGGGCAATATGATGAGATACATGTTAAGGTAGATTATACTGATCTGGTGATAGAACAAAAAATAAAGAAGGTGGAATAGATTCACTTGCTGAATATATACGTAGAATGCAGTAAGGGCTATAACCGAAAAAATGGTAGAGTACTCCTTTTTATATCCAATAATTTCTGGTATTTATGTAAGATGATTTTTAATTGTTAGAAATACACGTATCCAATAATGGCCGAACCACAAGTAAACATGTACGCCCGAATGAATTATTTACGAAGTACGTTATGGATTGCTTTTTTGCTGATAAGCTGCCATTCCCTAACGCTTATGGGACAGACTGCTCTACCGTTTGTTCCAATATCACTTGACGATTTAAGTGGCTTTAAACCTGCTGCCGCTAACTGGAAGATTGCAGGAGATGTTATAGTTGATCGTTCTGCTGATGGAATAGTGCAAAGTTCTTCCGGTAAAGGAGTTATTGTTAACCAGCCAACAGATAAAAACAAAGATCAGTTATTTACCAGCTTTGAACATGGTAATATAGAACTGGAACTGGAATTTATGATGGCTAAAGGCTCTAATTCAGGTATCTATCTGCAAGGTAGATATGAAATTCAATTATTTGATAGCTGGGGTGTGGCACGCCCTCGTTCGTCAGATTGTGGGAGTATTTACGAACGCTGGGAAGAAAGCAGACCCGAAGGACAAAAAGGATATGAAGGCCATCCACCCCGTGTGAATGTAAGTCGGGCTCCTGGACTATGGCAAACCATGAAGATTGTTTTTCAGGCACCTACTTTTGATAAGAATGGAAAAAAGCTGACCTCTGCCCGCTTTATAAAAGTAATTCACAATGGAGTAGTAGTACATGAGAATGTGGAAGTAACAGGCCCTACCCGTGCAGCTGCTTTTCAGGATGAGAAACCCTTTGGTCCTTTGATGTTACAGGGAGATCATGGTCCGGTTGCTTTTCGCAATATCCGTTACAAACGTTATGATGAACCGTTTGTACAACTTTCCCAAGTACAATATAAATATTCAGAAGGTAAGATGTATGCAGAAGCAGATGTAGCAAAGGCTAAAGTTAAAAAGCAGGGGGCTGTACAAGAGCATATGCAACTAATTGAAGGTGCCAATGACTTTGCTCTCCAACTGACTGGAACACTTCAGGTACCAAGTATGGGAAACTATTTGTTTGAACTCAAGTGTATGGGAGGGGCCATTCTGACCATTGATGGAAAGAAAATTATTACCTATGAAGGATTTCACTATCCGGACGAATGGACAAATGGTGTTATCACCTTACAAGCCGGAAATCATACTTTTGCGTTAACATACTTCCGCAGCAAAGACCCTTGGTTACGTTCGGAAATGAGTTTATATGTGGAAGGACCAGGTGTAGCTCGTCAGATGCTTTCTTTGCCGACCTCTCTGCCTGACCCTGAATATATAGAACCTATTCTGGTGCGTGCTCCTGAAACCCGTATGATACGCAGTTTTATCTGGCACAATAACCGGAAGAAGACAAATTGTATTTCGATAGGAGAACCTGGAAACATTCATTATACAATGGATCTGAAACAGGGTGGCCTTTTGTGGATATGGAAAGGTAATTTTCTGGATGCAACAGAAATGTGGCATGATCGGGGAGAACCTCAGTTGGCTAAGCCCGCAGGTAGTATTATTGAAATGACAGGCGAACCTTCTGTGGCGGTACTGTCTGGAAAAGATACCATGTGGCCAGATTCTGTATCTGCTGATTTCCAGTTCAAAGGATACTCTGTGGATGAACAAGGCAGGCCTGCATTCCGGTATACAATAGGCAATCTGGCTGTACAGGATCAACTATGGCCGGAAGATAATAATAAAGCGTTTGTACGTCAGGTACAACTAAAAGGAAGCGCCAGTGGAAATGTGTGGTACTTACTGGCTAGTGGAAGTCGGATTGCACAATTATCTGAAGGAGTATACAGTGTGAATGACAAAGCTTATTATCTGGAAGTGGAAGGTGCTAAAGAGCTTAAGCCTATTATCCGGAAGTCAAAAAACAGGGATGAACTGCTGATACCAGTAAGCTCAACTAGCAATGGTACCACTATTAAGAGTAAGTTAATCTGGTAAAAAGAGTAGGAGAGCCCACAGATAAATAGACGCAAAGTATGATAAAGGGCTTACAGATTCACAATTTCTCATTTCTTTCTTGGACAGTAATTGATTATGAAAAAATATTCCGTTTTATCTTTTAACTCTACTATAGCCAAGTCAACCGGAAAACATTCCAGAAAGCATATGTCCGGATGGTTGAGCATGTTTTTATTGTGTTGTGTAGGAAGTGTAATGGCTCAGGAACTGAAAACAGCAGAGTCTGAGGCCGACTATTACCAGATGGTTACACTGCCTATTCCGAAAGATGTTCCTCTGGAAGTAGGTGGTTTAACTACCATGCCCGATGGTCGATTGGCAGCCTCAACTCGACAAGGAGATATCTGGCTGATTGAAAATCCCTATATGCGTAATCAGGGAGTGCCTTATTTTAAACGGTTTGCTCAGGGATTACACGAACCCTTGGGATTAGCTTATCACAATCGATCTTTTTATCTGACACAACGAAGTGAATTAACCCGCATTCGGGATACCAACGGGGATGACCGCGCAGATGATTATGAGGTAATCTATTCCTGGCCTTTATCTGGTAATTACCATGAGTATTCCTATGGCCCTGTAATCCTGCCAAACAATGACATGCTGATTACCTTGAACCTTGCCTGGATTGGGCGTGGGGCTTCACTTTCCAAGTGGCATGGCTGGATGCTGAAAGTGACACCAGATGGAAAAATGACTCCTGTTGCAACTGGTATGCGTTCCCCGGCTGGATTCAATGTATTACCTGATGGATCTATATTTTATGCAGAGAATCAGGGTGACTGGGTAGGTTCAGGCCGGATGACACATGTGGAGGTGGGCGATTTCGTAGGAAATCCGGAAGGCTTGAAATGGGCAGATGATCCTAGCTCACCTGTAAAACTTCGCTTTTCTGATATCCCTAGCACTGGAAAGCCTATGTATGAGGTTGCCAAAACAATAAAAGGATTAAAGCTACCTGCTATCTGGTTTCCTCAAGGCATTCTGGGTATCTCTACCTCTGGCATTCTGATAGATACAACAGCTGGTGCTTTTGGTCCATTTACAGGTCAGATGCTGGTAGGAGATCAGGGACAAAGTAAAATTATGCGTATCTATCTGGAAAAAGTGAAAGGACAATACCAGGGTGCTGCCTTTCCATTCAGAGAAGGATTTCAGTCAGGAATTTTGCGAATGGTTTGGGGAGAAGATGGATCTATGTTTGTGGGAATGACCAGCCGTGGATGGGCGGCCACTGGAAAAGATCTGTATGGTATACAACGTTTGGTGTGGACTGGAAAAACACCTTTTGAAATAAAAACCATGCAAGCTCGCCCGGATGGCTTTGAACTGGAATTCACCCAACCTGTCGATAAGGTTACGGCTGGTGATGCCAATTCTTATGGAATAACAAGCTTTAACTACATGTACCGGAAGGAATACGGAAGTCCTGTTATTGAAAATCAGCCATGTACCATCAAAGGAATTGCAGTAGCAGACGATGGCCTGAGTGTACGGATTGTAGTGGATGGTTTGCGTGAAGGATATATTCATGAGTTAAAAGCGGAAGGAGTTCGTAGCCAGAATAAAGCACCGTTGCTTCATAGTGTAGGTTATTATACATTGAATAATCTGCCAGAAGGAGAGAAGTTGGTATTGAAGGAAAGCCAGCTGGCTAAATCACCCCATGCAGGACATGCTGCTATGATGGGATCTGCAGCAACCACTTCCAAAACAACAGCTACTAAAACTACTGCTGCTCCTACAGCCAAACGTGTAACAAAACAGCCTGCTAGCTGGACCAACGGACCTGATCAAACCATTACTATAGGAACTAAACCCGGTTTGAAATTTGATTTGTCGCAGATTACAGTAAAGGCAGGAAGCAAGATTAAGCTGACATTCAATAATAATGATGATATGCTTCATAATTTTGTCGTTACGCTACCTGGAGAAGCGCTGTCTGTAGGAGAGATGGCTATCAAACTAGGGTTAAATGGGGCAAAAATGAACTATATTCCAAGTACACCGAAAGTCTTGTATCATACAGCTCAACTGCAGCCACAAACTTCAGAGACTATTTATTTTGTAGCTCCTGAAAAGCCAGGAGAGTATATGTATGTGTGTACTTTCCCTGGCCACTACATGAATATGCAGGGGACCTTTAAAGTAATCCCTAAATAGTAAAACGAGATTGCTCTTATTTATGAGAATACATATAAAAATGCCCAGTCACAGGATTGGGCATTTTTTGTGTTAGAACCTATAAGTCAAATTAAGGTCTATAAGCATATATAGCTCAAATACTCTTTCTATCTTTGCTAACCCATGCTGAACACTATGCTATCTTAAACCTATTCCTGTGGCAGAAAAATTTACGTATTCTTTTCGCGTAAAATGGACAACCTTATTGGGTGTCTTCTCTTTTGGAATTCTTGTTCCTACATTTTTTGTTCCTGTTATTCTGGGATCTGAAGAGCATTTTCTCTGGATCTTTGTAGCTACACTGATCAGTTTTGTAATCTGGGAAGGAAGCAAACTGATTCAGGCGTTAATTCTTTATTTCTATCCATGGGAGAAGAGTATTATCAAACACCTGAGTTATGAAGTTGCCAGCATCTTTGTCTTCTCTTCACTAGTACTGATTGTAGGGCTTCTGACATACAATGCACTGGTATCAGAAGTTTCTATTTCTATTAGTGTTGTGTTACAGAATATTTTTGTCTCGTTTCTGTTAGCCTTATTATTCATTGCTATTAACGAAGGGGCGTTTTTATTTGGTAAGTGGAAAGCATCTTTGCTGGAACAGGAACGGCTCCGTCAGGAAAATTTGATAGCAAAAGTGGAAAGTCTTAAAAAACAACTGGACCCTCATTTTTTGTTTAATAGTTTAAGTGTATTAAGTGGAGTAGTATATAAGGATCCTGTGCTGGCAGATCGGTTTATAACAAAACTAGCTCAGGTATATCGCTATGTACTGGAGCATAACGATGAAAAGCAGGTACCCTTGCAAAAAGAAATATCCGTAGTAGAGGCTTACTGTTTTTTACTGAATGTTCGTTTCTATAATAAAGTACTATTGGATGTGAAGATTAGTGAAAAACCTGTATATGTATTGCCTTTGTCTATCCAGTTGCTGGTAGAGAATGCAGTGAAACACAACCGGATTTCAGATACATCACCACTGGAGTTGAAAATATATACAACAGATAATACTGTATGGGTAGAAAATAGTCTTAACAAAAAAGATACACAGGTAGAGTCCACTGGGATTGGATTAAAGAACCTTGAAGCCCGTTATAAGTATGTGATCGGCAAATCTATTCAGGTAGAGAATAGCGGGCATGTGTTTAAGGTTGGATTACCTTTATTAACAGATGAAGCATGAAAGTTGTCATTATTGAAGATGAATTTTTCTCAGCTGAAAAGCTAAGTAATCAATTACAGCGAATCGATGATTCTATCGAAATCCTTGCCATTTTACCTTCAGTAGAAAGTTGTCTGGACTGGTTTCGGAACAACCCCGAACCAGATCTTATTTTTTCGGATATTCAACTGGAAGATCAGGAGAGCTTTGAGTTGTTCCGCCAGCTTCCAATTGAGGCACCTATCATTTATACTACAGCCTTTGATCAGTATGCCTTGCATGCATTTAAACAGAATAGTATCGATTATCTGCTCAAGCCCATTGATCTGGATGAGTTACGAAGTGCCATCAAGAAATATGAGAATCTGGAATATCGCTTGTTGAAAAAAGGACTGAAGCTACAGCCGGAAAAACCAAAAGAAGGTTTTAAAGAACGTTTTCTGGTAAAGAAAGGAAGTCAGTTAGCGGTAATACGAACTTCAGATGTGGCTTATTTTAAGAGTGATCAAAAACTAAGCTTCCTCATTACATTCGATAACCAGCGATATGTAATTGAGCAAACACTGGATCAATTGATGGATCAATTGGATAGTCGTAAGTTTAATCGTATTAGTCGCAATCGTCTTATTTCTCTCGAAGCTATTCATAAGATACATAATCATTTCAATGGACGATTGAAGCTAGAGCTGAACCCTCCTGAGGAAGAAGAGGTGTATGTAAGCCGGGATCGGGTTCCTCAGTTCAAAGAATGGCTGGATTCCTGATGTCAGTCATCCTGAAAGTTCTGCAACTCATCCATTAATTGATACCAGTCATCTGAGAGTAGCATAATAGAATAAGAGAAGAGATGGATATTTGGGGAAACTAAATACAAGATATGACCGCTATTCTTATTTTCTTCGCTATTCATTGGTATGGATCTCTATTCTTCCAGACCTTCTTCTTACATAGATATTCTGCTCACGGTGCATTTACAATGTCACGGACGTGGGAAAAAATCTTTTTTGTGCTGACATGGATTTTTCAGGGTTCCAACTACCTGAGTGCCTATGCGTATGGCGTAATGCATCGTATGCACCATGCATTTGCTGACACAGAAGATGATCCACATTCACCTTTGTATAGCAAAGGATTCTTTGATATGATGTGGAAAACCAAAACATTTTATGCTGCTGTTCGGAATCGCACAGCAGATGTAGACCCTAAATTTATGGTGAATGTTCCGGATTGGAAGGCATTTGACGACTTTGCTTCGAATAACTTTGTACGTCTTATGTGGGGAACGCTGTATACGCTATTCTATATTTATTTTGCTCCTTCCTGGGGATGGTTCCTGTTATTGCCTATTCATTTCCTGATGTCACCTATTCATGGAGCTATCATCAACTGGTTTGCTCACAAAATTGGATATACTACATTTACAGTAAGTGATACTTCCCGTAACTTAATGCCTATAGATATATTTATGATGGGTGAGGGATTCCATAATAACCACCATACCTATGGACATCGTGCTAACTTTGCTTTCAAATGGTTTGAAATAGACCCAACCTATCAGGTGATTAAGTTATTTAACCTATTGGGTATTATCAAATTACCTAAGAAAGCTGCTAAAGAATCTGTATATCTCGAAAACAAAAAGATCCGAAAAGCTGCCTGAGCTTAGTCTCAGGTGGATAGTTGTAGTAAAGTGAGATAGATAAAATAAAAACGCTGGCGGAATATTCTGCCAGCGTTTTTATTTTTTTAGATGAGGTATCCCAAACTTTAGATGTGAGTTTACTCGAGTTGAAATCGTAAAAAGGATAACATCTATGCTTTTGAAAAGCGTATGTACTGCTTTATCTTTTGCGGAGCTCTCTTACTATATATTTCTTAGATCATTTTTATTTCTCTGCTTATCAGATTTATAGGTATCTTTCCTCAAACTTATTCATTGTACAAAACATCACTCTATTTACAACTTCTCCCTTTTTTGTTTGCCCAAAAAAGTACTTTTCCCTATCGTTATCTAAGCAAAAGTTAGCTAGTAGAGAAATGCACATTGAAAACCTATATGAACACATGCAATTGTACTCTATTTCACTGCTTACATTCGTTGGGAACTCGGGATTACTATAAAAAGAAAACACTGACAGAGCATAAATCTGTCAGTGTTTTCTTTCTTTTTATAATCAAGGGATAAGCCTATCGTATAGTATTGGTGTGCAGGGCTTTCTGAAGTTCTTCTACTTCTTTATTTTTAGTATGAATTTCTTCTTGTGCTGTTGCATACAATGTAGAAAGTCGTTCTATCTCTTGAAGATAGGACATTTGCTGACGGTTCATCTCTTCCTGTGTAGAAGCTAGTTCTTCCATATTCTGACGCATCTCTTCTTCCTGGGCGCGTAAAGCTTCTGCCTGAAACTGTGAATCTTCAAGCAATTGTTTGGTTCGTTGGCTGATACGATTACTTTGGATAAAGGACGCAATACTTTCACCCAGTTTTACGATAAACTCAATTTCATGTTTCTCGAATTTTTTGAATGAGGCCAGTTCCAGAATAGCTTCTGTAGACTCATTTACCTTTAAAGGAACAATCAGTAATGCTCTGGGTGAAGAGTCTCCAAGTCCAGAGGTAATTGTGAGGTAATTTTCAGGGATATCTGTCAGGTATATATACTCTCCCTCCAGATAGGTCTGGCCGATTAATCCTTGTCCTGCCTGAAATGTTTGATGAATATGTTTTTTCCTGTTATAGGCATAACAAGCGGCCAGACGGATAACTATGTCATGGGTACGTTCTTCTTTCTCTACTATATACAAACCTCCCTGATTAGCTTGGAGGTATTTGACAAGAGTAGCAATGATTCTGTCAAAAAGTTCTGTATCGTCAGAATTGCTCCGAAGTAGTGTAGACAGTTGTGCTATACCTTCAGACGCCCACTGCCGATGATTCTCTTCCTGTCGTGCTTTTTCCAGTTGGACAAGATTAACTTCCAGATCTTTGCGGGATTTTTCTACTTCCTCATTCTTCTGATTCATAACTGTAATCAGCTGATTAGACTTTTCTTCCGAGTTTCGATTGATAACCGCCAAACCGCTAATACAACCCAATTGAAATACAGTAGCCAGTAAGGTAGTCAGAACAGCCAAAGGTCCCTCTCTCAGTACTGTGCCATCATACCCCATATCAAACTTATCCCATGCCGCAGGAAAAACGACAATAATAAAAAAGGAAAATAAGGTACAGAATATCAGAAAGCCTCTTTCCTTAAAGTCAAAGATGACAAAGGGGATAAGTGTAAAGCTTAATTCGACCAGGTAAACGCTGCTGATGGAGTCAGCTATGGAGTCACAGAAATAGGCATTGTATAAAGAAGAGAGTACCAGCAGCAATACAGGTAATACAACACGGGAATAATAAATGCCACCATAATAATTGCTAACAATAACCAGAATACACACCACTGCTGCTCCTGATGGAAAAATAGCCATCATTGGAAAGTAGATAAGTGATATACCACTGAAAGGAATTGATAAGGCAAATATTACCAGTAAGCATATAATATTTGTTGGTCTTACCCGATTTCTTAAATATTCAGGCATATCATATTGACTGCCGGCATCGATAATTCGGGTTAGTAAACTGGCCATAGTAACGTGTATAGAAGGTATGATTTAGTAGTATAACATTGGATATTAAAAGTAGTATAATTTGTTTGGATGAATATGTAGGGAATAGTGCTAAAAATGGTTTATGTAAGGTTTTAAAATGTTTTTTTACCAAAGAAAATCTGTTAAGGTCAATCTATGGTTTTATCTTTAGTGCCTGTATATAAGGCTACTATAAAATCAGAATCGTATGTTTGTCTATTTAGATATTGCTTATTTATATAATCTGTAAAGCTGAATAATATTCTCATTTCACTTATGGGATATAAATCAATTGATCTTATATTTTTTGTCTGGTTAATGCGGTTACTAACATGAGGTTATTTTCTGTTGTATTAACCGGTAGAGAAATATATCAGGTGATTTGTGTTGAAAAGAGAAGACTACTTGCTCTGGGCAGGGCTATAGTGCATATAGAATCCTTTCGCTGAAAAGAAATTGCCTTATATTGAATAAAATCTGTGTAATAACTGGTTACAATATTACCTTGATAGGTCATGTTTTCAGTTTCCAGTTTGTGGAAAGGAACCATCATTCCTGTTTTCAAAACCTTTGACAATGCCTCTTTGATAGTCCAGAGTCGGGTAAAAAATATAGTTTCGCTTTCTCGCGTGTTACAATATAATTTTTTTTCGTGTTCTGTTACTTCATTTTTAGTAAGAGCTATGACCGAAGGGTTACACACTTCCACATCCAGACTCATAGGATGTTGTTGTGGGAAGATGAGACAAGCTGCCAGCGTAGTATGATGTGAGATACTCAGATCAAGCTGGTAGTGATATCTGGTTAACAATAAGGGTTGCTGGAAGATGCCTTTGCCAATCTGTATCTCTGTAGGTTCTTCTTGTAGTGGATACGTAGCCAGTGCTTTCTTAACCAGATAGCGACTTCTGAGAAATTCTGATCTTGTTTTATCCAGTTTCAGTTGCTTCAGGTATACTATTTCTTCCGGATGTAGAAATTCTTCCTGAGTAGACTCTAGTGAGTAGGAATCTGAATCACAAAAACCAAGTATAGCCTGAAACTGACAATCCTGACGTTGTAGAATGAGAGGGTGGAGACTGATCAATGTACGAAATGAAAAGCCTACTGGCAATGCAATCATTGCCAGTAGGGATTAAAACATGATTACTATTACCTGTGGTTAGTGTGTTTGTGCTGTTGTTTCTTCCAATGCATCTGAGAGGCGTTGGGAAATGAGCTCTTTATTTCGGCTCAAGAACCAGTGATCACCTTCCAGTACCTCCATTGTGAATGAACTATTGGTATGTTCTTTCCATTGAGAAACTTCACTTGGATATACTACATCATCTTTGTCTGCAGCAAAGGTTGTAATCGGGAAGTCAAACTTCTCTCCCGGAACATATACATAACTCATAATCATAGCCATGTCTTTTCGCATAACAGGAAGTATCTTCCGCAGGAACTCCACATCATCAATATAGGACATCAGGGACAGGAGTCGTTCCTCTGAGTTGGTCAGGACTGCTGTTTCGCTAATCACATCCCGATCTTTCCATTTCTTCGTAAGTTGAGGTGCAATGGTTCCGGAGATAAAAAGCTGAATTGGCTTTTTGTTATACTGTAGTTGCAGGTACCGGATTAGTTCAAATCCTACCATCCCGCCAAAACTATGCCCAAATACGATGAATGGTTTATCCAGTAATGGTTCCATAACAGTTGCCATATCTGCCACTAGCGAAGGTACATCCTGGTAGTGTTCTTCATGTAATCTGTTTTCACGTCCAGGTAACTGGAATGCAAGAACTTCTGCATCAGCAGGTGGATTAAATATGAAGTGACCAAACATGGAAGCGCCTGCACCTACCGGGTGGATACAGAAGATACGATACTTAACATTTTCCTCTTTGACAAGTTTGTTGCGTACAAGCCATTGATTGTAAATCTCGATGTCCTCTTCTGCTGCAATTCCTGAGGTATCTGCTGAAACAGCTTCTTCCTGTACAATTTCCTGATTATTGATCTCGGACAACAGTTGAGTGGATAGTTCCACAATGCTTGGACCCTTTGCTATCTTCATTAGCGGGAAGTTGATTTCCAGCTTCTGTTGTATCCAGTTACGCAACTGGTTCAGCATTAGAGAGTCAAGTCCAATTTTGGTAATTGGAATGCCTGTGTCTATTTTTTCAGCTGATACGCCTAGAATATTCGCCAGCGATTCGGATACTTTCTGAGTCAGCAGTTCCAGTTGTTCTTCTCCTGAAAGCGTTTTGAGACTATCAACCAGACTAGACGATCCCGAACCTGTATTTTTCACGGATTCATTCATCAGGTGTGCAAAGCGCGTATCATCTTTCAGATTATAATAGAAGTCTCTGAAACGTTTCCAGTCCAGGTTAGCCAGCATCCGGGTTGGTGGTTGTTGCAGCAATACATTCTCCAATTTGCTGGTGACATCTTTCAGACTGAGCAATGTCCATCCCTGATTAATGAGGGCTTTAATCAACCGTCCTCCTTCTTTGGACATACCCGCATAGTCATCCAAAACGCCCAGGTTGGCTGCAGATGCTTTTAATCCTATTGATTGCCGATACATAGCCAATCTGTCCAGGAAGTTATTCGCTGAAGAGTAATTAGCCTGTCCAGGGAATCCGAAGATAGCAGAGATGGAAGAGAACATCAGGAAGAAATCCAATGGCAGTTCTTTGGTTGCCTCATGGAAATTCCATGCTCCATAGACCTTTGGTCTGTATACCTTCATGAATATCTCATTGGACATATCCGGAATAGACTGATCATCTAGCATCGCTGCACTATGTACAATACCTTTTAATGGCGGTAGCTCGCGTTGTATAGTTGCTACGATTTTTTGTACAGCCTGATAATCTGTGATATCCGCCTGAAGTAGGGTAACCTTGGTACCGGTTTCTTCAATCTCTTTGATTACCTGACGATCTGTATCTGATTTTGGTCCGCTACGGCTTACCAGTACCAGTGACTTAGCTCCTTTGGAAGTTAGCCAACGGGCAATTTCCAGACCAAATCCACTAGCACCCCCTGTAATAAGATAGGTGGCATCTGCTAATAGTGTCAATGTGTTGGCAGCTTGTACATATATAGGCTGATTATCAATATTTACAATAATCTTTTCTATACGTGTTGGCTTTTCTACTGCTGAAAGTGCTTTTTCCAGCTCCTGAATTGAGAACGCTTTCAATGGAGCAGACTGAAGTTGCTTGTTTGCAAACAGCGTAACTACAGCATCCATAATCCGATACACCGACTGAGGTTTAAACTCAATAAGCTGGGCTGTATCCAGTGTATGGAATGAAATATTGTTGTCCAGACGATTCTTTTCCAGAATAGCTTCTTCTGTTGAAGTTGTACTGAGATCGATGAACTTACCAAATGGTGCCAGACTTTTTAGTCCTCTGATTAGTCCAATGCCAGCTAGTGAATTCAGTACCACATCCACACCTTTGCCATTTGTCTGTTTTACTACCTCCTGAGAAAAGTCTGTATGTTGATCTGTTAATACATGTTCGATACCTGATTTCTGGAGATACGTTTTTTGTGCATCATCTGCTGCCAGAACAATTACTTTTGCACCTGTGTAAGTAGCTAATTGAACGGAAGCCAGAGCTACATCCCAGTCTGTTACCTGAATCAGAACAGCATCTTCCTTACTTAGACGACCAAGTTCGGTGAGTGCATAGTGAGATGTAATATACGCTATAGGTAAGCTTGCTGCTTCCTGATACAGAAGATGGTCAGGCTTCTTAATTAACTGATTGGCCTTAACTGTCAGAGAGCCTGCTAGTGTGTGTGTGCCCCAGGCAATTACTTCGTCTCCTTCTTTCAGATGAGTGATTGTATTACCTACCTGACGAACGATACCTGCACATTCAAACCCTAGCTGATGTCCGGCTTTATCTAATTGCCCTGTAGCTACCAGCCAATCTCTTTGAGTAAGTCCGGTGGCAACTACTTCTATCTTTACCTCATCTGCCTGGACAGATTCTTTTACCACATGCTGGAAGATGGTGCTACTCAGATCGCCTGGACGTTTTACGATCGTCTGGAAGGAATGACCATGTGCCACTACTTCCTGAGCTGCATCTTCAGAAGCTTTGGCTTCTGTAACAGGCACCAGTTTTCTGATATACGTTTGTGTATTCCGAATCGCCAGTTCTGCGAACTTGAATTTCTTTCCGGTAAGTTCTGTATACAGAATGTTACTCTCTTCTTCCGACAGACCTGATTGGATATCAATGACCTTTACGGGTATATACGGATATTCATTGATGAATACACGTGACATACCCATGATAGGAGCCTGTGTGTAGTTAATCACTGTATCCTGTTCTTCTACCTTTTCATTGTTTTGAGTCAGAAATACGACTCCTGTTTTGATGCCTGTTCTATCAATTGTCTGGAACAGATTCATTGTACCACTTATCAGTGTAGTTTGCTGCTGCTCAAATAATTCAGGAGTAATGGTAGTTCCGATCTGATTGTCCAGCGCCCATAGATAGAATAGTTTCTTTACTTTTAGACCTTTATGATGAATGGCATCAAAGAGTGCTTGTGTATCCTTTCCATCAAAAGGATTGATTATATAGGATGATGGACTAAGTTCTTTGAATGCAGTGCCTTTAATTACTTCAATAACAGAAAGGTTATCCTGGGCAAGTTTGTCCAAGAGCTTCTGTGAAACCCCTTGTTTATCTGCAAATAACAAATAACATTCATCTGAATGAAGACGTTCTAGCTCCAGATTGGTTTCATCTTCCTGAGCGAGAGGTTCCCACTGATATTCGTACATACCTGAATACAGGCTTTCCTGCTGTTCGCCACGTGAACCCTGGATATATTTACAGGTCAGTCCTTCCATTTCAGCTACCAGTTGTCCTTCTTCATTTAGTATCTGATAATTACCAATCAGAAAATCATCACTGGCTTCCAGTATTTCCACGTACGTCCATACATGCTGACCCGGTTTTTCATATACCTTGTATTTCTCAATATGTACAGGCAAATAAATACCTCGTTTGTTGTCTTCTGTATTTTCACGGGCAGCAAAGATGGTATGTAGACAAGCATCTAATAAGGCTGGATGTACATAATATTGTTCTACTCCATAGGTAGTTTGAGAACTCAGACTAATAGCACCAAGAATTTCATTTCCTTTTACCCACAGTTTTTGTACTCTCCTGAATGTTTCTCCATAGTTAAGGCCAGCAGATTTCAGTTCCACATAAAAGTCAGGAATTGAAATTTTGGTTTCCAGCTTTTCCAGCAACGGTTTAATTGTAACTGGCTCTTTTTTGATAAAATCATCAAAGTAATTGATTTTACCTCTGGAGTGTCTGATCCAGGCTGTATTATCCTGATCAGCTTGTTTACTGCAGATATAGTACTCACCTTCCTGATTCAATATTTCCAATCGGATCTCTGGTTGTTCTCCTTCTTCAGGCAGGAATAATGCTTTCTCAAAGTGGATGTCTTCCAAAAAGACAGGCTGTTCAGGAAACGAGGCTTTTCCTGCAGACAACGCTATCTCCAGGTGACCACTTCCTGGAAATACAATCGCACCATCTACTTTGTGATCAGCGAGATACGTAAATAACTCAGGATTTAGATTCAGATTCCATATCCGGTGATGCAGACTCTTCACAGAGATAACCTCACTAGCCAGGAATGGATGAACAGGTGTTCCCAAACGTGCCTGCTGATGAGTCTTGGTTTCAAACCAGTACCGTTCGTGTTGCCAAGGGTAATGAGGAAGTTTGGTATAGTGAGCCGATGGGAATAATTTTTTCCAGTTAGCTTCATAGCCTTCCATAGTCAAAATACCCAGTGAATTAATCATTGTCTTGGCTTCATCTTCTTTCCGGCGTAACGATGGTACTACCAATCCTGTGATACGATGCATTTTCAGGCTGTCTACTACACCAGCAGTAAGAACAGGGTGAGGGGCTATTTCAATGAATGTATCATAGCCATCCTGAATCATGGATTCGATAGCCTGAGTGAAGTATACTGTATCCCGAACATTCTTGTACCAATACTCAGAAACCAGGTGAAGCCCATTTTCCTGAACTCCACTCACAGTTGAGTAAAGTGGAATCGTGGTACGGGAAGGCTGAAGATGCTGCAATGCTGCAATCATTTCATCTTTCAGTGGCTCCATATGGTGACTATGGAAAGGTACATTGACTTGCAGGAAGCGATTGAAGATATCTCTTTCTGACAAACTGGCTGCCAATTGCTCTATTTCGGGAATGTCACCTGCCAGTGCAATCATCTGAGGACCATTAATCGCCGCAATAGCTATTTGGGCTTCCAGTCCTCGAATTTCTTTTTTTACAGAAGGTAAATCCAGTCCTACTGCAAGCATTTTTCCTTTTCCCGTGGCCTGATTCTGATTCCGGCTACGATGATAAATAACTTCCACTGCTTGTTCCAATGTCAATGCACCTGATGCATAAGCAGCGGCTACTTCACCTATCGAGTGACCTACACATCCATCGGCTTCTACGCCCCAGGATTTCCATATTTCAGTAAGCCCAATCTGTACAGCCATAATAGCAGGCTGAGCAATACGGGTATCACTCACACGGGAAGTTGCTTCATCCCGACTCATTTCTTCCAGTAATGACCAATCTGCAATTTTAGAGAAGAGTGCATCTATTTTGAGAATAGTATCTCTGAAGACAGAGGATTCCTTAAGTAGTTGTTGACCCATGGCAAACCATTGAGGTCCCTGACCTGAATAAATGAAGGCTATGCGGGGCTTCTTAGACTCTTTTACTATCTGATACGTCATACCCTGACGTGTTTCTCCTTTTACAAACGCCTCAAGGTATTCTGATGCATCTGTTTTGGTGCGGGCTGCAATAGATAGCTTATGTTCAAAAGATGATCTTCTAGTTGCCAGTGAATAGCAGATATCCTGTAGAGATTCTGACGTTCCTTTCAGAAATGCGATATAGCTGTTAGCTAGATCTTTGAGTGCTTTTTCATTCTTAGCAGAAATAAGGAAGAGATGAGGCATCATTCCGTCTTCAGAAGAAGAAAGATTTTTTGTGGCAGCCGGAATATATTCCTGTAATAAACAATGGGCATTGGTTCCGCCTGCACCAAACGAGTTTACACCTGCATATACAACCGGAATATTTTGAGGAATAGTTTCCAGTGTAGTAGGCACTCTCAGTTTATATGTTTCGAAAGGTATTTTTGGATTGGGTTTTTCAAAGTGGAGATTGGCTGGAATCTGTCGGTTTTTTGTGATCAAAGCCAGTTTAATCAAACCTGCTATACCTGCTGCTGCTTCCAGGTGACCCATGTTGGTTTTTACAGAACCGATTACACATTTATTATTGGTGTCCCGGCCTTTGCCAACTACATTTCCAAAGGCTCTGGTTTCTAAGGGGTCACCCACTGGTGTACCCGTACCATGAGCTTCTACATAGGTAATTTCTGCAGGATTTACGCCTGCCCGATTATAGACAGTTTCCAGTAGTTCTGTTTGAGCATCCGGATTAGGTACAGTAAATCCATCTTCTGTATAGCCATCCTGATTCACACCTGTTGCCCGAATCAGAGAATAAATCTGATCTCCATCTTCTAGTGCTTTCGATAGAGGTTTTAATAAAATAACCCCGCATCCTTCACTTCGTACATAGCCATTGGCACGGCTATCAAAGGTTTTACAATATCCATCCGGAGAAAGAAAGTTTCCTTTGGACATCAAAATAGATGTCTCTGGTTTTAACAGAAGGTTCACACCTCCGGCAAGTCCCATGCTGCTTTCTCCATTCCAGATACTTTGGCAAGCCAGGTGTACTGCTACCAGAGAGGAGGAGCAGGCTGTATTCAAACTTACACTTGGACCTTTAAGATTGTAAATGTAGGATAAACGATTGGCTACAGAAGTAGAGGAAGCTCCCATCGCCACATGCGGACTGATTTTATCTTTTTGATAACCGGAGCTTTGCATATCCCAGTAATCGGTGGTAAATACACCCATAAACACACAGGTTCTGGAGCCTGAGAGATCTTCTACTTTTACTCCTGCATCTTCCATTGCCTCATAGGTAATCTCAAGCAGCATTCTTTGCTGTGGATCAATACGTTCAGCTTCTTTGGGGAATATATTAAAGAAACTGGCATCAAACTGGTCTATTTCTTTTAAAAAACCACCTTTTCGGGATTTGATTTTTCCTGCTTTTTGTGTGTCAGGATCGTAGTAATTATCCAGTTTCCAACGATTTTCCGGAACGTCGGTGATTGCGTCAAACCCTGCCTGAAGTCTGCTCCAAAAGGAGGCTGGATCTGTTACATTTCCAGGGAACCTACATCCGATGCCAATAATGGCAATAGGTTCAAGATTGTTTTTTTGAGGAGACTCAAATGATAACTGCTCAGGCATAATAGTAGAAGGTTAGGTTTAACAAATTACATGTATGAGGTGGCGTAAGTGTTATTCTACGAAAAAAACATGCACACGGGAGTATATAGCACTCCCTGTCGTCTACCAAACTGAATGAGTACCGATGGATGAAATAACTACCTGAAAATTTACGGTTGTAAGAATTGTGGAATGATCGCTTATAAGTGATAAGCTGAAAGAAAAAGTTTGGGGTTAGAGTAAAAACTAGATAAAATTAACAGTGGTTGGGTTATGATAAAGTCTTATATGAAGTAACAATCAGATCAAACTGAAGTATTGGCAAGTATAATATTATATATGTAGGTATGTGGAGTTTGTTTCTTGTCTACAGAATTTAAAATTATATGCTTAGTTGAATCTATAAGAAGATTTATTCTGCTGGAGTGCTACTAAGGTAAAGAAATAGTAAATAAATAATCAATAGAGTAAGTATATTTTTTTTGTTGTAAATGTATTTTAAATTACTGGTGGGTTTATTTTTTATTTTTTATTGGAAAAATACTTTTTAGATGAGTAGTTCAATTGTATTTATAGATGATTGTAAGAGAGTAAATTATATAGATCTTATTAACAATGAAGAAGCTGAATTAGTAAGTAGCATGGGTTGCTTTTATAATGATAATAGGACTGGATAAATAATATAAATCCTATAAGCTGAGTTTTATAGGTATGTCAATAACATGCTTAATACATTAAACCAAGTCACTACCAATTTTTCAGAGAGACATTGATCAGAAATATTAAATTGATCAGAAGTACAAATGCGAGTAATAATATATTGTTTCATAGTATGACGGAATTTAATACAAAGGCAAAGAGAGATACTTGCTATCCACTACACCTCAGCATGATGCATCTTCTCGGCTTAGTGTGCAAAGTTGTTGGGTATTTTCCTGCCGTTTTTATTTGCTATTGAAGAATATATTTCTCAGAAACCTTTTCTGTAGCGTATGGGGCAATGATCAGTAGTATTTTAATAAGAAACGAATCTCTTAAAGGGTATTTTGGATTTCGATCCACATGGTTCTATCAACGGATTGACCAGATCCAAATCTATCAGTTATAAAGTTCTACCAGATAAATGCGGCTTAATCTTGGAATTTATAATGTAAAGTTAAATATTTGGTAATCAGTGTTTAGTGTTCTTTTTTGATATTTTTTGGAGGAAAGACGAAAGGATAACCGTTCCTTTATAGAGAATAATTCTTTCATTTTTCTGATCAGCCTATTTAACTGATATTACTTACTCTTCATCCGTCAGTATCCATGCAAACAGACTGGACTTTGATCGAAGGCTCACCTATTCCATTAGGTGTCAGCTATAACCCCATTGTAAAAGCCTATAATGTGGCATTGTATTCCAATCATGCTGCTAAAGTAAGTTTGTTGCTATATGCAGAAGAGGAGTATGAATTGCCCAGATATACCATTGTGCTTAACCCATTGATCAATAAATCACAGCGGGTATGGCATTGTTATCTCAAAGAATCAGAAATTCCAGAAGCTGCCTATTATGCGTTTCAGGTAGATGGCCCTGTTAATATAGAAGAACCTTACTGGCATGCATTCAATCCTAAGAAAGTATTACTGGACCCCTATACAAAGGCTATCTTCTTTCCTCCTGAATTCAGTCGGTTGGCTGCTTGTGATGGATTTTCCAATGCAGGAAAGGCTGCCTTGGGGTGTTTGCGATCGTTGAAAGATGCAGCAGCTCCCTTTGACTGGCAGAACGATAAACCCGTCCGACATACTGATGACCTGATTATCTATGAAATGCATGTGAGGGGATTTACACGTCGTGCAAGTGCAGGTGTACCAGTCGGACAGGAAGGTACCTTTGCAGGAGTTATTGCGAAAATTCCCTATCTGAAAGACTTGGGAATTACAGCTGTTGAACTTATGCCCGTGTTTCAGTTTGATCCTCAGGAGAATAATTATTGGGGGTATATGCCACTGGGATTTTTTATGCCTCATCTGGCCTATTCTTCAGACAAGACACCGGGTGGAGCGATGCGAGAGTTTAAAACTATGGTTCGTGAACTCCACAAAGCAGGTATTGAAGTAATTTTGGATGTGGTGTTTAACCATACGGTAGAAGGAGGCAAGGGTGGTCCTGTATATCACTTCAAAGGGATTGACAACAGTACTTATTATCTGCTGAAACATACTCCAAATGACCCTTATCTGAACTATAGTGGTACTGGCAATACGTTGCGCACAGATCATCCGGCCACACAGCAGTTCATTATGGATTGCCTGCGTTACTGGGTCACCGAAATGCATGTAGACGGCTTTCGTTTTGATCTGGCCTCGGTGTTTTCTCGTACTTCCGATGGTAGGGTAGGAGATACTCCTATTTTTGCTCAACTGGCAGCAGATCCGGTATTATCTTCCGTACGAATGATTGCCGAACCCTGGGATGCCGTGGATGTATATCAATTGGGACGGGCTTTTCCAGGAGTTACCTGGTTACAGTGGAATGGTAAGTTTCGGGATGATGTCCGGCAGTTTGTTAAAAGTGATGCCGGGTTTGTAGGTGCATTGATTCAGCGCCTATATGGAAGCGACGATTTATTCCCTGGAGATGCTTTTCATGCCTATCATTCCTACCAGAGTGTAAACTATATCAATTCGCATGACGGATTTACCTTGTATGATACAGTTGCCTACAATTCGAAACACAATCAGGCCAATGGACATAACAATACCGATGGCCATGAACCGAATCTAAGCTGGAATTGTGGTATAGAAGGTGATATGGGTGTGTCAGAGGCCGTGATGCAGTTGCGGCAACGGCAGGCGAAGAATTTCTTTACTCTTCTCATGTTATCCAACGGAACACCTATGTTTGTGGCTGGGGATGAATTTTTGCATACCCAGAATGGAAACAACAATGCCTATAATCAGGACAATGAAACCAGCTGGTTAAACTGGAATCGCCTTGATCAGTTTTCAGGCTTCCATCAGTTTATTGTAGCGTTAATTCGTTTTCGCAAAGAACAGGATGGCATCAGCCGAAGCCGTTTCTGGCGAAATGATGTAAGGTGGTATGGCGTAAATGGACAACCTGACTTTCAATCTTCTTCCCGTAGCCTGGCATTTAGTTTAAAACTATCTTCTGGCAAGACATTGTATGTAATGATCAATGCCTATTGGGAAGGTTTACCCTTTGTGATTCAGGAGCCAGGCCCCTGGTCACGTATTATCAACACCTATCTGGCTTCAGGAGAAGATATCCTCAAAGAAGGAACTGAAACCATCACCCATTCAGACTATTGGGTAGGCGAACGATCTATAGTAGTTCTGCTAAGTAATCATTGAAAAAAAGGGAATTAGAAATGCAGTCCAAAAGAAAAAAATAAAATGAAGATGCTACAAAGAGAGTTGCGATTCCTTCAATCGTGTGTGGTAGTGTAGGTGCGTTGGCAATCTTTTTCCCGCGAGGTTGGCCTTTGGCCTTGCGGGCGGAAGGATCGGGAAAAAGTGTCTTTTTCTTTTGTCACTTTTCTTTTGGACAAGCAAAAGAAAAGTGAGAAGGGCGGAAGATGAATCATTAGAGAAATAAAGGAAACACAACAATCCGAAAAATGGAGAGGCAATTGGAAGAACAATGATAGGAGTTATAAACAATAAGGTTAAAAGTAAGAAAACCAGAACCTAAATAGCATAGGCTCTGGTTTATCAAAACTCCATCATTAGAGATTACTTATGTTGTGTAAGCAGAACACAGATTACATAGAACTTTTTGCATCAAATAATTTATTCTGAACACTATTACTATACACCGCATAGTTAAAGCCTTTCTGAATAGCATACGCCCCATACTCTCCTTTCTTATTCAGAGCAAGAAAACCTACCTGAATCTTATCATATCCCGGATATTTCTTTTTAATACGCTCTACCGCTGTAACACATGCTTTCTGAGGAGACATACCCTGACGCATCAGCTCCACTACCAGATGGCTACCAACTGTACGAATAACCGCTTCACCCAGACCTGTAGAACATGCTGCACCTACTTCGTTGTCTACATATAGTCCTGCACCAATAATCGGAGAGTCGCCTACACGACCGTGCATTTTAAAGGCCATGCCACTGGTAGTACAGGCACCAGATAATTTACCATTGGCATCCAGCGCAATCATACCAATAGTATCGTGACGTTCGATGTTAATAACAGGTTCGTATTTAGCTGTTTTCAACCATTCTTTCCATGCCTTCTCTGACTCAGGTGTCAGTAGATTCTCTTCTTTAAATCCTTTGGACAAGGCAAACTGACGTGCTCCTTCTCCAACCAGCATTACATGGGGAGTATCCTCCATCACTTTGCGGGCTACTGAAATCGGATGCATAATATTTTGCAAGAATGCTACCGAACCACAGTTATCATTTTCATCCATAATACAGGCATCTAGTGTTACCTTTCCATCACGATCAGGCAGACCACCATAGCCCACGGTATTTACTTTAGGATCAGCTTCAGGTACCATAACTCCTTTTTCTACAGCATCCAGTGCCCGTCCTCCTTTGCTTAGAATATCCCAGGCCGCCTGGTTAGCCGGAATGCCGTGGTCCCAGGTAGAAAGAACGATTGGTCCACCTGCTGGTGCTTTACCTGGATTAATATGCTGATCAACTGATGTGCTATTGCCCCGTAAATACGAAAAGAATGCAGCTCCCATTGCAGAAATCTTCAGAAACTGTCTGCGGTTATTCATAATGCTTGTTTGGATAAGGTTTTATTAGGAAGTATTTTTGACAAAGAAATTCAAAATAATAAAATAATTTAGTATGTCTGATCAAATTACCGTCGAAATTTGTGTGAACTCTGCTATTTCTGCAATAGAGGCTCAAAAAGGAGGGGCGAATAGAGTGGAGTTGTGTGAGAATCTTTGGGAGGGAGGTACAACACCCAGTGCAGGAACTATTGCTATTGCCCGTAAGAATTTAACTATTCAACTATTCGTTATTATCCGTCCGCGTGGAGGTGATTTTCTGTATTCAGACGATGAGTTTGATGTAATGAAACATGATATCCTGACTGCCAAACAGCTAGGTGCTGATGGCATTGTAACAGGTATCCTGACAGCAGATGGACGAGTGGATATACCTCGCATGAAAGAACTGAAAGAACTGGCCGCTCCGCTACCCATTACCTTTCACCGGGCATTCGACATGGTAGCAGATCCTTATCAGGCACTGGAAGATTGTATTGCATTGGGGATGGACCGGATACTTACCTCAGGGCTGGAAAAATCGGCTATCGAAGGAATGGAGCTAATTGCCGAACTGGTACAAAAAGCAGCTGGCCGTATTCGTATCATGCCAGGATCAGGTATCAATGAGAAGAATGTACACAAGCTAGTACAATATACAGGGGTGAAGGAAGTGCATTTCTCTGCTATGCGAACTGTTGACAGTCAGATGGAATATCGTCAGGCGAATGTGTTTATGGGAGGGGTGATGCGGCCACCAGAGTTTTTGATAACAGTGACAGACCCTGCAAAAGTGGAACGGGTACGAAATGCGGCACAATAAAGGAGTTGAGACTAGAGTCATTCCAGATCCTGTATCTGATTTTTGAACTCTAAAAACCAGAGCCTTCGCTTTTGAAAAGATTGAAGGCTCTGGTTTTCTTTTGAATGTTTTTCGACTTTATTGTCCCTTACATCGCTCTTCTTGTGACTCCTTCATTTTTTGCTTGCCCAAAAAACAGGGCACCAAACGAGAGTTTGGTGAGCAGATCTGTGCGTGAGCAAAAAAGGGCACTTTTCTCCGATCCTTCCCCCCACAGGCCAAAGGCCAACCTCGCGGAGAAAAGATTCCCTACGCACCTACAAGACCACTCGCGATTGAAGTGGAGGTAACTCTCTTTGTAGCAGTTTTTTTACTCTAATGCAGATAACTCTTTTCTAAAAACACGTAATCTTCCCTAACCTGTCCGTTTCACACAAGGTTATGTGTTTTCAGAGACTTGGTTTCGTTCTTTATGGCGTAATCCCCATACTTTAATCTCTTGCATCATAGGAATGGTGGTCTGGCCGAATTCTGTTAAACTGTATTCTACTGTAGGAGGGACGGTTGGAAATATTTCGCGACTCACCAAGCCATCCTCTTCCAGTTCGCGGAGTTGTGAGGTAAGCATAGTAGGAGTGATGCCCGTTATTTCTCTTTCCAGCACCTTAAAGCGTTTGGGACTCTCTTTGATAAGGGCATGAAGGATGCGTAATTTCCACTTTCCGCTCAGTAAGGTAACCGCATATTCAACCGGACATGAAATTTCTTCTTTTTTCTCTCTTTTTTTCGTGCTCATTACCAGAAAGCTATGGTTTTCTATACTAATACAGTTTTTGTGTACTACTTGTAAAAATATAGTAATGGACATACGTTTGCAAACATAACTCTAATGAGAAAGAAAATATATGCAAGATATGCTCCAACGCCGGATGGGTTTTGATGAACTGGGTAAAGCCTATCCCAAAGATTCGTCAGTAAAAGTAGAACCTATTACAATTAATGGAATAAGCTGTTTCTGGTTTACACCAGAGCAGGCAATTACAAACAAAGTGATTGTGTATCTACATGGAGGAGCTTTTGCCGTAGGCTCTATACGATCCCATGAAAGCATGGCCTCTCATTTTGCTAGTCAGTTCCAGACAAAAATTCTGTTTATTGACTATTCATTGGCTCCTGAACATCCTTATCCAGGTGGAATGAATGATGTACTGGCTGTGTATAGTACCTTACAAAAGCAGTATCCTGATTATACATTTACGTTAATGGGAGATAGTGCAGGAGGAGGGCTGGCAATTTCTTCTATAGCTGCCATGTTCGATCACAACTTATCGTTGCCTCAGGTTGTAGTATTACTTTCACCATGGATTAGTCTTACTTGTACCAACCCTTCCCATCAGCAAAATGCTGACAAGGATATTATCAATACAGAATATCTGAAAGCAGCAGCCAAAGACTATATAGGAAATAATCCTATGGAAAAAGCGAGTCCAGAATTCCTCACCTTCAACGCATTTCCTCCTGTTCTGATACTGGCAGGTGAAGAGGAAATCCTTCTGGATGATAGTAAAAACTTTTACGCCTATATCCGGCAGATACAGAAGGAATCCTATTTACATGTCTACAAAAACCAGAAACATGTATGGACCTTAGCTTCTATTCAGAGTGAGGCTTCCCAGCAAGCGCTGAAGGTTATAGCAGAATTTTTGGAGAATAATTCCTAACTATTAATTCTATTTTGATGTGGTGATATGCCAAACAAGGTATTTTGAAATACCCTCTCTTAAAGAAATTCCTTTTTTGTGCATTATCACCCTTTGTTATCCTCTGAAAGGATCTATCTCCTCCCTATCCTCCTGTAAAGATATCTCCCTTCTCTGTCCTTCCGAAAGAATCCTGTGACAAATAGAGCCATGCTTGTTGTTTGAGAGAAAGAATATTCTCCAGATCCCAAGGCCGCCGGTTTTGCCACGCATGTCCCGACAACAGCCTGCCACGCCTTGGCGTGGGTAGGAATATTCTTTCAGAAGGACAAAAAGGGGGAGAAGGCTCACTGCTGAAACGAAGATCCAGCGTACCTTCCCATAGAACAGGTTTCGAGCCATGCACCATAGAACAACCTTGTCCTACAACTAATACTAAAAAGAATCAAAGGGATAAACCTCTCCATCCAGATATTATATCATCCTCATAGTGTGTTTGAAATTTGCATTGTTTGATTTTTGCAATCATTCGTTTGAAACTTGTAATCACCACCTTACCCATTCACCATACCTTTGTTCTATCAATTAAAACAAACAAAGACTATGGACAACAAAAAAGTATGGTTTATCACAGGAGCTTCCAAAGGACTTGGTTTATCCCTTGCCAGACAAGTATTGCAACAGGGAAACTTTGTCGCTGCGACCTCTCGCACAATTGATGCTTTACAAACAGCTATAGGAAAGGCCAATGATCGTTTTTTACCATTACAGGTTGATCTGAATAATGAAGATAGTGTAGCGAAAGCACTTGAGCAAACTCATCAGACTTTCGGACAAATAGACGTGGTAGTGAACAATGCCGGATACGGTATAGGAGGAAGTATTGAAGAACTGACAGACAAAGAAACACGTGATAGCTTTGATATCAATGTGTTTGGTACACTGAATGTTATTCGCAAGGTATTACCGTTTCTGCGTGATCAAAAGTCAGGGCATATTCTCAACATATCTTCTATCGCAGGCATTAGTGCCAATACAGGCTGGTCAATCTATGCGGCTACCAAATATGCTATCGTAGGACTTTCAGAAGTACTGGCAGAAGATGTAAGATCATTGGGAATTCGGGTAACTGTCGTTGCACCGGGAGCTTTCCGAACCAGTTTCCTTTCATCTGAATCACTGGTAATGACACAAAATCCCATAGCCATATATGAAGAGGTGAGAGCTTCTCATGCCAAATACCTGAAACTGGATGGCCATCAGGCGGGCGATCCGGAGAAAGCAGCCGAAGCGATGATTCAGATCACAGAGGAGAGTAATCCACCCTTGTATCTATTGCTGGGAAGTGATGCCTATCAGCGAGCTTTTAACAAGCTGGCTTCTATGACAAAGGAATTCCAGTCATGGGAGTCTCTAACCAAATCAACTGATTTTAAAAACTAATTTTTTATTTAACTATCCACAACACAATGAAAACACAACAAATATGGTTTGTGACCGGAGCCTCTAAAGGTTTAGGTCTTTCTCTAGTACAACAATTGCTTTTGCAGGGACATAAAGTAGCTGCCACTTCCCGCAATCTGGAGGACTTACGCAAAGCAGTAGGGACTCACACCAGTTTTCTTCCATTAGCGATGGATCTTAAAGCTGAAGCGAGTGTAAAACAGGCAATCGAACAGACGATAGCTCACTTTGGGAAGATTGATGTAGTAGTGAACAATGCAGGGTATGGTTTACTGGGTAGCCTGGAGGAGTTGAGTGACGCAGAAGCCCGGGACAATTTTGATATCAATGTATTTGGTTCTCTGAATGTAATTCGTCAGGTAATGCCTTATCTGAGAGAACAAAAGTCAGGACATATATTCAATATATCATCCGTTGGCGGATTTACCGGAAACTTTGGAGGTTGGGGTATTTATTGTGCTACTAAATTTGCTGTAGTAGGATTTTCAGAGTCGCTGGCAGCCGAAGTAAAAGAATTTGGTGTACATGTTACTGCCGTAATGCCAGGCTATTTCCGAACCGATTTCCTGACAGCAGGATCGATGGGCCTTCCCAAACAACAGATTGATGCCTACACACAAGTACGCGAATCTCAGGCATTCCATCAGCATAACATGAATGGCAATCAGATGGGTGATCCGGAGAAGGCAGGACAGGCATTGATTGAGGTTGCCTCTGCTGAAAATCCACCTCTGCATCTGTTCTTAGGAGAGGATGCCTATAACATGGCTTACCAGAAGATGGACGCTGTAAAGAAAGATGTAGAAGCCTGGAAAACACTGACTATCAGTACAGGTCTTGTTCAGGCCTCTGCTTCAGCAACAGTATAACTACTATATATACACTCACCAAAAGTCTGGCAGATAGTAAATGTATTCTGTCTGCCAGATACAAATATAACTTTGTGAATAACTATGAACAACAACAAATCATACATTGGCATGTGGGTAACCGGAGACGGATATATCCGACAGGAATTACTACCCAATGGGCGTTATGATGAAGCCCGTGGTAAACGGCAAAGCGCCTATACAGGCAGTTATACCATTGAAGGAGATCATATTGAATACATTGATGACACCGGATTTACAGCCTCCGGAGACTTTAAAGATGACATTCTCTATCATGGTGGGTATATTTTTTATCGGGAAAAATAAGTAAGTAGAATAGATTATATGGTGACATATAATCTATTTGCTAATTTTATAGAAACCATTTTCAGCTGTATAACCTTATAGAATCAACTAGCTGGATTATTGTACATGATGAAGTTGTTTAGGATAATCTTATAAGGCTTCAAAGGCAGATTTAATACAAGTTCTATAAGAACTAAAAATACATGTGCTGCGCCTTCTTCCCATCGTTGGTGTTATCACCAACGAGTTGTTTCCCATCGTTCAGGTTGGTGATAACACCAACCTAGGGATTGAAATTAAGGCACGCTACAAAATCTGCTCGTTGAGCTGGTTTAAAACTTATCCTAAACAACTTCAATAAAATTTGTTTTATATGATTGAGACCCTGGAAAATTTTTATCAGCAGAAGTTTAACTGGATGCCTGACAATTTAAAACAGGACATTGGACATTTCAATGTATTCAGACTGGAAGATTGTCTGGGACATGGAAGTACGCCAGTCAAGTATAGCAGAAGGGATTTTTATAAGGTTAGTTTGATCAGAGGAAAAAACAGATACCACTATGCTGATAAAAGTATTGAAATCTCAGGGTCGACACTGATATTTTTTAATCCCAGTGTGCCCTATACATGGGAGTCTCTGTCAGATGATAAAACAGGTTTCTTCTGTATCTTTAAAGAGTCGTTCTTTACAGAAAAGATGCGAGGCAATATCAATGAACTGCCTATGTTTATGCCAGGTGGAAAGCCCGCTTATCTATTAAACAAGACTCATGATAAACGGGTTAGTCAGATTTTTACCAAAATGCTGGATGAAATAGATTCAGAATATCGGTTTAAATATGACCTGTTACGTAATTATGTAACCGAACTGATTCACTATGCGCTAAAGATGGAGCCATCAGAGACACTGTATCAGCATCCTGATGCCAATACGCGTATTACGGCTATCTTTACAGAGTTGCTGGAGCGACAGTTCCCGATTGAGTCGCCTTCTCAACGGCTTTCGTTACGGTCGGCTACAGATTATGCCGAGCAGTTAGCTGTCCATGTAAATCATCTGAACCGGGCCATTCGATTGACTACCGGAAGAACAACTACTGAACACATTGCCGAACGGATTGTGAGTGAAGCAAAGGTATTGCTAAAACATACAGACTGGAACGTGGCTGAGATTAGTTACTGCTTAGGGTTTGAGGAGGCCGCCCATTTCAATAACTACTTTAAGAAACATACGCAACTAAATCCTACTTCTTTCAGGGCAATTTAATGATATTATTAAGACTACATGATAGAAAAGTAAAGTGAAAACGTCTTATTTTATATAAAAGCTAAAAGTACTTAGTAATCTGGCTTTATTCTTGTGGCAAGAAGCGAAACATTTCTTATCACAAGTATTGGTATATGACTACTGAAGAACAATCGCTATCTGCTGATAATGCAGAGCCTATCTCTTCCACACACCCTCTCTGGTGGGTTCATGCTATTGCTTTTTCTTTGCTCATTGCCTTTTTTCCAAGAGTAAATAGTATTCTGGCTCTCCTGTTATTTCTTGTAATTTTTATTCCCGGAGGAATTGGTTTTATTAATTTAATAAAAAGCTTTTTACTATCTCCTTACCGACGAGTACTACCAATTGTCGGGTGTCAGGCAATTATTGTAGGTATCTTTTTCCCTTTGATACGATATGCTAATTTAAGTCCAGTGAGTTATCTTTTTACAGTACAAGAATCTGGACCAATAAATTATCGTGGAACCGTGATGGCAGAGTATACCTATGTTTATAGTATATATACACTTGAGAACTGGGCCTACTTGATATATGCTATTGGGTCTTTCCTAATCTGGTTATATATACTTCAAAAGTACAAGCAATCCTATTTCGGCCACATGCTTTTTATCCATTATTTTTTCGCATGTTTTGCGTTTGTTGCGATTATGCTTGGGCCTATGGATAGAGCCGTGGATGTATCCGCCAACTGGTAATTTACATATGACTTGAATCAGGCAAAAATAATTTCCAAAAAGAAAATGAATAAAATACTTCCTATACGTCAAAAGCCACTTGTTCCTATCCATTTCTGGAAAGATAAGTGGCTTTTGATAGCTTAGCTAGAAGAGACTTGTTCCATTATTGCAGGTGTGCTCTCAGCATCCATGCCATCTTCTCATGCTGTTCCATCAGACTTGTCAGGAAGTCGTTGGTACCTGTATCATGAAAATTCTCATCTGCTTTTTCCAGATCTGTTCTCAATTGACGGATGATAGTTTCATGATCTTCCATCAGGTTACGGATCATATCATCATCAGACGGAACCTCTCCGTAGTTTTCATTCAGACGAGTTGTCTTTTTAAATTGCTCCAGTGTACCAAACGCAAAATAACCCAGTTGGCGTACCCGCTCTGCTACCTGATCAATGATTTCCGCCAATTCAGTGTATTGGGTTTCAAAGAACAGATGAAGGTTATGGAAACGTGGACCGGTTACATTCCAGTGATAGTATCGGGTTTTTGTATAAAGAACGAATTCATCTGAAAGCAGGTGATTCAGCAGTTGAGCTGTACCTGCGCGATTTTTCTCGTTAATTCCAATATTGGTGGTCGTTGATGGTTTGACAGTTGCCATAGATTTAAAAAGTTAAAAATGAATAATATTGAGTACCAGACAATTCAGATCTATCCAGTGTGATTTCTGTATCCGAGGCTAAAAATGCTTATTAAGCAAAAATAACCATTGTGCTGAATGTTTGGTTTGATTTCTGATAAATTATTTTGTCTGTTTAACAGATAGTTTCATAGTGTTGCTAAAACAGTATAAAAAATCATTCCCATTCCCATGCATCATCATTGATCAGTTCTGCAATAACAGCAGTCCAGCCGGTTTGATGTGAGGCTCCTATACCTCTGCTAGTATCTCCATGGAAGTATTCGTAGAACAAGAGCAAATCCTGATTCTCGGGACGACTATAAAACGCTTCATGATCCTTATGTACTGGACGATTGCCTGCTGAATCTTTTTCAAAAATATGCACCATTCTTTCTGCCAGTGTGTTTGAAATTTCTCCCAAAGTCATCCAGTTGCCTGAACGTGTTGGAAATTCGAGTTTTACAGAATCGCCATAAAACTGATGATATTTTTTCAGGGCTTTGATTAGCAGATAATTGATTGGTGTCCATACAGGTCCACGCCAGTTTGAGTTTCCGCCAAACATATAGGACGTTGATTCACCCGGATCATAGCGAATCGTATGTTCTATCCCATCCAGATGAATAAAATAGGGATGTTGGTCATGGTATTTGGATAACGCACGTATGCCCCCGGGTGCAAGAAACTCTTCTTCATCCAGCATAATTTCCAGTATGCCAATAAGCTTTTCTTTTGGAATCAGAGAAATCAGAATATAGTCGCCATCTTTTGTCTCTTCATTGGGAAGATATTTTCCCGTTTTGATGCGATAATTCTTAAACCAGGCTATCCGTTTGATAAAGTCTGGCAAAGGAGTCATTTTCTTTACATCTATGATAGAGACTGCAAACAATACACTCAATCCTACCACAGAACGCACTTTCATAGGTATAGCTTCTCCATTGGGATGATACAATACATCATAAAAGAAATGATCCTTTTCATCCCACATTAATGCCTCATTCAGTGATTCTGCTATCAGCACATAATGTTCATAGAACTTGGTCGCTACATCCTCAAACGATTTGTCATAGACGGCAATTTCCAGTGCAATATCCATCATATTCAAGGCGTACATAGCCATCCAGCTGGTTCCGTCTACCTGTTCAATATGGCAATTGGGAGGAATAGCACTTCTGTTGAGTACTCCAATATTATCCAAGCCGAGAAAGCCTCCTGAGAAGATATTGTTTCCATCTTCATCTTTGCGGTTTACCCACCAGGTAAAATTGATCAGCAGCTTTTGAAAGATTCGTTTCAGAAAATTGATATCGTGTTTGCCATGTATAGTTCGCTCAATCCGATACACAGAAAGAGCTGCCCAGGCATGCACAGGAGGATTCACATCCGAGAAGTTCCACTCATAGGCTGGAATCTGGCCCTCCGGATTCATATACCACTCACGAAGCATAAGAATAAGCTGGTTTTTGGCAAAGGCAGGATCAATCAACCCAAAGGTGACACAATGAAAGGCCAGATCCCAGGCTGCATACCAGGGATATTCCCAGGTGTCAGGCATGGAGATAATATCTTCATTTTTAATATATTTCCAGTTGGCATTGCGTCCATATTTCCGGCTTTCCGGAGGTACAGGCTGTCCATGATCACCATTCAGCCACCGTTCCACATCATACTGGTAATATTGCTTACTCCATAATAACCCGGCAAAGGCTTGCCGCTGAATGTTTTTGGCGTCTTCGGTTGCATTCAGAGGTGCAAAGTACTGATAGAAAATATCTGCCTCTTGTTTACGCAACACAAACGTTTGTTCAATGCCTGCAAAAGGATCTCCCGCCAGCTTTTCTTTACTCAGTCGGAAATAAATCTTCTGGGAAGATTTGCCCGAAACCGTGACCCGATATACAGGCGCAAACTTGGTTCCTGATAGTTTATCTTTTAGTAATGTATTGTTTCCTTGGATGATCACATCGTGAAAAGCATCTTTCACATAGGGAGACGGATTGGGTACTCCAAATAAACGTTCGAGATTGGAGTCATTTTCTGTAAAAAGTAAGTCTTCGGCAGGTTTGGGAAAGTAAAAATGATAGGTGCCTATAAATCCATGAGTTATAGATACCATCTGCCAGTCAGCACCTGCCTCAGCTACCTGTATGGTGGGTCTGGGATGCAGGTCACCAGAAAGCCATCGGTTACGACACCAGAGAGTTGGCAATAGAGTAATATCGGCGGGTTCCTCGCTCTGATTAAACACCTCGATCTCTATGCAGATATCTTCATGATCGTTCTTGGCATAGGTGACATACACATCAAAATATTTGTTTTCATTGAATATACCTGTATCCAGTAGTTCATATTCCGGATCTGATTTTCCCCGTTGTGCATTGGTACGGATTAAATCTTCATACGGGAATGCGTTCTGAGGATATTTGTATAGAAAACGCATATAGGAATGCGTTGGCGTATTATCCAGATAATAATAGAGTTCCTTACAATCTTCGCCATGGTTACCTTCCCCATTGGTAAGGCCAAACAGGCGTTCCTTTAATAGTGGATCTTTGCCATTCCAGAGAGTGAGAGCAAAACAGAGGTTTTGACCAAAATCCGAAATCCCTGCAATCCCATCTTCACCCCACCGATAAGCCCGTGCATGCGATTGTTTGAATGGAAAGTAGTTCCAGGCATTGCCATCACTACTATAATCTTCCCTTACTGTACCCCACTGTCGTTCAGCTAAATAAGGTCCCCATTTTTCGAGAGGTACAGGGTGGGTAGCGTTTTGATTGAGACGTTGTTGCTCTGCAGAAATAATTGTTTTGGCAGACATAAGCTGGGTAAAGAATAGATTAAAATGTACTTACTGACTATACTAAAGCTAACAGCCGGGCCACAACATACTAAATGATTGTCTGTATGCGGATACAGTGACTCATTTATTTTCTCAAGGATAGGTGATGTTTTGAATGGAAGAAGTAAGTAAATTGAAAAAAAACAGATTTGAAAGATGATCTACACGGTTCTGATGCTAGAGGATATACTTATATGAGGTACTGGTTCAAATGGAAAGGAGCTGGTTCGAACGTCCGTTCGGACCTATCTTGACAGCAACGTCCGTTGCGTTGAGACAAATAGAGCCAAGTTCAGGTTTGTGATAGTACCCAAACAGGATTTTAACAACCAACGCAGCGGAAGCTGTTCTCAAAATGGGCACAAGCGTCCGCTCAATGCTGTCAAGGTAAGAAAACCACTCAAACTACCATCCCTGTCCTTCTGGAAGAAACTTGTGACAAATAGAGCTGCGTTCGGTTTTGGAGAGAAAGAATATTTTCCAAATCCAAAGGCCGTCGGTCTTGCCACGAGTTCCTTCCAGGAGGACAGAGAGGAGGATTTTTCTTTATTTATAGCCCCTTTTATTAAGGTGCTAGCCTTTGTTTGATCCAGGTGTGATCTTCTGTGAGTTTATAGACAATCCGGTCATGCAGGCGGCTGGGGCGACCTTGCCAGAACTCGAGCCAGTGGGGTAGTAACCGATAACCACCCCAGTGTGGAGGGCGGGGAATGGGTTGATCTGTGCCGAATTTCTCTTCCAGTTGGTGTTGTTTTTCAGCCAGGATGTCTCTGCTTTCAATAACTGTACTTTGAGGCGAAGCCCAGGCACCAATCTGGCTTCCGCGTGGTCGACTTTGAAAATAGATATCAGACTCTGTATCAGAAACTTTTTCGATGTGTCCTTCAATGCGTAGTTGTCGTTCCAGTTCCGGCCAGAAAAAGGTCAGACTGGCAAATTCATGTCCTTTCATTTCCTGTCCTTTACGGCTTTCGTAGTTGGTAAAGAACGTAAATCCCTTTGAATCCAGCCCTTTTAGCAACACAATACGTCCGGATGGATGTCCTTCTGCGGATACTGTTGCCAGATGCATCGCATTCGGTTCGGGTACCTTGGCACCAATGGCTTCATTAAACCACTGCTGGAACTGAGCAAAAGGATCGTCCGAAGTAGTAGTTATATCCAGTTCTTTAAGGGTATATTCCTTGCGAATGTCAGCCAGTGAATGGAGGGGGGTATTCATTTGTGTGAGTTTTTTTTTGTAAAAAATGGTTTTAATAAATAAAAGTAGCACCTTTGTACTGTAGACGAAGGCAAAAGTAATATTTTTTAAGCCTTATTCGAGTATTGGCATTTGACAGAGATACTTTTTTACTAATTTTGTAAATACTCAATACCCAAAGACCGAAACTGATTGAGAATGAACACAGAACAAATTAATGCGGAGAACGAAGAATTGGATAAAAGCCAGTCGGAAACGTTAGAAGCTGAACATGAGCATGTAGAAGAACATCACATCGATTACGCAAGTTTTACAAAGAAAGACTTTGTGAAGCTGGCTGAAGATGCTTTGGCCGGACAAGACCAAAAGCAGATCGATGAAGTGATGCGGCATGCCAAGCCAGTTTTTGACGAGATGAAAGAAGTGGAAAAGAATCTTGCTCTGGAAAAATTCATTGCCAGTGGAGGAGACAAAGAGGACTTTGAGTATAAGTACGATGGCTTGACTGTACGGTTTGAGAATCTGTGCCGCCAATTGAAAGAGAAAAAAGTGAAGTGGATTCAGGACCAGGAGCGTAGCAAAGAGCAAAATCTACAGGCAAAAGCTGCCTTACTGGAACGTCTGCGTCAACTAGTAGATAGCGAAGAAAGTAACGCCAGTGTGGCTGAATTGAAAAAGATTCAGGCAGAGTGGAAAACTACCGGACCTGTACCTCAGGCTCAGGGACAGGAACTATGGGCTAACTTCAATGCCTTGGTTGAACGTTTTTACAGCAACCGAAGCATTTATTTTGAGCTCAAAGAACTGGATCGTAAGAAGAACCTGGAGCTGAAGGCTGACATCTGTGAGAAAGCTGAAAAGTTAGCTCAGCAGGATGCTTCTTCATCTGTAGTAAAAGAGCTGAACGAGCTACATGAAGAGTTTAAACATGTAGGCCCTGTACCACGTGAAGAACAAGATGCCATCTGGCAACGGTTTAAAGCTGCTTCGGATGTTGTGTACAACAAGCGTAAGGAGCAAATGGAAAGTGTGCGTCAGCAGATGGAGCAGCATGTATCTGCCAAGCTTGCTTTGTGTACAGAGGTAGAGCCATACGCTGCCTTTCAGTCTGATAAAATCAGCGACTGGAACGATAAGACGAAAGAAATACTGGAAATACAAAAACGTTGGGATGCTATCGGCCTTCTGCCAAGAGAAAAAGCCAAAGAAATAAACAAACGTTTCTGGGCTGCATTCAAACAGTTTTTTCATCATAAAAACGAGTTTTTCCGTCATCTGGAAGCTGCACGTGAAGAGAATCTGAAGATAAAAACGTCGTTGTGTGAGCAGGTAGAAGCACTGAAAGACAACGATGATTTTGAGGCTACTGCTGATAAAATCAAAGAATTACAACAACGCTGGAAAGAGGTTGGCCCAGTATCAGAGAAGTTCCGGGATGCGATCTTTGAACGGTTCAAACAAGCCTGTGATGCCTTCTTTGAGCGTCGTCGTGGACAACGGAACCAGACAGAGCGTGAGTTTGAGAAAAACCTGGAGGTAAAACTGAATATTTGTGCACAGATAGAAAAGCTGGCCGAAGAGAAGAGTACAGATGTGGCTGCTTTTGAAGCACTGCGTGAACAATATGAAGCAGCAGGATTTGTGCCTCGTAAGAATATGGATTCTATCCGGAAGCGTTATTCTGAAGCAGTGAAGAAGTTCCTGGAGAATACACAAGGGCTATCTGATACAGAACGTGCTAAGGCTATTCTTACAAGTGAACTGAAGATTTCTAAGAATAATCCACATGCAGCTCGTGATCTGCAACGTAAAGAGCAAGCTATGCGCCGTAAGATTACTCAGCTGGAAAATGATATTGCCTTGTGGAAGAATAACCTGGAGTTTTTTGCTAATTCAAAAAATGCAGATGCTTTCCGGAAAGATTTTACCTCTAAGATTGAGGCAGCAGAGAAGGAACTGAGTGATCTGAAGCAACAAATTAAACTTTTTTATGATTTGTAATGCTTTGTGAATGAATAAGTTGAGAAAAGTTTGAAAATTTTTTATAATTTTTTTTGAATCGACTCTTGACTCATATTACTCAAACGACTACTTTTGCATCACAAATCCGGTACACGGACGAAGTAAATAAAACAAATAAGGAAAGCCTCCTTAGCTCAGCTGGTAGAGCAACTGACTTGTAATCAGTAGGTCGCTGGTTCGATCCCGGCAGGGGGCTCCTAATTATCAAGCACTTAGCACCAAAAGCTAAGTGCTTTTTTGTTTTTGGTTACACAATAGTTACACAAATGCATTTTGTGTAACTTAATTCAGGATCAGAAACGAAAGTTATGGAGAGAAAAGATTTAAGCTTAGATTTGGAAAAGTTTGAATAAATGAAATGTTATATTTACATTTTATCAAACTAAGTATAAAAGGCTTAATTTTTCCATTGCATTTCTTTGTAGAAGTGCTGGTAGTTAAATTTCAAAGAGCAATTTGTATATTATACTTCGAAGATTTTCTGATACTTCCATAGATAAGTCTCATTTCCGAATAACAGCCCAAGAATTCCATTCTCTTAAAATCCCAAATAGAAAATCTTTACAGGTAGACGAGATATTTATTTTCTCAGCCATTTTCTTTTGTGATACATAGTGGCCTAACCTCTTGTACAGAGTACTACTCAAATCCCATATGTCTTGGACGCTGGTGAAGGATTATTTATCCGGTTACAAAAGATTTGTGAAATAAATAGTAGTTTAAACACAGAAACTATTTTTCATTGAATCAGATTACTGTTTGGTATCTTTAATTTAAAAACTATCTCAAGGAATTCAAGTATGTCTACTATCACCCAAGCAATCATAAAAGAATTAGAAGATAATCGCCGGGAATTATTAGATCTATCCAGTCGGAATCGTTTGATTTCTATTCCTCTTAGCTCAAAGATTGCACGGGTTGTTCAGATATTTGACGAAAAGTCGGAAGAAGTTTTTAAAAAGCTTATAGGAGAAAAAAAGGCATTTACTTTCTTGCCAGGTAAAATTGTCAAAGATTCAAAAGTAGTAGGAGAGGAAGATAAGAGTAATACCGATTTATTGGTTGAGCTTCCTCTTCCTGAAGATGATCCGGTTGATGCTACTACAGGTTTAGCCAAACGCCATGTAGACACTAAGCTTCAGACTCGCCTTAGTCCAGAGGTATTGCAACGAAAACTTTTCGATTTTTTTAACGAAAGCCAAACACTTATTCAGGAGCAAGGGGTAAATATTCTTTATCTGGCGATTGGATTTGTGAAATGGGTTGACAAATCATATGGATCGACAGAACGCTTTGCGCCTTTGCTATTGATTCCTGTTGATTTGGTCAGAAAGTCAGCAACAGAGCGTTTTGCTATTAAATGGAGAGAAGAAGACTTACAAGAGAATTTATCATTGTCGGAAAAGTTTCGGATAGAATTTGGCGTAAAGCTTCCTGCAAGGCCATCCTGAGCCATTACAGAGAAATGAATAATGGTTAGCAATACAGTCATACCAAAGGTTGCTACTTGTTTGAAAGAGAAAAGATTGTAGCATGCTGTTTTTCTTTTTAACAGGGATAAGGAGGTGAAATAGGTTTTCATAGAAAAAGGATTTATAGGGTTGATAAAAGTTTACAGAAGGTTTTCTCCCCAAGCCTTCCTGCTACCAGAGCAGGAAGGTGGAGAGGGCTGCCATCCATTACCTCCTTTAGCAACTTCGCGGCTCTACAGCACAACGAGTAGGATGGGAGCCATGTCTTTGATTTATAGATAGAAGATTTTCGAATGTTGACTATTTTCCTTTCACAACCTCCTTACCCGAAGGCAAGGAGGAGGAAAGGTGGCTTTCCAGTTCCTCATTCCCACAACCGCTGTACCTCTTCTTCACTGAAGGTCGGAAAGCCAAGATCTTCACATTCGTTTTGTATTAGCTCACTAATAGCCGACTGAAACTGGGTGCCTTTCAGATGGTTATATTCTCCAAGTATATCAGTTAATGAATCTATCAATGGAACTTTATCAGGATTGCTCGTAGCTGCTTCTTTGATAGTATCTTTTAGCTTGTGTATCAATTGCCCCACTTGTTCAAACAGATCATCACTTGTGTCTGCAAAGGATAATTCCATTTGAGTGGATTCAGGTGGTGAAGCCTCATGTTGGCTATCTACAGAATGATTATATGTAGGAGAGGAGTCAGCAAATAACTTCTTTGCTTTTATCCTTTCTGTGAAGAATTGAATGCTTTCTTGGGAATAGAAGCGAATGCCAATAATGAGATAATAACAAACAGCAATAATGAGAACTGTTATTAGATAGCTAGACCAGGTAATGGAGTGTAACATTGTCTTAACGGGTTTATTTGTTTTTGTTAAGACAAAGTTGGTGCATTGCGAAAGGGTTTATTCACAATGCGATACCAAGTTGGGAAAGATTTTTTGAGGATATTCTAGGTGATAAATCTTACTAATTCATTACTCTTGGATTTTTGTTTTTTTTTACACAATTTTACTAAATATGGATAGGTTACTTCTTACTACATAAATGTGAAATGATCATGTTTGTATAACAAAACTTGTGAGTCAATTACCTCAATTATAAGCTATTCTTAGTATACCATGTAGGATGTAATGCGGGTGAAATATATGGAAAAACAAGCACAGAATCTGCCAGGGAAAATGTCAACCTGCTCGAAGTGGGTGTATAATTATAGTAAGCTAACTCTTATTTACCTGCATACATTCTCAGACTTTTCATGATTGTGAAATGGTCCAATCTGGAGTAGAGGAGAGAAGCCTTTCTTTTTTCAGAACCACAATGGCAAAGGCGATAATCCATACCATAAAAATACCAATGTTGATTCGTTCCCACATACCCATCCAGGGAGTAGGCTTATTGGTCACTATATTTTGGGCTTGAATGCTTGTTAAAAACCCAAAGAAAATCTGTAACAATATGGAAACAAAGGTATAGATGCGAAATCGGGTTCCAAAGGCTGTAGCCCCAAAAAACATCAGGATCAGCATAATAATCACAGTCATCACCGTCCAGACAATATGAAGTGTATCTGTCAGAGTTGGTGTAACCCCACGTTGGTGCATAGGTGGCCAGTATACATTGATTATGCAATAGACAATGATCAGCCATCCTACTATCTGCAGTGAATGGTTCTGTTTGCTCAAAGAGTAGTTCTGTTTGCTCAAAGAGTAGTTGTGTTTGTTCAAAGAGTGACTGTATCTCTCAACAGCTAAAATCCCACATCCAAATGCAAAAAAGAGCAGAATATAAATAAAAGCCATACCAACCCATAACGGGCGAGTTGGGCTTCCAATAGCGGACAATTCACTAACTGTTAAATCCAATATGTTGTAGCCTTCGTATCGTGTGGGTACATATATATTCATTGTCACATACCATGCCGATGAGAGAATACCACATAGAATCAGAGCTTTACTAATCAGATCTCTATTGCTAAGAACTTGTTTCATAATGGTTCTGATTTAACGACCATTTTTTAAAGTGTATGTAGTAATATCTGTATGTATTAATTATTGTGATATATTATTCTTTTATCCAACATTATTATCTGTTTGGGGACTTTTGCTTGCGAGGTTTTTGTGGCTATTTTTATAAAAAATACCAGTAGAGAAAAGGTTGATCCTAAAAAAGTGATAGCCCACCATACTGACGGCCAGACAGAAATGGGATAAAAGTTCTGCAAAATAAGGAATGGTAGTGTAAGACTATTGGCAAAGAGAAATCCCTGAGCTAATCTTGCTGGTTTCTCCCCTGAAAAAATAAAGGCAACAAAAAATACAGACAGGCTCAGAAAGCTGTATCCAAGCATATTTACCGAATACAGAAGTGAGTCCAGTGCAGTGGAGAAATCACCTTCTACATATAGTGTAGCCAGATACGGAACAATAAAAGTAAACTGTAAACAGTAATTTATACTAATCAGAACTGTATAGATAAGTGCAAATACAAGAGCCACATGACTCCATATCTTTTTCTCTTTGGTCGTGCAATGATAAATGCCAATTATGAGAATGGTAAAAGTTATTGCCTGTAATAGAGCAGAAAGTAGCAATACCATATATTCATTAACCATATATCCGGTTCCAGTAGTGTAAGGAGCTTGCGCTGTAGCTATTTCAAAACCAAACAGGTCAAGCCATTTGGCAACTTGTCCGGTTATATAGAGTAGACTGAATGTAAATGAGCTGGCTGCTGACCAGATGCAGAACCTACGAACAGATGATGAGGGTTGTATTTCCATGACTTTTTTCCGGATTAAATAACAGAATAGAGTAGCAGAGTTAAACAACATACCTGAGTAACAGACTATTTTCTACAAAAGAAACCCTCCATGAGTGCAATTCATATGAGGAGGGGTAGTCTAAGCCATGATAGATATCAACCTCCTGATAGTTTAATAAAATCGCTGAGAAGAGATTAAAATTAAATTGAGGCCTTATACTCTTACCCCCCCCTTAAAGATGTATGTTCCCTTACGAAGAGAGTTCCTAATCGATTTTTCAAAACACAGAGCAAAAGTAGACCCTGCACCTGGCTTACCGTCTACTTTGATATCACCATGATTTTTCTTCATAAATTTCTGACATAAGACCAAGCCAATGCCTCTCAGTTAGCATCTGTAGTATTAGCTGGACAGATATCTGTATGAATACTTGTCGAAATCTATCTGATGAAGGGAAGATATGAGTTCAATTAGGCCAAGCAAATAATGATCAACCCTCCAAACAGAAGATTACTTATATGGATCATTTAATTACGATATAAGGCATATCTTTGTGATTTGTCCCTTTTATTCTGGAATCTTTAACTTATTTATCAGATGGCAGGATTAATAAGGGAACAGGGGTTCTAAATACCATTCTCCGTGTAGTACTCCGATGCAGGATCATCTCCCAGATTGACCGATGATGAGGCATCATTACCAATAAATTCGGATGGTACTCCTTTATGCTTTGTTTGATTCCACTTAAAGGCGTTTCCTCTTCCACAAAGGCATATTCATGGCTTATTCCCTGCAGAACTTCTTCCAGACGGGGAACTTTCTTTGTCCGACTTGTGTGCGCAGCATTTGTCAGAACCTCTTCAGGCTTATCTATATGAACTATTTCTACATGGGAATGAAATACCGCTGCCAGCTTTTGCAATAGTTCCAGTTTGTGTGTCGAAACAGTTTGCTGATCTTCATACGCTAGCACAATTTGGTCAAGTGGGGTAAAGCTGACATTTTCAGGTACAGCTAATACGGGAAGGGTTGTATGCTGAATTAACCGGGCGGCGGTACTGCCAAATACAAGTCTGTCCAGTTCACTCACAGGTTTAAGACCAATAATAATCAGATCTGCATGAAATTTTCTGATCAGTAAGGGAACCGCTTCCCAAACAGGTACTGCACTGGTAAAGTATTCAATGGTGAAAGAATAATCCTGTTTGATATCCTGGGCTATTTGTTTAAGATGATCCAGACTTTCTTCGATGAGTTGTTCTTCTGTTGGTATATCGATTGGAACTTCCGAGACAGGAACTGGCATAACAAAGGCATGATAAAGTACAAGTGTACTTACGCCACTGGCTGCGGCTAGTGCAGCTGCATATCGGGTAGCCTGCTGAGCACTTTCAGAATAGTCTGTGCAAACGATAAAGGTTTTCATATAGGTAATGGATAAAATAGTTAGGATGTATATGAGATAACTCAAAGCTATTTTCTCTTTCGATAAATTGTGATGACAGCCATCAGTTCGGCAGATGAGATTGGGTGGGCTATGGGATATATCTATAGAAAAGACACCTGTGAAAAAGAATATTTTCGGCAACTCAGACTACTGAACAGTGAATATAGGGTATGTTCGGGTGTATCTTCTGTTGAAAGAGTTATCAGATTCGGATACATCAACTCTATTGGAGGCTGGTAGTTGCTGCTAATCAAGTCAAAGTCAGACAAGCGTGCATCTGAGATGACATCTGTTTGCTTTTCCCGTTGGGTCAGTCTCTCTTTGATAATTTTGTCAGAAGCCTGAACTTCTATAAAGATGTAGGGAATATTTTGCTTCTTTAATGCTTGCTGGAATTCCTGACGGTGTTTTTGCTGTCCAAAGGTAGCATCTACTACTATCCCTGTTTGATTGGCAATATGCAACAGGGTATTTTGTTGTAAAGCCTGATAAACATTCTCAGTGGATGACTGCGAATATAATTTTTCTCCATCATTAGTGTGAGGACGCTGCAAGAGTGGTAACCCCACAGTTTGTTTGCGAACGACATCACTGTTTATATACTCATAGCCAAGTAGCAAAGCTACTTGCCGGGCGATGGTACTTTTTCCTGTACCAATTCGGCCACAAATAATTATAACGGAAGGTGTAGTCTCTACAGTAAGGTATTGCAGTGCCAAAGATAAATACTTTGCAACTCGTTGGCGACTTTTTTGCTGCTGTTCTGTAGGAATTTCAGATTCAAGAGAACGAATGTGCTCTACCTTAGCCCGTACACAGGCTCTATAGCATTTGTAAAAGTCAATCAGCAAGGTCATATCCGGATCATTGAGCCGCTTTGCCATTTGCGCTGTAACGTATTTTGACAGATCTGGCCGATTATGAAAGTCCAGATCCATTGCCAGAAAACCAATATCAGCAGTAATGTCTATATATCGAAAAGAATCATTAAATTCAATACAGTCATAAATGGAGATTTTCTTGTGGTAGATATGGATATGTTCCAGATGCAAATCTCCATGACAATCTTTAATCCAGCCTTGCTCCACACGTTTTTTGAACAGTTGTTGATGTTGCTCAAAGAAGGTCTCATTATACCACCGCAGTAATTGCAATACCAGGGTAGATTTCTTCTCAACAGATTTCTTCTCATCGTTTGGATTTGGTATGCTATCCAAGCTATATACGCTATCCGGATTTTCCAGACTATCCAGGTTTGCATAAACAGCCTCCTTTATTTTCACTAGATCTCCATACTGTGTAATAGCTGAGTCAGCAGGCTGATGCTGATAAAATTGCTCAAGTATGTCCAGCACAGGTTCGAGTGTAGCCACACTTACCTTATTTTCTTTGAGTAACTGATTGAGAAAATACCCATCAGCAAGTTCTTGCATCTGAAGAACATATTCAACAATCTCTTCTGCCTGACTATCTACATCTTGGCTATCTTCCTTCTGCCCAAAGCTTAACTGATTATTAATTAACCGAATAGGAACTATACCTGTATACAAATGGGCGCATAGACGGCTATTGAGTCGGATTTCCCGCTCAAGATCCTGCTTTCGCTTGCTTGGGGAAGTGAAATCAAGAAAGCCAAGATTTACACTTTTTTTGGCTTTGAATACATAAGGAGAAGCTATCACTACCACAGAGGCATGTGTCTGTTTTACCTTGACTGAAACAGGCTGATGGGGATAGGAGGTGGGCTGACTCAAAAATGAGAGTAGTTTTTCCATTGTATACAAACTATTCTCCATGAGTGTATCTGTTTGAGGTAGTAGATTTATATGCTTACTTAAAGATATATACTGATTGAAAGTTGACTATATTTTTATCAGGTTGCAATGAGTAATATCATCTGTGAGATTGATCAATACTGTGTGTAAATCTATCTGATTCTAAGCATTTTGTGCGGAAATAAGTGTTTTAATACATTTTCAGGTATTCTTTTAAAAGCCTGTATTTTTCATAAATCTGTAATGAGTATGTGATCTGTTTTTTAGTATGAAAGCGATGGTTTTACAAGGGGTATGTGATCTGATGGATCGGAAAGAGCCCCTGAATTTGTGTGATATACCTGTTCCCAAACCTGAACCTGACCAAATTCTGATTCAGGTCTCTTGTTGTGGGGTATGTCATACCGAACTCGATGAAATAGAAGGTAGAACGCCACCACCTGCCTATCCTGTCGTGCCTGGCCATCAGGTGGTAGGATATGTACATCAAGTCGGAGAAAAGGTCACACGCTGGAAGAAAGGGGACAGAGTAGGTGTTGCCTGGTTATTTTCTACCTGTGGGAAATGTGAATTCTGTAAATCTGGACGTGAAAATCTATGCCCACACTTTAAAGCTACCGGGCGGGATACCAATGGTGGCTATGCAGAGTATATGGTGGTCGGACAGGATGCTGCCTATGCCATACCAGCAATCTTTTCAGATGAGCAGGCAGCACCACTCCTGTGTGCAGGGGCGATTGGCTATCGTTCGCTTTTGCTGGCTGGTCTGACTAATGGACAAACGCTGGGATTAAGTGGTTTTGGAGCTTCAGCCCATTTGGTACTGAAGATGGCCCGATTCCTCTACCCGTATTCAGATCTGTATGTATTTGCCCGAAGTGAACAAGAACGTTTGTTTGCCTTGTCTCTTGGTGCCAGTTGGGTGGGTGATTTTACAGATATTCCACCCACTTTCTGCCATGTAATCATTGATACGACCCCTGTATGGAAGCCTATTCTTTCTAGTTTGTATTATCTGCTTCCCGGGGGGAGATTGGTCATAAATGCGATCCGAAAAGAATCTATTGATAAGGTATCTATGGCTACTATCGATTTTGCTGCACAGTTGTGGATGGAAAAAGAAATAAAAAGTGTAGCTAATATCACACGCCATAATGTAGAGGAATTCTTAAAGCTTGCAGCCCGAATCCCGATCATTCCTCAGGTAGAGTCTTATCCTTTCCTACAGGCTAATGAGGCTTTATCTGATCTGAAAGAAAAGCGCTTAAAGGGGGCTAAGGTACTAATGATGCACTAATAGAATGCGCTAATATAATAGATTGATATGATACGCTAGTAGCAGGAAATGAAGGTTATTGCATAGATTGTAACACACTGATGGTTAGGTAATTTTTACAAAGACAGGTATAATATTATGGATTTAGTACCAATCAACAAATAAGTATATAAAAATAACACGTGGTCAACTATACAAACTGAATATACTTCATTCAATCAGGTTGTAAATTGATACATGTCATTGAAACAGAGTGTGTTGATTAATAGCTTTACAGTTTGTATCCAACAGGCTGTATTTTACATGAGGCATCTAAACTATACTTTTATGAAAGTACACTCGGACACCAATAAACTATCTCTGGGAGAACTGGTACCCAATTTTGAAGGAGAGAGTCAGTTAGGACGTGTAAAGCTTTCCGATTACCGGGGTCGCTGGCTGGTCTTTTTTTCGTATCCGGCTGATTTTACACCTGTCTGTAGTTCAGAAGTGGTTGCTTTTTCCAGGATTTATAAGCAACTTCGTGAGCATGATTGTGAGTTAGTGGGGTTAAGTACCGACAGTGTAGCCACCCATCGTCCATGGCTCGAATCAATTGAAACCTGGATGAAAGAATCGATATTCTTTCCCATTATTGGCGATCCCTATGGATATATTGCCCGGCAATATGGAATGATTATGCCTGATCTGAATTCAACTCAGGCTTCCCGCTCTACCTTTATTATTGATCCCAAACAAGTTTTGCAGGTATCTATTTACTATCCACTACCCGTTGGTCGAAATACAGAAGAGATTTTGCGGCTAATACAGGCTTTAACAGCTGTCAGTCAACAAGGCAAGGCAACTCCTGCCAACTGGCAAGCTGGAGATAAGCTCATTTCACTCTCTGTTTCCTCTAAAGCTCCGGCTCATAGTAGCCATAAATAAGAAATACAGGTATCTGACATGTAGGATAATTAGTCATAAGATAGTACCTTATACTACAAGGATGTAGCTAAAAGTGAATGCAAAATCTACCTACATATACCATATTTTTCACACCCATAGTAGCTAACAAATAGTGTATATCTAACTATATATCTAGCAAATATGGTGGAACTGATACACCCGAAAGGATCAGTCATCAGACCAGATGCAAGAATAAATCGGATAGTAAATCAATATACTTTTTTCACTCAGGGGGAAACGAAAATGTTTTTCTCCCTGAGTGAAAGGATTCTTTACTGTTTGATTTTTCTGAACAATCCTTACTAAGTCTCCCTAGTGAGTTACCACCCCTAGTAGTTTATGACTAATTTAGCTTTCTGAACAGTTTGTTTTCCAGTTACCATTAGCACATATAGTCCACTACCCATACCCAGCATGTGAAGGTCTGTATCTACATTACCTGTAGAATCAACTTTACGTAAACTATGGTGCACTCTTTTTCCTCTCAAATCGTATACACTTACAGTGATTGTCTCATAGGGCAGAAAACCCTGAGCCTGGATTCGGGTATTTTGGTTTATGGCTGGATTGGGATAAATACTAAGTCCGGAATTGTCATGCTCTGGTAATGAAGCGGCTAATCTGGCAGAACTACTTACTTTGTACACTTCAATACCGGAAAAGTTAGCATCTCCTCCTGAGGCAGAAAGCGTTAGGGTGCCATCTGTGACAGTAGTCAGGTATGGGCCCAGCTTCTTCCAGCTTCCTGCTGTCCCACTGCTGTAAGCGGATTCCACTTTATTTCCTTCCAGATAAATATCAAAAGTCTGAGAGACATTGTCTTCCCAGGTGTATAGATAGAGCTGATAGGTGGCTGGTGTTACATTTAAAAGATTTATCTTCAGGTCAGGCCCTGCTGAGTTGCCCCAGATAGAAGATCGGATCATACTAGCTCGGTTTGCATCCGTATCTGGTTGCAATGTCACTGACTGATTGATGAATGTGTTGCCACTAAAGGAAAAGTTTGCAGCATTCTGGCTGGATTCAAAGTTCTTTCCATCAATCACTACTGCAGGTCCGTTCAGATTTATGGCTCTGTATAAGGTACTAGGTAACTGGGCAGGTGTAAACGCATAGACAGCCGGTGTATTCATGGTTGCATAATTAAAACCTGTTGCCATATACCCTGTATTATTAATTACAAAGGTGGCTGCATCGGATAGTCCTTGCGGAAAGGAAGCATCTTCAAACCAGAGATCTTTTTGCGGATCGTACTGGTAGAACAAGCGAGAAAAGTTGCCTGAAGGAGTAACAAAACTAGGGTTTGGACTACCAATACCCATATACCCCTTATCTCCAATCGAAAAACCAGCCGCTCCTGCCCCTATGATAATACTGTTTCGCCGGGTCCAGTAATTGGTCAGTGGATCATATTGATAAAATTCACTTGTAGCCGCATGTTCTCCATAGTGCTGAGACGAAAGTTGGGTAGTCGTATTGATATACCCTTTATCACCAATAACAAAACCTACGGCAACACGGCCAAAAGAAAGCTCATTGGAGGGATTGGTAGGCAAAGCTCCTGCCTGACCGCCAAAATCTGCCTTTTGTATCCAGCGATCACTCTGATCATCATACATCCAGAAATCTTTCAGGTAAACACTACCACTGTAGCCCATTCCCAGATATCCTTTTCCTGTCAGTGTAAAACCAACAGCCATAGAGCGTGCCTGCCCCGGAAAATCGGCTTTCCGGGTCCAGCTGTTAGTCAGCGGATTATATTCCCACCAGTCTTTTCTTCTGTTTCCACTTGAGTCAATCCCCAATCCCAGATAGGCCTTTCCGTTCACAGAAAACCCAACGGCAGCAAAGCGCATACCACCCGGAAAATCCGCTTTTCGTGTCCAGTTATTAGTGATTGGATCATACTCCCAAAGATCATTTTTCAAGTGGGGCGAAAACAGATGATCAAATCCGGTTGCCACGTACCCTTTTCCATTAATAGAGAACCCTACTGCCTGTGTGCGGGTACCGCTAACATTGCCTCCAGCCACAGAACTTTTTCCCTGCCAGCTACCAACCTGTTCCAGTGAGGCAGGAGGCGTTGCGCAGACAATATTCGAATACGCAGAACTGACTGTCTGGCGGACAGCTCTTACCCGGTAACAAATCTGTGTGTTTGCCTGTGAGAAAGCCGCAAAAGAAGTAGTATTTGCAGCCAATGTACCTGGAAATAATATAGTGGCAGAACTGGGGAAAAGCTCCCTGAAAGGACCATTAGCCGATTCAGCATATTCGACTACATAGGCTGTTTCATCGATTGCATTGTCTTTCCAGGAAAGATTCACCTGAAAAGGCGCAGAAGCAACTGCTTTCAACTGTGAAGGCGTGGCAGGTAGTGAGGGAGAAACCTGGTATATTTCTATGCCCGAAAAGTTTGCAGCTCCCCCCACGCTACCCAGATTGAGCGTCCCGTCTGTAACAGTGACGCTATACGGGCCAAGCCTTTTCCAGCTTCCGGCCTCACCACTGCTATAGCGTTCAACCAGTTTATTTTCCAGATAGATCTCAAAGAATTCAGAGGCATTGTCTTCCCAAACATATAGATATATCTGATAGGCACCCTTTGGAATATCTCCGATGTTGATTGTAAGTGGTTTGTCAGAATTTCCCCACAAAGAAGAGCGGATCATCGTAGCTCTGTCTGAGTCAGTAGGAGGAAGTAGAGGTACAGCCTGGTTTGAAAAAGAATACCCGGTATAACTAAAGTTTTTCACACTATTACTGGATTGAAAAATCTTTCCATCAATTCTCACAGAAGGCCCATTGAAGTTAATAGTGCGATGGAAGCTATAGATCGGGTCTACTGTAGTCTGAACAAGCCAGAAGTCGGATTCTCCTCTGTTGGCAGTGGATCTATCTCCACTAATACCTGAATAAGAGCTTCCTCCCAGCAGATAATTACCGTCCGGAGTGGGAAGAATAGAAAACACCCTGTCATCCTCACTTCCCCCAAACGTTTTGTCCCATTGTTTAACGCCATCTCTGGTCACTTTTATAATCCAGTAATCGGGTCCGCCTTTGTTTATATCCGTTTTCTCCCCTCCAATTCCCGACCAGGAAGGTCCCCCTAACAAATACCCTCCGTCAATAGTGGGGATCATGCACCGAAGTTCATCGTGTTCACTGCCTCCAAACGTTTTATCCCATTGTTTAGTGCCATCGCTGGAGACCTTTACAATCCATTGATCACCTGTAAAAGAGGCTTGCCCTCTATTGGACTCTGATTTTTCTCCTCCAGCATTTGAAGTAGAATATCCTCCAAGCAAATAGCCTCCATCCCATGTTGGAAGCATGGTCAGAAGCAGATCCCAATCGCTGGCGCCAATGGTTTTATCCCACTCTTTCACTCCATTATCACTGATTTTGATAATCCAATAATCCAAAGATCCCCTGTTACTTTCTGATTTTTCGTTTCCTATTCCTGAACTGGACGACCCTCCTAGCAAATACCCTCCAGTTAGAGATGAAACCATAGAATAAGGTGCATCACCACCAGTGCCTCCATAGGTTTTATCCCACTGTTTACTACCATCTTTAGTCACTTTTACAATCCAATAATCAAAATCTCCTCTATTACCGTCCGATTTTTCTGCACCACTATCGGAAGAAGATTGTCCACCCAACAAATACCCTCCATCTGAGGTTGGAACAATAGCCGTAAGAAAATCCTGACTATTTCCTCCAAACGTTTTATCCCATTGCTTAGCACCATCTTTGGTGATTTTTACAATCCAGTAATCGTTTTCCCCTCTATTGCCATCAGACTTTTCTCCTCCTTTCCCTGAGGAAGATGACCCGGCGAGCAGATACCCTCCATCTATCGTTGGCAGAATGTGTTCCAACCGGTCTTCACCAGTGCCTCCATAGGTTTTGTCCCACTGTTTACTACCGTCTTTAGTCACTTTTATAATCCAGTAATCAGGGCCACCTCTGTTTGTATCTGACTTTTCTGCTCCGATCCCTGACCAGGATGATCCAGCGAGCAAATACCCTCCATCAGCAGTGGGGACCATCGAGCGAAGTTCATCATAGTGGTTTCCTCCAAACGTTTTATCCCATTGCCTGACAGGCGACTGGGCCAGAAGTGAAGTTGAGGATAAAAGTAGTAGGTTCCACAATAGTAACCTTACTAATTTGAATTGAGGATCTTGGTTGGCGTAAGCCTGATGCAAAAAACTCCTGAATTGGGAAGGAGCCAATAGGCATGAGTAATGGTATAAACATGTATGCATGGTAGTAAAAATGAGTGTGAGATAAAAAAGAGATAAGAGTAAATAGTATGAGTACAGATCTCTAAGAAGCTCTATCAAAGGGACAGTTTGTTTGTATGACCAAACCATCATAGAAGCTTACAAAGAAAGTTTTTGATTACCGGAGTAGGCCTTTACTTCTTAAAAATGTGCGATCATTTAAAAAATGTGCGGTCATTCCGGGCCGATGCTTCCAATACCTGTATTATTTTCTCAGTATGCGTTTCGTCTTTTAAATTAAAGTGAATGAGGAAGGGGTTTTCTTTTTGTAGCCTTAGCCATCAGCCCGGTCTATCTATCAGCCCAGTTTTTCAGCCTATCTATACTTTTATCGTCTATAGATTGCTTCAACTCGATTCCTTTTACCAATCAAAGGAAGGCGAAATCAAGATTTTTAGCTATACCTGAATTGCTTACTTTCTCAGTGAGTAGTATTACAGGATATCAATTTGTTTTCAATACCCGTTTCTGTTTATAACAGAAGGGCTTTCTGATTATTATTAGTCATCTGAAGGTTCAGTTGTAGGGATATTTTCTTGCATTTCTGATGCATTACTTCGAATTTCCGAATGCCTGATTTCTCCTCCTGTAAAAGCAACTCTTGCCATCACTACCAATACAAGAAGAGAATACAAGGCAACAAGGAGAGAAAACCGATTCCAGCTAAGTGGATTCCGAAAAGGAATAAAGGAAACAAAAGATGCCAAAGTCATCACTCCCATAAGCCACATGGCTACTGAAGCCAATTCCTGATGCACTTCAATGAGATTTTCAGAGATTCCGAGTAGTTCTTTCACTGCATCTTCTGCTTGGGTTCCTGTAAAATAGGTCACAACAGAACTCAGGCCAGTAAGGATGAAAATACCCATACCTACCCGTTGGGTAATTTCGCTTTTTACCAATAATCCAGCACTTACAACAAGGCCACCAAAAAATGTTCCCAGGATTGGAATGTGGTTCAACACTAAATGCCAATAGATTGCATCCATACTCGTGTGTTCGGTTTAGTAGAAACAGATTAGTAGAAACAGAAACAATATATTTACCTACTCTGTAATTGAACATTGTAATTGAACATGAAATCTCAGTAGCGGGTAATCAAAGCAATTCGCTCATGATGGATTAACATCTGATTTTCTACAAAAGTGACTTGACCACCTTTTTGTAACACTATCTGGACAATATCATCTACCACATCTGTAAGTATGGCATGAGAAACCGTTGGAGGAGTCAGATGCAATAGATTTTTATTTTCCTCCACAAATCCGGGCAGAACGAAATCCTTTTCTACAAGTAACTGTAAACCACGACCATCACAAGCTGCCTGCCATACATTCTTCACTCCCTCAACCCCGTGACCATACCCGATTTTTTCTTCCAGCTCTGTGACCAGCTTTTGTTGTTTCCGGGTAACTAACAGCCGAATTTCTTCAAATGCCAGATTAGCCAGTTCGCTCAGAGGAATGCGGGTATAATCTCCTTCAATAGCTCCAATTATATTTCGGGTATGTTTGCTTACCTGTTAGAAAAGGCTGACTGATTGCTCAGTACCTGTGATAATCAAAGCAGAATTGGGGAGTAAGTATTGGGACAGAACATCATCTACAGCATGGAAATAACTTTGTTCTCTGATCTTCTCCAATCCGGATTTCTCTTTTTCAAAGGTTTGGATACGTGTATGTCCACCAGCGAAATGGCTGTGGCTGGGTTTGCTATATTGATAGCTTTCATGGTAGTCTTTGGGAAAGTTCTCGTCGGTTATCTCCTTCAAATCAGTCAGTTTGCCTTTGAACAGGCGAACCCATTGGCTGGTTAGTAAAAGCAGATAATAGTCTGTGGCATATTCGAATTTATAAACCAGGTCACGAATCTCAAAAGAATCTGAGACAAGGACTTTTTCTTTGACCGGGAATGGGAAAGATACTCGTTTTTGAAGATGAGGTGAGACATATAACCCAATTCCATCCAGATTGTGCAGATAATTAATCTGTTGGGCAAGCTCGTCTATTCGTCTGATTAGTTCGCTTATCTGTTCAGGCTTATAGTTATGCCACAGTTGTTGCTTGGTAAGCTCAATCGCTCTTTCAACACGCAGTTCATCGGTGCCCCGTTCAGGTGAAAGACGATGTGTAGGCACAATTACCGATACACATATGTGGCCTTTCTCTTTTTGCATTTTCTGTATTTCCGGATGTAACATGATTTTTGGTGTTAAATCAGAATTAATCAGTAATAGAGAAGATATTTACAGTGATAGATTTGATTTTTACACTTTATGGAACTAACTAATCTATACAGCTTCTCTCTTGCTACTTCTCTCCTGACATTTTTCATTAACTGGATTAAACGTGCACAGGGATGTATCCTTTTATGCACAGGGATGTACCTTTTGTGATAGCCATGTAAAGGAAAACTATATTTTACTCAGTTGCCCTGAGATACATCATAGGAAGAGGTAATTGTGATCAGTTCTTGTAAGTATCCCAATCCACAATTAGGTATCCTAATCAACATTTTGATAGGAAACGGGATTTTGCTTTTATCTGATCAGGAAGGGATGATTTTCTTTTTTTCTGATGCTCCTTAGATAGCACAAATCCTTTCTGTAGATCACCTATAAAACAATACTCTGTTAAAATGTCAAACAAGGGAAGCGTTTATATCATTTCGCCCGCAGGTGCCAACATCTTTTCTTTGTCTTTCTGCTTTTTGACAATCACACATTCAGTAGTAATAAATAATCCTGCAACTGATGCTGCATATTCTAACGCCAGGCGAGCTACCTTCACTGGATCTATTACACCTGAATCAAGCAAATGTTCGTATTGTTCTGTTTTTGCATTGAAACCATAATCATCTTTTTCTGCTTTTACTTTCTGTAAGATTTCACCCGGTTCCAATCCGGCATTGATTAGTATACGATTTAATGGTTCTTGCAAAGCTTTGCGCACAATATCTACTCCTGTTTCTTCTTCACTGGTTAAATCTTTGAGCTTATCCAATTCCTCCAGACAACGGAGATAGGCTATAACTCCGCCCGGAATAATCCCTTCTTCCATCCGAAATAGTAGCTACTTGCTCAATGCGGGCACTATCATTGTTTACAGCTATGGCTAACTGTTTTAATTTATCAATTACCGTTTTCACTGCCTTATCCATTCCTTTTTTTATTTCTTGTGGGTTTATGCCAGCTTCTACTTTTTAAGGCCCCAGATCAGTTAATATGTGTGCCAGTAAAGTAGCCGCGGTAGTGCCATCACCTGCAGCTTCAGAAATACGCATGGCCACATCGCGGATCATTCTTACCCCCATTTCTTCAACAGGGTCTTCCAGTTCGACTTATTTGGCTACTGTAACCCCATCACAAGACATCTGGGGAGTACCATCAAATTTTTCAAAAACCACATTTCTGCCTCTTGGTCCCAGTGTAATAATCACTGCTTTTGCCAATTGATCCACCCCGCTTTTTAGTTTTGTGCGGGCATCCAGGTTATAGTCGATCAGCTTAGTCATAACTACTTAATTATAAGTACTTTATAGGTTTTATTCAAAGTTCTTTTTCCTGAGAATCTTTCAAAATGATAACTATCATGGCTTGTGTTGATCGATCTCACTATCTGTTGTGAGTGAAAATCGAAGATTTCATTCCTTATTTGTACTCTGGATTCTACAACAATAAGTCTATACAACTGTTAATGAGTAGGTGACAAATGAGTAGGAGCAAAAGAGTAGAGGCAAGTGAGCCGTCAATAAGGAAGATAGATACAGAATTGTACTAAATCACTAGTTTATTTATATCACTTCTGATGAACCTATGTCTTTCACTAAATCCATTCTGACTCAGTGGAATAAACAACATAATAGCTTTGAGAAAAGCTTGGCTGTTGTCCAAAAAGAGCTTTCTAGTCGTGCAGTGCACCAATTGCGGGTAAGCATTAAGAAGCTACGCGCCTTTATTAAGCTAACCGAATTAGTAACAAAGGAAAAAGAACATAGTGAACGGCTTCCCAGCACTTCTTATCTATTTCGGATGCTGGGCAAATACAGAGAACTGGATTTACAGCTTGCTGCTGTGTCAGATGCTGACTGTCCGGTTTTCAAATCGCATCTTCAACACTTGAAAATGCAGACAGCCCACGAAATAAAAGCAATGCTTACTCACTTTCAGGAAAAGGAGATAACAAAGTTAGATACCATCATAAAGACCCACCTTGAAACAAAAGCAGACAAACAGGCTCTGAAAAAAACAAAGCAATATATCAGAGAGAAAGACAAAAACACACAAAACCAAAAAGAGTATTTTGCTAAAAATACACATCTGATCCGGAAGCGACTAAAAAATATTGGGTACTGGCTTCAGGTGATTCCTGACCAGAAAATTCTCAGACAGTCAACACTCAAAAAGTTGCACCAGATTGTTTCTATGCTCGGGCTTGCCCATGATGCACAAGTGTTAGGCATCCGAATAAAACATTTCCGGAAAGACTATCTGGTTAAAGGCAACTCTGAAATTAAAATCCTACAACAACTCGAACGCAAAACGAAAAAACACAGCAAACGATACATTCACAACGCCAGACAGATGTATTATCTACTAAATATAAAATAGTCTACATATCCAACTGGTAACATATTCTCTTAGTCGTATATACTTTAGCTTACAACTACCTTAGGTTACATAGCCAGGAATATTTTTGATCAGACGCTAAAGGATTTTATAGGTGATCTTGCTTGTCTGGATATTACATTACTCCTTCTTACCTAATCACACCTTTGTAATCAGTTCTGGGCATGAGTAATGTCATTGAAACGAGCTGATAGCCAGCCTATTTTTGATAAACTTTATTTGCAATCAGGTATAGATTATTTTTCTTATGTGTAGAGCATTTTTTATGTGTACATCTTTATGAAAACCATTGTATTACCTACTGATTATTCAGATAATGCCAGGCAGGCGGCTGAATATGCGGTCTGTCTGGCACAGAGAATGAACAGCAGCCTCGTTCTTTTTCATGCGATTGAACTTCCACTGATTTCATCCTCTGTGCTACCTGCGCTTTCTGTACTGGAACCTATCATTGACTCTCACAGAAAACATCTTGAAGAGCTAAAACAGGTAATTACGCAAAAATATCCCGTACCTGTTTCCTATATGATCCGGGTAGGAACCCTGGCAAAGGTGTTACAGGAATTTCTTGAGCAACAGAATGCAGATCTGGTAGTGATGGGGCTTCGCGGATCTAATCCTGTTACCCATTTCTGGATAGGTAGCAGCACGGCATCAGTCTTAAAAGAATCTAATATTCCTGTGTTGATTTTACCTCAGCTTTATCATTACCATCCCATTTCCCGTATTTTATTTGCCTGTGATCTTAAGCCAATTTCTAATGCACAGGTTCTCTTTCCACTTAAGGATATTGCCTCAGAATCCAAAGCTGTTGTCCGTGTTTTGCACCTGTCAGAAGTTACAGCGTATGAAAAAGAACCAGCGGAGTATACATATCCGGCAGATTATACCCAGACTTCTGTATTTAATCCTGTTCAACTAGCGGAAAGTGGCTCATCTGAAAAGGTTGTATCTGCCAGACAATACTGGCAAGAACAGCTCAAAGAGCTAAGGCCTGAATTTACCAATTTGTATGAAGAAAATATTCCTGAGGCAATAGAAAGAGAAATATTTACCTATGGAGCCGATCTGCTGGTAATGCTTCCCCACCATCATACCTTTTTTCAACGGCTACTGGAAAAGTCGAACACAGAGCAAATGCTTTTTCGGATACATATACCTTTATTGGCTCTTGCCGATTATACAGGAAAGAAAGAGTAATCGCAAGGATACTTATACACCTTAATTAGAATGGATAAAACGCAGTTTGCTCAGGTAGATATAAGTAATCTTGTCTCACAATCAGCACAGGCGATGACAGGGCTCATCGGACAAAAAAGAAATGACATTTATTTTGGCACTATGTTTCAATTAAATCTTTTACTACTATGAAGTCAGATTTTTCTTTGCAACAGGATGTGATCAACGAATTGCGGTGGGAACCTACACTGCATTCCACTGAAATTGGGGTCGCTGTAAAAGACGGTGTGGTAACACTGAGCGGTTATGTACAAAATTACTCAATGAAGGTGGCTGCTGAAAATACTGCGAAACGGGTAAAGGGCGTAAGAGCCGTAGCTCAGGAAATCACCGTTAAAAGCATTGGTAGTCAAACAACAGATGAAGACATTGCCCATGCAATTCTGAATTCGTTTAAATGGCATAGTGAGATTCCGGAAGATAAAATTAAAATACGTGTCCAGAAGGGGTGGGTAACATTGGAAGGTCAGGTCGACTGGCACTATCAGAGAAATGCAGCTGAAAGTGCCATACAGTTTTTGGTAGGAGTTAAGGGGGTGAGCAATTTAATTTCTGTCAAACCTGCCGTAGTCGTCTCAGATGTCAAAACCAAGATCATCGCAGCGCTCCAACGTAATGCTACGCTGGAGGGGCAGCAAATAGATGTAGAAGCCATTGGGACCAAGATTATTTTAAAAGGCAAGGTACATTCCTGGATTGAACGCAAAGAAGCTGAACATGCCGCCTGGGCAGCTCCTGGGGTAACAAATGTAGAAGATGATCTGGTCATCGGCTAATCTAACGAGCTAGCCTCAAACAACATGCTTTCTATAACCACTAATGCACAAAATCTGTTGGGAGAGCGTTTCCAGTTGTTATGCTCTTGCAACAGGGAAGTCAGCAAGGTTACAAAGGTCTTTTCATACGTGATCCCAAACTGAGTGATTGCACTCAGTTACAGAAAGAAGCCCAGAAAGAACAATTCTACAGGCTTCTTTCTTCTCTACGCTTTCTCCCTAGGTTTCGGGCTTTAAATTAATTTTACTCTTACCGTCATGAAACTGATTTGCAAATACAAAAAGATGTGATGGATCAGCTCAGATGGAATCCATTGCTAAATGCCGCAGAGATTGGGGTGGCTGTTAAAAATGGGATAGTTACCTTATCAGTGAGGCCTTTCATCGCAGTGCTACAATTGATGCCAGCAGAATCCATATTGAAATGATTGGTAACCGGATTATTTTGAAAGGACAGGTACGTTCTCTGGCAGAAAAAGCAGACGCTACCAAAGCTGTTTCTGCCGCCCCGGGTATTACCTGTGTGGATAATCGGTTGGAGGTTGCCAATGCAGTTTCATTAGCTTATTAATTTGTCTGTAGAGCTGATCACTTATACAAATCTGATCACTTATACAAAATAGAAATTATCAGCTCTAAAACTTTCTTCCTCCGGATCAATGTAGGGAGATGTTTTTAGCTGCTTGTCCTTCATTCGTGCTTTACCTGCACAAAATAGTATAAGAAACTATAATAAGAAACTACTATCTGACAGATTGCTGTTAGTTCTTTCCTTGTTCTAAAAGGCACTTGCTATTATTTGCTGAGTGCCCTTTTTCTCAATCTATTCACTTGCTAACCTTTACATGCCTGTTATGCTTATCTGTTATCATTTATGTTTACTATCCTCATGTGCCGGATCTGCATCAGTCTATGACAGAAGGAAAAACTGCATTGATTTTTTTTCGTATCCGCATCCTTGAAAAATCAGGAGGGTATGAAAAACAGTGAAAAGTAGGATTGATGTGCAACTAATCCAGATACAATCACACTTAGCCTGTTAAAGAAAAAAACTCAGGCATATAGTTAACCAGGAAGTGTGATTGTATCTGGGAGACTATTGTTTATGGAATAAGTATGTGGGAAGACCAAATAAATCTGACTAATGAGCAGCAATAGTCCTTTCAGATTTATTTGATCTATAATTGACTGGAATTGGGTACTTGCTAAATATAAGATGTACGGCCTGCTCTACCTGGCGTTGGAGCTGTGCCGGATTGTCAATGGCTCCACCAATTGATCCGCGCCAAACCAGAAGCTTTGTGTGTCCATCAATCAGATCTATAATCAGTGTTCCTTCCGTATAGTTATAACTACGTCTGACCATGTAGGGATAGGGATACATACCCCATGGATAGAAGCGCCAGTACCAGCCTCCGTACATCATCGGATAGTATTCATTAACCGAGCTCCGTTTGCGCTCTGTATAGGTATGATAGGAGACAATCATATCCGCAGCGCTATCAACTTCCTCCATTCCTCTGGCAATAAGCTCGGTTGCAATATGAGCATGAATGTTCCGGTCAATAAGGGAACTATGATACAAAGGATTTTCTCTACTCTTTGCCGGATAATCTGTATCAGTTGAGAGAATATCCTGTGAGAGAATGTCGGCAAAAGCGAAGGTATGGTATTTATACAAATCGATACCAGGGTCTGAATCTGTCAAAACCTGAAAAGAGTTACAACTGCTCATACATACAATACTGCATATCCATACCATCAAGTACAGAAAAGGCATATAGGCTAATTTTTTCATAAGATAATCTGATTTGGTAAGCTTAAAGAAAAAACAAGTGATATACCTGCAAGTCTAAAAAAATAAAAGGGCAGATTCGATGATATTATCTTCATAAGTTACTGATAGTGATCATGCAATGTGTTGTAATACAGGGTGATAAACATCATCGGGTGTGGTGATTAAACAGATCGCAGCAAGGCAAAGCCTTTTCTACTTTTGTCTCAGTGAATGGTTGACGTGGCTCTATCACACAATTACATGCCATCAGAAATTAGATGCCATCAGATAGCATTCACAGGATGTTTTCTATGTTTCATTTTAACATTTACTCCTATGTCTCTTATCAAAAGCCGCAATGGCAATTCTCCAGCTCTTCGTTCTATGTTTACAGATTTGTTGGATGTAGATCGTTTTTTTGAGAACACTCCTTTCTTTGGACAAACTTTTCGCCAGTTGCCTTCGGTGAATATTACCGAAAATGATCGATCCTTTGAGGTGGAAATGGCAGCTCCAGGTCTGCATAAAAATGATTTTAAAATCAATCTTGATAATGATCTTCTCACTATATCGGCAGAACATAAAGAAGAAAGCAAAGAAGAGAAGAAAAACTATACCCGGCAGGAATTCAGCTATCAGGCATTTGAACGTTCGTTTATGCTTCCCAAAAGTGTAAATGCCGAATCCATTCAGGCCGATTATACAAATGGTATTCTACATCTTGTAATTCCTAAAAAAGAAGAAGCCAAAAAGCTGCTCAAAGAAATCAAGATATCCTAACAGGGACATTCAATAAACGTACTTTATCAATAAACTGCCTTTGGAAAGCAATACCAGCTATGCCTGAAAAACGCAACCAGTAGTGCTGGCTGCGTTTTTGTTTTTTCCACTGGTGTGTATTTTACTACTAGTGTATATTTTACTACTGGCGAAGAGTTATGTGCGAGATATAGTTTGAGAGCTATACAGCCAGATAGGAAGATAGCATTGCATGGTTACTCAGATTATACAAGTATTTCAATCAATGCCTGCCATATAGTTGAAAAAAGCATTGTTGTCCGAAAATCTATTTAGATGTATTGCCTTATCGGTAAGAGCTAACAGGGGTATATTGGCACGAAAGAACATCTGTTCAGTGTGCGGGCGTTCCAGTAGCCTTTCAAAAAATGTATGGCGGTGAGGAAGCATTACCAGCAGATCAGCTCCAGAGTTCCAGATTTCTTGTTCTATGCCTTTGATTATATCTTTTTCGTACAAAAAGGTATATCCATGCTTGATCTCATCCAATTGCTCTTCCCAGTACGCATTGGAATAGTGAGTAGCTTTATCCTTCTCTGATGAGGGAATATAAAGCATTTGAACCATGGCCTCATAAGCTTGAGCAATTTCTCTTAGAGGCAAGAGTGTCGTTGGATCGACAAATGGTTCAAAGTCGGAGGCAAACAGAATACGTCTGATAGAGTGGTAGGTATAACTCGCCGGTACTGTAATCATAGGAAATGTCGCTTTTCTAAGTAGGGTAGTGGTGGTGCTACCCATAAAAAAATGGGTAATCGGACTGGCGCCCCTGATTCCCATGACTACCACATCTGCCTGTTGCCTATCTACAAGTGAAGGAAGCAAGGCTTCCACCGACCCTTCCATGGTTATACAGTTGATTTCTATAGAAAAGGATTCCAACAGCTTATTCCTTATCTCTTCCAGTCGAATCATAAAGTGATTTTTGATGATCTGGACTACAGGTGGATTTGCTGGCACTGTGTTCATTGTTTGCAAACTCTCAAAAGCGTGAAACAAGATAAGTCGACAATGCATCTTTTGTGCCAGACAAGCGGCATATTCAACAGCCTGATACGCATTTTCCGAATAGTCAGTAGCTACTAAGATCGTTTTCATAAGAGTAATTTTCTGTATTCTTTCTGAGAAACTACTCTTTTGTCAGACTTTCTACTATGATAAAGATCAATGTTCCCTATGAGATATTTATCCGTTTTGTATGGTTAGCTAAACTATATTTACCCATGTAAATTGTGGATAGCATTGTAGAATATACTATTTATAGTACTAGTTATACTCTACATCAAATATAGTACGTAATACCTCTATAGTACGTAATACCTCTTTGCTAGAAAATTTATCGAATGTGAAAAACAGTATGTATCATCCTATTAATTATTTTACAAAAGACTTGTTTTCTTTAAAATAATTAATAAGCTTTCATTGATTTCCACTGTTTGGATTAGCTACGGATATAACTTAACCAAATTAGATAAAATCAAACAGCAAGTTTTTATTATTACCCGAATGCACTTTAAAATTATATAGCTGTAGAACAGGTCGTATAATCAGAAACTAATCACACTCTGGAATTTCATGTCCTACTCTGATCCAGATCAAAGCCGGATACTATAAGTAGATTTGTGATCCATATACATTTTATTAAATCCATTTGCGTTAAACTCTATTTTCTTTGATTACCATTTCCGGCTAATCCATTTCTGATCTTTTCTATTTGGGTTTTCTTATAGATATTCTATTTGTCTTCTGAGCTGTAAACTATCCTTTATGCAAACCATTCTAATTATTGAAGACCGACTTGAAATAAGGGAAAATGCAGCAGAAATTCTGCAATTATCTTCTTATCATGTTTTGCAGGCTGGTAATGGAAAAGAAGGAGTTGAACTGGCACGCAAAAGCAAGCCTGACCTGATTCTTTGTGATGTATTGATGCCTGAACTGGATGGATATGGTGTTTTACATTTATTGCAACGCGATCCGGAAACTGCTGCAATACCCTTCGTTTTCCTTACAGGCAAAGCAGAGAAGAATGATTTGCAGAAAGCGATGGGACTAGGTGCAGATGGCTATCTGATCAAACCCTTTGACGATATCTCCCTGCTGGAACTGGTTGAGATACGGCTTCGGAAATCCGCCTTTTTAAAGCAAAAATTTGAAAACCGTGTTGAGGGAATAGAGCCTTTTTTAAAGACGCTTGACAGAGTTCACGAAATCAAAGAGTTTGTAACAGATGAAAAAAAGATCATCCATATTCGAAAAAAACACCTCATTTTTACTGAAGGAGATTATCCTACAGCAGCATATTTCCTCAGTAAAGGAAAAGTAAAAGCATTTAAGACCAATGCAGAAGGCAGAGAGTATATTACAGCGATTTATAAAGAAGGAGATTTTTTCGGGTATACCGAGATTATTGAGAACTGTCATTACACAGAGTCTACCTCTGCTCTTGAAGCAGTGGAAATGTATGCCATTCAACGCCAGGATTTTTATGCGTTGCTATATTCAAATAATGAGGTTTCCCATAAATTTATTCGAATTCTGGCAGGTGATATCCTCGAACGGGAGGAACGTTTATTGCAACTGGCCTATAATTCGGTACGCAAACGGGTAGCAGATGCCTTGCTCTTTATGGCAGAAAGAGTTCATGCCAGTGTAGATTGTCCTGATGAAGAAATCTCTACTAAACAGATGCACATTTCCCGGGAAGATCTGGCTAATCTGGCCGGAGCATCAAAGGAGACTGTGATCCGTACACTATCTGATTTTAAGCAGGAACGATTGATTGATATTACAGCTAAAGGTGAGATCTGCTTTCTCCAACCCGATAAACTCAAAACACTCCGCAATTAAGCTATCAGGTTTAAGAATAATGTATGATAGTACTGTTTAGATAAATGATTGTAGAATAGTATGGATGCTGAATCGGTTCATTTCTGAACTCTTTCTAGTATTATATAAGTATTTTACAAGCAGTTATGTGACGGATGCAATTACTGTGTTTCTAGTGGTTGTCGATTTGTCAAAAAGGTTGTTTCAGTATGGAAATGGCCTACCCGATAGAAAAAGACATACTGCTGGCAGTAGGAGAAGATACACTTTTCTTCTATCCAAATGAAAACTCTTTTAATACCAGTTCAAGTTTTTAATGCCAGTACAGGAAAAATATCAGCATCTATTTCTTTGGATGCATTTTCCCATTTGCAAACTGCCAGTTTTTCTCCTGTAGCTTCTATTAAATCAATAACCTCCATAATGGGACCAGTAGAAGTAGAACCAGCAGAAAAATCCTGATGGTTAAAATACACCTTATTCTTTAATCTTATTTCCTTATTAGTATGTTTCAAAAAAGGAATAATTCTGATATGTCTGGAAAGAAACAGATCTCTTTGTAGATCGTTTTCAGGACTAAACCAAACACATTGATAGAAAGTCGGCTTATGTGTAATCTTCACAATGGTCATTTTTTCACCAGTAAAGATATTTTCTACACTATCCCCGACTTGAAGCTGTTGATCAGACAATTTCATGGGTTATCCTATTTCTCAAACAAAGTTCTTCCAAACCTAAGGGTAGTTGTATAAAGGCAAAGACTAGTTTGTATTATTCCGATGATGCTGGTTGCTACATTTTCAGGAACTCTAACCCGTTATAAACCACAAAGGCCGGCCAGAAAATTGCCTTGAAAAATCCCACTACACCCATCCAGAATGTAGTAGCATGCTGGATGTAATATACTATTGCACCAATGAATCCTAACCCATAGACTGCATCGCTACGGGTTACAGTGATTCTTCTTTTATATGTCTGTGGCTCCATCTCTAAGAATAATTAAGATAAGAATAGATAATTAGGGCTTAGTTTATAGAGTCAAAGGAAGGTAAAAACTCACTTACTTTTGCTTTGGCACGCTCACCAGAACAGCTAATTGTACTCATACCGTATGATGATTGAGGTCATTGTCTTTGGGTAGAGTAAAGTCCATCTTTCTGCCTGATCTATCGAGTATGTACTCCATTTATCTACTGAAGTATGTTCACTTATCCATTGAAGTATGTTCATGCATACATTCATTCGACTTACCCAGGTATTTTACTCTTTATCACCATTTTAATCTTCTATCCTATATGAACTTTTTTTTAGATAGACAGGAAGCAGGCATGCAACTGGCAGAGAAGCTAAGTAAGTACCAAAATCAGGATTGTATTGTGCTGGCTGTTCCACGAGGTGGAGTCGTAGTTGCCTATGAGGTAGCGAAAAAGCTGCATTTCCCTATGGATGTGATTCTTGCCAAAAAGATTTGACATCCCTTACACCCCGAATATGCTATAGGTGCTGTCAGCCTGAATGAGGCGATTGTACTTCCTCATGAGGGTGTTTCGGATACATACATTCAACAGTAAACACAGCAAATCAAAGCCCGGTTGGAAGAAATGCAGCAAAAGTACAGGGCTGGTAAACCCATGAGCGATGTTGCTGGAAAAACAGTCATTGTGGTAGATGATGGCGCAGCTACGGGTAATACACTACTGGAAACGGTTCAGCTATTGATGAAAGAAAAACCCGGACGTATTGTGATTGCTCTGCCGATTTCTTCCCGAAGTGCAATGGAGCAATTAGCTATACAGGCTGCTGAAGTAGTATGTTTGCTCACACCCCGGGAATTTCGGGGTGTAGGAGCCTTTTATGCTAGCTTCGAACAAATAACCGATCAACAGGTGCTTGAATACCTACATCGTTTGGATTCAGAAAAGGCCCTGGGCAGCAAGTTGAAAGCAGCAAGTTGAAAACTGTTACTACTCCCAGATTAACTGTACTACTTACAGATTATTTGTAGCATCGATTACGAGTAAAACAAGCACAATCAGTGCTTTGTATGACTACTATCATCGCACCAGCCAGTCGTGAATTATTACCTTGGTATTGTTCTAACAAAAGATATGTATTCATGGACTGTATCCATTGAAATATACAGAGGAAATACAAAGGAATTCACAACGGATTAATTCACAACGGATTAATTTTTTATCCTCTGAAAGGTCTTTCATTTCGAAAAAAGAACGTACATACATTCTCTTCCTATACCTATATTCTTTTAGTCTATGGATTCGTATTTTAAAAACAAAGTTGTGATTATCACTGGTGGCAGTTTCGGCATTGGTCAGGCAACGGCAATGGCCTTTGCCCGCCTTGGGGCAACTATCACGATTGCCGATCTGCAGGAAAACTCTCAAACAATGGATGCCATCAAAGCTATGGGAGGACAGGTACTGTTTAGTCCCTGTGATGTGAGCCAAAGTAAAGATGTAAAGGCAATGGTCTATCAGACAATGGATAAATTTGGGAGGTTGGATTTTGCTTTTAATAATGCAGGTATTGAAGGAAAGACACAAACAATAGCGGATAGCTCAGAAGACGATAGCTCAGAAGAAAACTTTGATAAAACAACAGCCATCAATCTAAAGGGAATATGGCTTTGCATGAAATACCAGCTTCCCCACATGATCAACGCAGGCAAGGGGGCTATTGTCAACTGCTCCTCAGTGGCAGGGAAAATCGGATTTCCAGGCGCGGCTGCCTATGTGGCTTCCAAACATGGTGTTTTGGGCCTTACCAAAACCGCAGCCCTGGAAAACGCTCAAAGAGGTATTCGTATCAATGCAGTCTGTCCGGGTGTAATTAAAACGCCAATGATAGACCGCGTGACAGGGAAAAACAAAGAAGCAGAACATCAGTACGAAAGCCTGGAACCAATGAACCGGATGGGTCTACCTCAGGAGATAGCTCAAGCAGTTGTATGGCTGTGTTCTGAAGAAGCTTCCTTTGTTACTGGTCATGCTATGGATGTAGATGGAGGCTGGCTAGCCGGCTGAACGCTGATCCGGACTGAGTACTCCTCCAGGCTAATACTCTCTCCAACTATGGATTCTTTTCTTGCCGAATAGTTAGGCAATACTATTTTTTTCAAAAGCAGAACAATCTTAAAAAATAGCAACCTTTTATTCATTGTAACTACTATTGATATGAAAAAGCTACTGCTATCATGGCTGTGCGTTATAGTTATCTGCCAGGGCTATGCCATGCACATAAAATATGGGGATACTATTACCATTAATCAGCCTGTTTACGAAGATGTCTATGTGGCTGCAGGTACGGTTGTGATCAATGCACCTATTCACGGAGATCTGATTGCCGGAGGGGGAACTATTACCATCAATGATACGATAGATAACGATATTCTTTCAGCAGGTGGTACTATTATCTTTAATGGATATGTAGGCGATGATATCCGGTGTATGGGAGGAAGGCTGCATTTGTTAAAAAGTGTTGCAGGGGATGTAGTTCTTTCCGGAGGAAAACTGCTGATCAATAAAGGTGTTATCGTTGGAGGGAGTCTGCTAATGAGTGGAGGCAGCGCAACTATCAGTGGTACTGTCAGGCAAAATATTCAGGCCGCGTTTGATTCCTTTGTTTTCAATGGACTGGTAGGCAAGAATGTGGATTTTCGGGGAAACAAGCTTCAAATCAATGGTCTGATTAATGGCAAGTCTATACTGGCTGCCAATCAGATTGAACTTGGGCCAAACGCTCGCTTCTATGGAGATGTCAGCTACTGGAATCCAGACGAGAAACTCGATTTTAAACACACTCTCAAAAACGCAAAAGCTGCCTTTGACCCCTCTCTGCAAGTAGATACCGGACGATGGCATTATCTGGGATTTGCCTCTTCACTGGCTGTGTTATGGTATCTGGGGGCGGCTCTGGTGCTGATTGTACTAGCAGAGTATCTGTTTGACAGGACGTTCAGACAAGCTGCTACGCTGGTTGTAGATCAGGCAGGTAAATCTATCGGATATGGGTTGTTATTTTTTGTGGCAGTACCTGTTAGTATAGCCTTATTTTTTGCCACTCTAATTGGCATCCCACTTGGGATAATTGTGCTCATGGCCTACCTGACAGTACTTGTACTTTCCCATGTGATCACTTCATTAGTCGCATCCCAATGGTTAAATAGGCAATATGGCTTGGGAAGCTGGAAAAAAAGCAAACTGATTATGGCTTCTCTGGGGATATTTATTCTTCTGAAGGTGATCCTGTCTATTCCTTTTCTAGGCTGGCTGGTCAATCTGGTAATAGTCTGTCAAGCATTCGGATCAATAGTACTGGCCGGCAACAAAAAGAAAAAAATGGTTGACACCCCAGCTATAATAACTAGTATGGCAGGTTTATAGAGATTGAATCGGACTTGACTACACACTCATATGACTTTGCTAAATGCCTTTTCTCTTTTATGTATCTCAATTCAAGTATCTAGTTTATGTATCTTAGTCTAACCTCTTATCTCAGATACAATGTTATCTCCAAAACGTACTCACCACAGAAAAAAGTCAGATCAATTGGATGAGCAGGAATCTACTCCCAAGAAAATATCAAACTGGCTGTCAGTACTGTTTTTTATTTTGACCATCCTGTTTTTGATCTTTACCAGTAACTCTGCTGTAAAACAAATCAGTTGGAAGGAATTTGACAATACCCTTTTACAAAAGAATGCGGTTGCCAAAGTTGAAATTGTGGATAATGAGCTGGTAAGTGTGTATCTGAAAAGAGAATTGGCAGAAGATCCACGCTTCAAAGATGTCTTTTATCCGAACAAAATGGGAAAAATCCTTGATACGGGTCCGCATTATCAGTTTGTAATTGGTTCAGTTGACGTGTTTGAACGAAAGCTGGAACAAGCACAGAAAAATATACCTGAAAATGACAGGGTGGAGGTGGTTTATATTCGCAAGTCCAACGGATGGACTACTTTACTTGCCTGGATAATACCCTTTATTCTTTTACTTTTCCTGCTTCGTTACATTTCCTCGCGGCCCGGTGCTATGGGAGATAGTTCTGTGTTCAACTTTGGAAAATCAACGGCTTTGCTACAGGAAAAAGAGAATAAAAGTACAATTTGTTTTGACGATGTTGCTGGATTGGAAGAAGCCAAAGTGGAGGTAAAAGAGATTGTTGACTTTCTGAAAGATCCTACAATCTATACACATCTTGGAGCTAAAATACCCAGAGGAATTATGCTGATCGGACCACCCGGTACCGGAAAAACATTACTGGTCAAGGCAGTAGCCGGACAGGCCCAGGTGCCTTTTTTTTCTATATCTGGCTCTGAATTTGTAGAAATGTTTGTAGGGGTGGGAGCATCCCGTGTGCGGGATCTGTTTAAACAAGCTAAAGCCAAGGCTCCCTGTATCATCTTCATTGATGAAATTGATGCTGTTGGACGCTTGAGAAGTAAAAATGCCTTTTATACAGGGGCCAATGATGAGCGGGAAAGTACACTCAATCAACTGCTGACTGAAATGGACGGATTTAGTGCCAATACAGGTATTATTGTATTGGCGGCCACCAATCGGGCCGATATGCTGGACCCAGCTTTATTACGTCCGGGTCGTTTTGACAGACATATTTATCTGGAACTTCCCAATCTGACAGAGCGAAAGGCTATCTTTAAAGTTCACCTTCAATCCATTCGGGCGGAAGATTCGCTGGATGTGGATTTCCTTTCAGGGCAAACTCCTGGTTTTTCGGGAGCTGATATTGCCAATATTTGTAATGAAGCAGCCCTGATTGCGGCAAGAAACAAAAAAGAGAAAGTCGAGAAAGCAGATTTTATCAATGCCGTAGACCGAGTGATTGCAGGTCTTGAGAAAAAGAGCAAAATTATCTCTGAAAAAGAGAAGAAAATCATTGTCTATCACGAAGCGGGTCATGCATTGGTTAGCTGGATGCTCAAGCATGTTGATCCGCTCATTAAAGTCTCGATTGTTCCTCGTGGCCAGTCGCTGGGTGCTGCCTGGTATCTGCCTGAAGAAAGACAGATTAAAACCCGTACTGAATTTGTCGATATACTATGTGCTACATTGGGTGGCAGAGCAGCAGAGGAAATCATCTTTGGCGATGTTTCTTCCGGTGCTCTAGATGATCTGGAAAAGGCAACCAAACAAGCCTATACTATGATTGCCTACTATGGATTTGATAAAAAGATAGGAAATATCAGTTTTTACGATTCGGCAGGGAACCAGAATCCAACGCTTCAGAAGCCTTATAGTGAACAAACAGGAAACCTGATTGATGAGCAGGTCCGCAATCTGATTGAAAGTGCCTACCAGCGAACAAAATCCCTTTTGGAAGAACACAAAGATTCGTTGCAGATAATGGCTGAGCTTCTCTTGCAAAAAGAAGTGATATTTAAAGAGGATATGGAAAAAGTATTAGGCAAACGCCTATCTGAACAGGTAAATAAGAATCTCGTTTCTGTTTTCTGATTGTTCTTTCACTAAGTACATACTTAGCATTTTAGTGAAATGATCTTGTGAAATGATCTGGCGCAAGAGCTGTGATTGTTTTCAGGAAAGCCGTTTTCATCAATAACATGTACATTATATAGCCCTTACCTATACTTATACTAGTGTTTTAATAACTACTATGGACATAACACAGTGGCATCTGATTCTTTCTCACTTTCCTGTATTGGGAACGTTTTTTGGAGGCGTATTTCTGACAAGTGGGATAGTGCTCAAAAATAACGCTGTCCAGAAGATAAGTTTGAGTATTTTTATTGTGACAGCTTTGATTTCTGCCGTGGTTTATGCAACAGGTATAGAAGCAAGCCAGGCATTGGGAAGGTTAAATCTGGTCTCGCTTACAGTAATCAATGCACATAAGCAAATGGCATCAATTGCCAGTTGGTTTATCGGCGCATTAGGCCTGATTTCTTTCATTGCTTTTATTCCCTTTAAAAACCAAAGGACATGGTATCGGTTTGCCGTAGGTATTGCCTTGTTTTCGATTCTTACTCTCATTGCTACTGGTATGGCTGTTTACACAGGTTATCAGATTAACCATGCTCATTTTTAATTTAAAAAATCGGTTTAGAATCCGGATTGCTTGCATCCGGATTACTTGGTTTTACCCGGCTCAATTAGTTTCTTACTCAATTTTGATCCCAACTGTGGCCATATTGTTGAACGTTGCCGTATTGTTGCTATCAACAAGGCTTTTTTTCCACCATACTATCCTGAATAAAAACTTTAATATCTTTGGGTATGGCGGAGATGAACTTTTTATATTCACTGTCTGCAACAGACTTCTGCAAACTGCGAAAAACTGCCCCAACAACAAACTTTGCATAAGAGGCTCCCCTAAAATCATGTAATCCTCTCATGCCATCATCTTCGACAACTTCTTGGATAAAATCATCAAGATGGTTAGAAGATCCTATACTTCTCTGAGGCTTCCAGCCGTCCACATATACTCCTTTCAGCGCCATAGGCAAGTGAGATATCATCTCGCATGACTCTTCAACAGTCACATGATTGCGTAATGCGTGCAATACCCCGCGAAGAATACTGCCTGCTTCTGCCTGTTCCAAAGGCATTTGTAATTCCTGGGCTAAACGATTCAGGTATTGATTTCCTACAGTGGCATATTGAGTAAAGTCCATAATAAAATCAATTTTGAGGGGTTAAAACTAGTACAGTTTAGAAAATATTTTTGAATACAACATAAACTGGCAATCTGCCAGCTTGTCCAACTACTATTCTGTCTATTTAGCCCACATATTACGTTGGTATACACCGATCAACTCTCCCAATCCAATAATATGTGGTTGAATCGCTATTTCTAACTGATCCTTTGTGGTAGAAGGAGGTAAATCCAGTTTTTTATCCAGTGCATATAGTGTAAAGATATATCTGTGAATGGCTTTTGAGCAACAAGGACCTGAATAGTTTGATGTTCCAAAATCAGTCAATCCCTGCACGCCAGGTATTGTGTTTTCTTCAATCAGAAAGCTGGTCTGATTTGTTGGTACAGGAATATTCCACACTACCCAGCGTCCGCTAAAATTATCCATGTCTTCCATAATCAATGCCAGATCCTTAGTATGTTCGGGTATGTGTTCTATCAGAATTGGCGGATTCACATTACTCCCATCGCAGGTATAGCGGTATGGAATAAATTTCTTATGTGAAAAAGCAAGACTGCTTACTTTAAGTAGCTCATAGCTGGTAAGTGCCAGATCAGCACTTTTGTCTTTCCTATACATTGGAGTAAGAGTTTATAGGTTCGAGAAGATAGATGTAGAGAGATAGGGTACAAAGAATGGATGTGAAACTTTTAATAGCTTCTTGTAAAGTTCTCACTGAAAGTAATCAGTAGTGTATGATGTTTTAAGAGCTTGTCTTGTATGCAGACTACTCCTAAAACCTAACCAAAGAAAGGGTATTTGTTACTTTACTGCTCTGAGCCAGATCAGCCCCCTGGCTAATTCTTATCATCCTCTTCTTATTCTGCTCACTTGGTTTGATCCTGTTCATAGGCTTGCAGGTTATTATGTTAGTATCTATCTCTATCCTGCGTTATACGTCAGTGAAGCTAACAGCCTGTCTGGACACAATCTCTACTCAACACAATCTCTACAGAGCCTTTATCACTACAGATATTGTGTGCATCTCAAAGGGATATCGAAAACATTGGATGACAAAAAGAACCATCCCGTGAGGTAAACTATAATCATTGTATTATGCACAGTATCCTCATGCACAGTATCCTCATGAGCAGTATCATCTTCTTGTCCGATCTATATCATCGTAATTGACAAACCTTGAATGTTACTTTTAAGCAAGTCTATTCCATATAGGAGTAGTTAGTAAAGCTGGCAGAAAAATTTTTTACACAGTTATCTTACCAATTTTTCATCAACACATTCTAACAAAAACATGACTCTTGGTCAGATAGCCTAAGAAGTTATCACATTAGTTGGTTTGCTAATTCGTTCGTATGCTGAACGTTGCGGATTGCGAGAATTTTGCTGGAAAGTGAATCCCCAGGTCCTTGATTAAGTCCTTTTCAGTGAGATCGTTTTCTGTTTTGCAGTAACGGATTTTGCCGTTACTGCAGGATTAAGATGTGTTACCCTTTATTCATCTTCAAAATCCTTATTTATGTCTATACTTATGTGCCTATGCAAAAAAGTAGTACTCAGTTTGCTAATTGTGTCAGTTCTTCTCCCTCACTGGTTAATAGCACAATCGGCACCAACTCAGTCTTTTGCCTGTAAGGGGCTTATATCCAAGGGGCTTATGTTTAATACGCCTATTTCTAGCTCCTCACAGACAGGAATGCTTTTGCCCTCACACCGTTTGTTACAGACTAAGAAAGGTGCTAGCCAGAAGGGTGCTAACCTAAAAACGAGTGCTGCTGCACAACAACTGGACTTGCTCGAATATAAGCGTGAAAGTTTACTTTCGATCACTACTTCGTCCTATGATGTTGGCAACCCTGATCTAATGTTTGATCAGGATACGCTTACACTGATGCGAACAGCCAATGTCAATCCGGCAATCATTCAGCTGGAGTTTTCCAATGTTCAGACCATTGACCAGATACGTGTTTTTCTGGGACAGCCGGGTTATGCGTTTCTCGACAAGGAGAGCTGGCTTGTGGAAGCAGCCAATACCCTGGCAGATCTGGAGGGAAAAACAGGTTCATATTCGTTGATTGTTCCCTTACGTTCTGATGTGGGAGGTACATACGATGGGGTGACGTTTGCTGCTCCAATCAAGGCTCGCCTATTCCGTTTTACTATTACCCAGACGCTGGGGGATGGGTATGTACACATTCCTGAACTTGAGTTATGGGGACAAACCGATCCCACACTGGCCAAACAGTTTGAATACATCCGGTTTCACAACCTGGTAGTGCTCTACAAAAATACCAATCATGGTACATTGCCTGCATCCATTGAAGAGGATGTTCAGATACCACTGTATACAGCCTCTGAGTTTATTTTTCGCAACAGCTATTTCAGCTTTTTTCCTACCTGGACTGTCTATGTGGTAGAAGACTATGCTCCGCTTTTTGCGGGAGATGACGGATGGATACCTCCCAATGTAATTGATCAGGACTTACGTAGCCGGGGATTACCTGTCAATGAATATGACTGTGTCTACATTATTTCCAATGGATCCAATAACGGGGCGTGGGGGCCTGCTGGGGTACTGGGAAAAGCAGGCTATTTCCAGACAGGCTGGTGGGGAAGTGAGTACGGTAAATTTGTGACAGTCCATGAGTTTAATCATATCATTGATGCTATGTTTGCTTCGCTGGGTTATGCAGATTTTCCACACAATCACCCGGATGCTGCCCGTGCACAGGGTGAGTTTGTCGGACATGGTGGCGATAATTGGGATGTAGATGGGGATATTTTCCGGTATTGGGGAAGGGAAAGATGGCTGAATCTGAATAATGGCAACCAATGGGGCAAAATGCTGGTAACGCTGGACCAGGATTTGGATGGACTGCCTGATAAGGAAAGTACTTTGCCTTTGGATGAAGAAAGGCTCAATAGCTCTGCTACAAGCACAGACAGTGACCAGGATGGCCTGAGCGATCTGCAGGAAGCTATGGCAGGGAAATTTACGGATTCTGATCCCTTACGTGCCGATACGGATGAAGATGGCATCAATGATGCGATTGATTCCTTTCCCCTTTACCCGGTCTCTACAGATGTTCCATTCAAAAAGATTGACTATACTTCTAATCTGACTCAATGGCCCTTAAATGGCAGATATTATTATGAGCACCCCGAACACAAAGACAGAACAGAATTACGTTTAGCTTTTGATGAGGCTTTCCTGTATGTCGGTATCAAAACAGGATTGGCCATTACTGGGGAATTGCATTTGTTTTTGGATTGCAATAATGATGGGTTGTTTTATGGCGAAGACAATCTGCATATTATTTTTGACAATAACACAATCAAACAGGTGATTCTTCGGGATGCAACCAATAATTTTGCGGAGACTTCTCTTCCGGCAGAGGTCTATCATGGGATTACACTTACAGGTACAGACTGGAAAAGCTATCAGCTTGCTATTCCCAGACAAAGTGAATATGGACTTGATCTGACTGATAGGGAATCCATTGGTATGTGGATACGGGTTCTGGACTATGGTAACGTTGTGGGTGCAGATATGTTTGAACCCAATGATCTTTTTGTCGTTACCCTGAACTCTGGTGATCAGCTTGTAGTCAATGCAAAAGGAACCAGAGTCGCAAATCAGAATGCGCACTTCAAACTTTTTGTCAATCAAACGTTTGTGGGAGAGACCTCTGTGACTACTACCTATAAGCCGTATTCATTTCACATTCCCTTTCCCAGATCTGACATACAATCAGTCTATATCCGGTTTGATAACGATGCTTCGCTCAAAAAGCAGGATCGTAATCTGTATATACAAAGCATAGAGATTGGAGGAAAGCGTATTATAGCTAGTCGAGAAAATGTTCGTTACGTGAGTGAGAGTGGCAAAGAGCTTCCCTATAATGGAATCATGAAGGTGAATGGAGATCTGATCTTTGATCTGGCTGAAAAACTTATAGTCAGTGCCCGAGGAAGCAAGGCAAAAGGTGAATATGCCCACTTTAAAGTACTATTGAACAATGTATATATAGGAGAAACATTCACTTCCTCTCAGTACAAACCCTATTCATTCCTATTACCTGGTCCAATCAGCGAACAAGATGAAATACGGATTCGGTTTGACAATGACCTGTATTATGCTGGTGGTCAGGATCGTAATCTGTATGTAGAACATATTCAGTTTGAGAACGGAAAGATGGGACTTACTGCTCAGAATACAACCTATATCCGTGACAATAATCTACAAGTTGAATACGATGGCACAATGCCTTTTAACGGAGATCTGATTATGCATCCTCAACTGATAGATCAGTCCTCAGCATGGGAAGCTACTTTAGCAGCTAGTTCACCCGCTATGCAGCTAAGCCTGTATCCTAATCCCAGTCATGGGTATTTTACACTGAATATAAAGGCAACGCCAGAGCAGATAATTTCCGGTCAGAGGGCCTATGTGGATGTATTTGATTTTACAGGTAGAAGAGTCTATACTACCTCCTGTTCGCTCTCCGGGGAAGGGACAGTGTTGCCTGTAGCATTGGAATCCATTCAATCGGGTATGTATCTGCTTGCAGTTAAAGTCAATCAACATATCCTTAAACAGAAAATTCTGATCCAACACTGAGGATATAATTGATGATACAATAGTGAGAATATAGCATCAGAATATTCCTTTCTGGGATGTGAGCCTTATCAATCAAAATACTTTTGGTTGATAAGGCTTTTCTTTTTCCTATTAAGAGTGAATGCAAGCCGATTTGTTTCACATATTCTTTTTTGACTAGATCAATTGACCAGTAAAATGCTTGCAAAGTACACAACGGACGGAATAACCTGTGTGTCAAGGGATAATTTATAGAACTAGTAGTAACCTATGTGGCTCAAACTCCTCGGTCATTAATAAGGTATGGTCATACTGCCAGACACATGTGATGCATTCGGATGTAACTTTGTGTACTCTCATCGTTGGGCAAGGAAATTCAACACAGTCGTAGATCAATTTTACTCTATTACCTACCTGAAAAGAATTTGCTTGCTTAGAAATGGATCTTCTCTTAAAAGAATATGATGTAAAGTGAAGGTTTTTAAATGAGAGCTGAAAGAAAGTATTTCGTTTCAGTGGAAAAAAGTGTGGAAAATTGAGCATGATTAGTATGATATTAGGTGGTAGAATAATTTGTAATGAGGAAAGTAACTTATAAACTTCTATAATGTAGTATCAGTGGATGGTCATTAGCAATGATGAAAATCATCCAAAGTACTTTTGCTAATCATTAATCTTTCTATTCTTCTCAATACATATATGTAACAAACTTATACTCACATGCAACTCTTCTGGAAAATACATAGAAAAGGGTAGGGACTTTATATAAAACAATGCCCAACAACTAGATAGGAATGATTCTATTTTTATAAGTAACTGATAACCATTATAGTTAGTAGTGATAGCCATCATTTATCCCTTACCAAAGGAAAATTACCTTAGCGATGTTTTCAGACACTAGGCACAAACATCAACTAATCGTAAATACCCAATGGTTTTTCTGTATATACTCTTGTTTGTAGGGTTACCGCTTTCTATACTGGCGGTATTACCTATCGCGTTACGAATAGATACAACACAAAGTGAACCTGTTCAGATTTGCTTCTTTGGGCTGATAACCGTTTGGATAGAAGAGTATAATCAGAAACTGCTTGTGGGGTACAGAGTACCTTTTTTTTACCACAGATTTGACTTATTCAACTGGATAGAGAAATCCAGACAAGGCAGAGTTAACAACTGCATCAGAAGACTTGATACGCAATCTGTTCAAAAGCAATCCGATCCAAAAAAAGAGAATCAGCATTTGCATAGTGAGACACCCAAAAAAAGGCTTTGGGCCATTCCGATACGTTTACTAAACGCATTTCATCTGCATGATTTGAGCTGGCAAATAGATACCGGAGACTGGATCGTGAATGCTTATTTATATCCCTTAACCTTAGCTCTTGCCCATACGACACCTTACCAGGTAGTAAATATTTCAATAAACTTTGAAGGAAGAAACCACCTGCAGTTATATACTTCTACACGCATATACAAGCTGGTTGCTGTATTTGTAACCAATAAATGAAGGATCATTTATTGTAAAATTCCTTTTTACTAGTAAACTATTTTCTTACCTAAAATCAATACGTCTATGAACTACAATTTTGAAGAGTTACTCGCAAAAGTGACCGATTTTGTTAAAAATGAAGGCAAAACCGAAACCGTAGTTGGCAGCCCCTTTCAACTTGGTGATTTTACCTGTGTCCCTGTATTACGTCTGGGTGTGGGGCTTGGAGCTGGAGGTGGTGGTGAACAGGTTAAAGCAGGCAAAGGTGAAGGTGGTGGGGCAGGGGTTGGAATGGGCATTGAACCAATGGGATTTTTAGTAACCAGAGCCGATTCAATCCAGTTTATTTCTGCCCAACACAGCAAAGGAATGGGAGCTGCATTTGAAAAGCTACCTGATATTTTGCAAGCCTATTTTAAGAAAGAAAGTTCTCAGAAGGAGAACGCTCACGCCTCAGTACAGACCGAATCCTGAAAAAACTGTTTTGTATATCTTTCTTATACTACTAGACAATTTGCAAAAAGGATAAAAAAATAGAGTCAAAAAGGAGAGCTTTGTAGTGACCAAACTAACAAAACTATTCCCGATGACTCTATTGGATAAAATTACACGATTACCAGGAAA
>NZ_JASJOU010000023.1 GCF_030068605.1 Xanthocytophaga agilis
ATTTTCAAGTTTAAGACAAGTCAGAGTGCTATCTGAACAATGGCGGTTGGAATACAACACCTTGCGTCCCCATCAAAGTTTAGGGTTTGTAGCTCCTGTTGAGTTTGCCAATGCCAGCTAGGCTCTACTTATGACTGGCTCACTTTATAGGGAAGCTTACAAAAGGCTGTGCTCTGTTTTGGGATTTCCTGTAAACGCATAGTTCATAGCAACGGTCTCATCTGTAAAGGTGAGACCGTTTTTCTGATAAGTAAAGTGATTACGTGGCATTTATAATTGGGTTTTACTTTTAAGAATAACTCCAATCATTTTTTAATTTAAGTATAAGTCAAAGCATATTTTATTTTTGATCGGACTTCCGTTCATTTTCTATACTGTGCATAGTTCAACGCTCCATCATTGAACTGCAACAAATAATACACAGATCAATGATGAATATGGGTAAATTAGGACAAAGAATATAGCTACCTAAGATATATTTGAAGGAATAATTGTACTTTTCATATATCACCCGTTTTACTTTTTAGCTTTTTCCTTATTTTACTAAGCTAAAAAATGAGCTAAAAAAAAGTCGATTTTTTAGCTCATTTTTTAGCTCGCTTTTAGACTAGCTTTTCTCAACAAATAACATAGATCTCTATAAAACAATAACTTACCACAGAAAAATCGACTCAGTTTTTAGCTTATCTTTTGGATCTTTTTAGCTTATTTTAAAATTTTTGTTTTTTAGTTCATGTGTTCCCTCCCTATAGGGAGGGAACACATGAACTAAAAAACATATCAGGGTATATTAATAAGATAATAGGTAATTACTTTCTGGTTCCCATTGATACATATCAAATATTAGCTATCAGTTATTTATTTTGCACCTATAATTTCCAGAATAAACACTTTAGAATCCTGTTGGCAGGTGATGTAATTGCAGAAATTCTTCAGGAAGAAAATAAGAGATATTTCTCAACAATAAAGCCTGCGTTCTCTAAAAACGCAGGCTTTATTGTTTAATATACTTACATATTTCAGGATAATGTTATTTTTTAATGTGCCTCCAGCCAGCTAATACCTGTACCTATGCCTATTTCCATTGGTACCGATAATGGCAATGCATTTTTCATCAAATCTTCAATAGAAGGTGTAACAACGGCTAACTCCTCTTTGTGTGCATCAAAGACCAATTCGTCATGCACCTGAAGAATCATCCGGGTACGTAACTTTTCTTTTTTAAGAAACTCATGTATCCGAATCATAGCCAGTTTAATAATATCAGCCGCAGTACCCTGAAGCGGAGCATTTACAGCATTACGTTCCGCAAAGCCTCTGTCTGTCTGATTCATCGAGTTAATATCCCGTAAATATCTTCTGCGTCCTAATAATGTCTCTACATACCCTTTGTCCTGAGCTTTGATAATAGAATCATCAATAAACTTCTTTATCAATGGAAACTCCTGAAAATAGGAATCAATTATTTCTGCTGCTTCTCTACGTGGAATATTCAGTCGCTGAGACAGACCAAAGGCAGAAATACCATAGATAATACCAAAGTTTATTGTTTTAGCTTTTCGACGCATCTCCGCATTAACTTCCTCTAATGGCACCTTAAATACTTTACTGGCAGTAGATGCATGAATGTCTCTGCCATTCTTAAATGCATCCATCATAGTAGGGTCGCCACTGAATTCAGCCATCAAACGTAATTCGATCTGGGAATAATCAGCAGACAGGATCACATGGTCACTATCAACGGGTACAAAGGCTTTGCGAATCTCTCGTCCCCGTTCTGTACGAATAGGAATATTCTGCAGGTTCGGATTGGTAGAACTTAACCGTCCAGTAGCTGTAACAGCTTGATTAAAGGACGTGTGAATACGTCCATCCCGGGGGCTAATCAATAAAGGCAACGCATCAATGTAAGTAGACTTTAATTTCTGAAGCTCCCGGTAATCCAGAATATGACGAATGATGTCATGATTGGGTTCCAGCTTGGACAAAACCTCTTCGCCTGTAGCATATTGGCCTGTTTTGGTTTTCTTTGCACCCGGATCAAGCTTTAATTTATCAAAGAGGACTTCTCCTAATTGCTTAGGGGAATTAATATTCAATGTCTGTCCAGCCAGAGCATAAATCTTCTCTTCCAAACCCTTCAAATCTCCTTCCAGTGATAAGGACAGTTCCTTTAGTGCAGTTTCATCTATGCGTACGCCTGCTTGTTCTATATCGGCTAGTACAGGGACCAAAGGCATCTCAACATCCCAAAACAATTTCTCTAACTGGTCTGTTTTTAACCTTTTGTGAAAGATATCATATAACTGGAATGTCACGTCGGCATCTTCTCCTGCATACTCCGCTACTTTTTCAATTTCTACATCTCGCATAGTCAACTGATTTTTCCCTTTCTTTCCTATCAATGTTTCAATAGAAACCGGAGAGTAATTCAGGTAATTTTCAGCCAGATAGTCCATATTGTGGCGTCCTTCTGGTTCAGACAGATAATGAGCCAGCATAGTATCAAACAGTTGTCCTTTTACTTCAATCCCATAGTTTTTCAGAATAATCAGATCATATTTAATGTTTTGACCAATTTTCTGAATAGCAGGATTTTCAAATACCTCTCTGAATTCCTCCAATATTTTCTGTGCTTCTGCCTGGTCGGCAGGAAAGGGCACATAATAAGCTTCACCAGCATAGTAGCTGAATGAAAGGCCTACCAATTCTCCCTGGGTAGCATCAATACTGGTTGTTTCCGAATCAAAACAAAAGACCTCCTGGTTATTCAAATGTTTGATTAGAGATTGACGTAGTTGAGGCGTATTGATAACATGATACTGATGCAATGTATCTGCAATAGATTTTCTACCTCCTGTATAATCTAAAAATGGAGGCAACTCTCCTTCTCCCCCAACCGGTGCAGGCGCGCCAAACAAATCCATCTGGCTACTGTCTGCTGGTTTCTTCGCTTTGGCTACAGGCTTAGTTGCTGTTACCGCAGTGGCTCCCTCTTCTCCAAATAATTTTTTCCGGATAGTTCTGAATTCCAGTTCATCCAGCAAACGAATTAGTTCTTCTTTATTTGACTCCTGACACCGAAATGTCTCTTCATCAAATTCTACAGGTACATTAATATCAATAACCGCCAACTGCCTTGATAATCGCGCCTGATCTGCATATTGTTTTACCAAATCCTGCTGTTTCCCTTTTAGTTTGTCAGCATTGGCAATCAGATTCTCAATAGTGCCATACTCAGCTATTAGCTTCTGGGCAGTTTTTTCTCCAAATCCCGGAATGCCCGGAATATTATCCACGGCATCACCTTGCAGACCCAACATCTCTACTACCTGATCTATACGTTCTACTCCCCAGCGATTCAACACTTCCGGAATTCCCCATATCTCACTGGCATTTCCCATAAAAGCAGGTTTATACAGAAAGATATGCTCTTCTACTAACTGACCATAATCTTTATCAGGAGTCATCATATATACATCAAATCCATGTTGGGCAGCTCGTTTGGCAATTGTACCAATGATATCATCTGCTTCAAAACCTTCCTTTACCAACACTGGAATATTCATAGCTTGTAATAACTGCTTGGTGTAAGGTATAGCAACTGTGATGTCTTCAGGCTGCGCCTGGCGTTGTGCCTTATATGCTTCAAATGCCTCATGACGAAAAGTTGGTGCAGCCGTATCGTAAGCAACAGCAATATGAGTAGGCTTTTCTTTTTTCAGTACTTCCAGTAAGGTATTGGTAAAACCGAAAACAGCCCCTGTATTTAAACCTTTGGATGTAATCCTTGGAGTCTTACCGAGCGCAAAATGTGCACGGTATATTAATGCCATGGCATCAAGTAAAAATAATTTTTTCTGAGACATGAAAAATGTAGGTTCTAAGTTTGACGTCTGGAAGCCTAAAAATTACCTAAAAGCAGTTTTATTATCTCAACCTTTCCTGCTTTCAGAGCTGAGGCTCTAAACTTTTGGCTTTATAAGATGTAATTTGCCAAAGTTAGCCGTTATATTCATTTCAGACTTCATATTTTTTGTTTTCCTTGAAAAGTGTAATTACCATTTATGAAAAGATAAGTGTTCTTAGCCTGGACGTAGTAGCAGGGGCAGTTTGCTGTAGTGCTATGTTTGCCAGGCAAATGCATATTAAGGTGTTCTGGTATCAGTATTTTGTACTGGGCTGTAGTGTATGGCTGATCTATACAATCGATCATCTTCTGGATGCCTTTCGTAATCCTACACTTATAAGTCCAAGACATCGTTTTCATAAGAAATATCAAAAAACGCTTTGTATACTATCAGTATTAGTATGCGTTATTACCACATGGCTTGCATTCACCAAACTACCTATAGCTGTCATCTGGTTTGGAATGGCTTTAGGGGCATCGATGCTTGTATATTTAGCACTTACACACTTTTTCTCTTTTTCATTCTTTTTTAAAGAAGGTTTGGTAGCCTTTCTCTATACGCTAGGGGTATGGGGCAGTGTTGCAGTGCAAACTTTACACATTCAACAAACTCACTTGTTTTCAGGATGTATCTTTGGAATGATCATACTGCAACAAGCCATGCTACTGGCCTGGTACGAATCAGAAGAAGATACTCAACAAGAGATGCTTTCACTTATGCAACGCCAAAATGCAGCCCATCTTCATCTTTTTCTAAAAGCACTGATTATTCTGGCATTGGGAGCTACCATAGGGTGTTTGCTTCTACTTAATAATACATCATTGGACCAAAAGGTCTGGTTAACCTTACTGATTATTGCCTCTCTGTTATCTGTAATCACTTTTTTTTCTGGTCTTTTCCGGGAAGCTTACAGCTATCGGTTTTTGAGTGATGGTATCCTGCTTCTGCCTATTTGGATGATTGTGGATACATTTTAGAATCAAAAGCAAAAATCTTCTGTCAGAAGTTAGTAGCATTACCATTACGTACTGTATTTTTGCGTATTGAAGCAGGTAGTTTCAGATTGTTTTGTTGTCTTCAAAACATTGCAAAGGATACCTGTTATCCAAACTACATCCTATATCTAAACCAACTATACAACCGATGAAGTATCTGTTATGTATGCTCATAGCTCTTGGGAGCCTGATAGCTTGTTCACCCTTAAAACACAATTTGTCTCAGACCCCAACTTCTGATAAAGAAAATTCAACAGCAGTAACCTCTACTTCTGTTGTGCAGGAACAACCCGCACAAGCTCAGACTTCTATTCCAGAAGATAAAGCAAAAGAAGATACTACTCCCATATTCAGTGCGACTGATATTCTGAAAAAAACTCAAAAGGCTGTAAATACCCAACCTGAGGGATTGGCTAGTTCCAATCGCAAAGCTCTTGCTGAGACATTGCGTAAGCCAATGGGTCTATCCAAACTTGTACTAAAAGCAGCTGAAAAGAAAATTGCCAAAGAGATTAAGAAAAGACGTCCTGCGCAACAAGACGGGACTATTCTTGGATTGAGACCTATATTGTTCTTTTCATTGGTAGCTGTAGCTGTAGGTATTATCTTATTATTCGTTGCAGGTAAATCTCAGTTCTTCTCTATTTTAACTATGCTACTCCTAATAGGTGGACTTTTGATGTCATTAGCAGCCTTCCTGGATATTATTTAAGTAAAACTGATAACAGATATTGACTATGTCACAGATTTCTGAATTTGGAACCATTCTTCTCTTTATTATTGGAGCCATTGCATTCTTCCTGATTGCGATGTTTTCGGCCAGACTTCTTCGTCCTGACCGACCCAATTCTGAGAAACTCTCTACCTATGAATCCGGAGAAGAGCCGATTGGCGATGCATGGGGAAGGTTTAACGTTCAGTTTTATATTGTAGCCTTGGTCTTTATTCTGTTTGATGTAGAGATTGTGTTTCTATTTCCCTGGGCAGTAGTATTCGGAGATGTCAATCTCAACTCTGCCACACAAGGGTTATGGAGTTGGTTTACATTGATAGAAATGTTCATATTTGTAGCTATTCTGTCACTGGGACTTGCTTATGCCTGGGTGAAAGGTTATCTTGATTGGGTTAAGCCCAAACCTGAACCCATTGACTTTGAGTCCAAAGTGCCTGCTTCTCTCTATGAACAAGTAAATGAAAAATATGCAGTAAGAAAAGATGTAAACAAAACTGTGCAATAATTTCTACACGAGTTATTTCCAAAGATTGAATTTCTCTCCCCAATGCGCCCATATATATAAAAATTATATATGGGTTTTTCTTTGCCCATAAAGAAAAACTTAAATTATGTTAAAATGGCATTGAAATAGTATCTACTTCCCAAACAATACCTACTTTCGTAAACCATTTATCAATAGTTATTCATCTTACCACTCATTGCCCAACAGGAGGAGGCTCATATATATGAAAAAGCAACTATTTTTTCTCCTACTTTATCTAGGATTAATGAGTGGAGGAATCTGTACTATTCAGGCACAAGTATCCCGCTTCTCTCCAGGAGGAGTGCTGGTACAAGGGTTCACCTTACAGAGAGATAGCATGACTGTTGCCCCCTATGTAACTATCGTCAATAAACGGAGTCAGTTTGGGACTATTAGTGCAGATAATGGGTACTTTTCTATTTTCGCACAGAGAGGTGATACACTTGAATTTTCTGCTGTAAACCTTCAAACGGCCATTTATGTGCTTCCTGCCTACTATGCAGCCGATAGAGTAGCTGTACGGGCAGTTATGAATTCAAAGACCTACCAGCTAAATGAGGTAGTAGTTCGCCCTTATACAGAAAAACAATTTAAAAAAGATTTTCTGGCCTTACAACTTCCAGATGAACAACCAGAGCTTCAATTACCTGCTATTCCACGTCTGGCTACGCCGTCTTCTGTAGCACAGAGTGGTGCAGGAGTTGGGGTTGTCTTTTCAGGCCCTTTAACAGCCCTCTATAACAGTTTCAGCAGAGAAGCTAAATCCAGAAAAAAGCTGGCTAAGATGATGGCAGAAGATAAACGCAAAAAAATGTATGAAGCAAAAGTCAATCCTTTTTTTGTGGGCAAAATCACAGGATTATCAGGAGCAGACCTGGATGAATTTATGAAATATTGCACACTTTCTGAAGAATTTGTTATCGAAGCCAACGAATATGATGTAGCCATGGCCTTACAGGAATGTTTAAAAAACTTCAAGGCTGAAAGAAACTAGATCAAACAGTCCTATACATAGTTTTTTGAAATAAAAAGGGATAAGGTTTGTATACTTATCCCTTTTTTGTTAGTTGCGGACCAAAACATTTTTACATGTTTTTTTGAAAATTCTATACAAAGCTTTTTTCTTTAGGTTCAGTTTTTTCAACTGGTATGCTTAGTATTTTTTAGAGCACTTAACTCCAGATAAAGTCTTTAACTAAAGAACTACCAATTCTTAAAATTTCAAAAATCTCCTGAATACTTATGATAGAAAAAGACGGTAGAAGTCGTGTTGTCATTGAACATGTACAGCCGCAAATCAATAGTGGACGTTTTCCAGTCAAACGAACAGTTGGTGAAAGGCTCACCGTAATAGCAGATGTTTTTGCAGATGGTCATGATGAAGTGAGAGCTGCGTTGCTGGTAAAGCATGAACAGGACAGCGATTGGCAGGAAATTCCGATGGAATTTCAGGGAAACGACCGTTGGGAAGCATCTTTTACTCCAGAGAAGAGAGGTATATATGAATATACCGTACAAGGCTGGGTAGATCATCTATTAACCTGGCAGAAAGGTCTCAAAAAGAAATTTGAGGCAAGTCAGGATGTAGGAGTAGAGTTACTCATCGGGGCTAACTGGATTGAAGAAGCGGCTGAACGTGCGCCTACTCATGAGGCTCAAACTTTGCGTAACTGGGCAACACAGCTTCGTAACGAATCCAATCAATCAGCAGGAGTAACATTTGCCTTAAGCCAGGAAGTAACAAAATTAGTAGAAGCCTATCCGGATAAAAAATATGCTAGTCTGTACCATCGAACACTTTTCATGGAAGCAGAACGGCAGAAAGCCTTATTTAGTACCTGGTACGAATTCTTCCCAAGATCAGCGTCTTATGAACCAGGGAAACACGGAACATTCAAAGATTGTGAGCAATTGCTACCACGCATTGCCGAAATGGGTTTTGATACTATTTATCTTCCACCTATCCACCCTATTGGAGATTCTAACCGCAAAGGCGCCAACAACGCAGTAACAGCCCAACCTGGAGAACCTGGTTCCCCTTGGGCTATCGGAAGCAAGGATGGCGGACACAAATCCATTCATCCTGAATTAGGAAACATAGACGATTTTGTCAGCCTTGTAAATAAAGCTAAAGAATTCAATATTGAAGTGGCTATTGATGTGGCATTTCAATGTTCACCTGACCACCCCTATGTAAAAGAACATCCGCAATGGTTCCGCTGGCGGCCAGATGGTAGTGTTCAGTATGCAGAAAACCCGCCCAAGAAATACCAGGATGTACTCCCTATCAACTTCGAGACAGAAGATTGGGAAAATCTTTGGAAAGAACTGAAAAGTGTTTTTGAATATTGGATTAGCAAAGGAGTATATATATTTCGTGTAGATAATCCTCATACCAAATCGTTTATATTCTGGGAGTGGTGTATACGTGAAGTACGCCGTCAACATCCGGATGCTATCTTTCTGGCAGAGGCCTTTACTCGTCCACGGGTAATGGAACAACTTGCTAAAATAGGCTTCAACCAGTCATATACATATTATACATGGCGTAACACCCAGTTTGAGATCAAACAGTATATGACTGAGTTGACGAAAACGGATATGCGAGAATACTATCGTCCCAACTTCTGGCCTAATACACCAGATATTCTGCCAGAAATGTTACAAAATGGTGGAGAATCCGCGCATATCAGTCGTGTGGTTATGGCAGCAACACTCTCTTCCAACTATGGATTATATGGTCCGGTATATGAGTTTGGGATCAATACACCTGTCTATGCAGGTAAGGAAGAGTATTTGGATTCAGAAAAATACGAAGTTAAACACTGGGATTGGAATCGGAGAACTAAAATCCGGGATGTAATGACACGCATTAACCGCATTCGTCGTGAAAATCCGGCATTGCAGACAACCTGGAATATTGAGTTTGGAGAAACAGATAACCAGCAATTACTGTGCTATGCTAAAGTTGATGATTACAAAAGCAATAAGATACTCGTTGTTGTCAATCTGGACCCTCACCATGTACAATCCGGCTGGATAAAAGTACCTGTACAATACCTGAATCTGTCAGCAGGATCAACTTACACAGTTAATGATCTGATGACAGATACCCGATATCAATGGCATCACGAATGGAATTACGTAGAGTTACATCCGGGAGTTATGCCGGTTCACGTATTCAGGATTGAATAAAACTCAATGATGCATCAGCTTACCATTAAGCCTGCAGAACTTTGTAGGCTTTTTGTTTTGCACAATACGAAAAAGCTTTATTTTTCGCACAGAAAAGTACAATAAGCCATACAAATAATTTAACTAAAAAAGAATACTATTCCGAAATACTCAGTAATGTAAAACTGTCCCGATACAGTGATTCTTTACTTTCAGAACTACTCATATGGCCAAAAAAGTAATTACTCAGGATCCAAACCTGCGTTGGTATAAAGACGCAATCATTTACGAATTACACATCAAAACATTTGCAGACAGCAATGGCGACGGAATTGGTGACTTCCGGGGACTAATCCAGAAACTGGATTATCTTGAAGATTTGGGAGTAACGGCAATCTGGCTACTTCCCTTTTATCCTTCCCCGCTTCGTGATGATGGCTACGACATTGCTGATTATTATGCGATAAATCCTTCCTATGGTAATATTCAGGATTTCAAAACACTCCTGAAAGAAGCTCACCGCAGAGGATTGAAAGTGATCACAGAGCTGGTACTTAATCATACATCCGATCAGCATCCCTGGTTTCAACGTGCACGGCTTGCCAAGCCAGGCTCTGTATACAGAGACTTTTATGTATGGAGTGATACAGACAAAAAATACCAGGATGTCCGCATTATCTTTACCGATTCTGAACCTTCCAACTGGACATGGGACCCTGTAGCAGGTGCATATTATTGGCACAGGTTCTTCTACCACCAGCCTGATCTTAACTATGATAACCCTAAAGTTCAGGAAGAAGTTTTCAAAGTATTTGATTACTGGTCCGATCTGGGAGTAGATGGTTTCCGGATTGATGCAGTACCTTATCTATTTGAACGTGAAGGAACCAATGGTGAAAACCTTCCGGAGACACATGCATTCCTGAAGAAGATGCGTGCCCATATGGACAAGCATTATCCGGATAAAATGTTTCTGGCAGAGGCCAACATGTGGCCAGAAGACTCTGCCAACTATTTCGGCAATGGAGATGAGTGTCATATGAACTATCACTTTCCGATCATGCCTCGTATGTACATGTCGGTAAAGATGGAAGACCGCTATCCAATTATGGATATCATTGACCAGACACCTTCTATTCCTGATGCCTGTCAATGGGCTATATTCCTACGTAACCATGATGAGTTAACGCTGGAAATGGTGACGGATGAGGAAAGGGATTATATGTATAGAGTATATACAAAAGATCCTACCGCCCGAATCAACCTGGGTATTCGCCGCCGTCTGGCTCCTCTGATGGAAAACAATCGTCGCAAGATTGAATTGATGAATGTATTGCTATTCTCTCTTCCAGGAACTCCGGTAGTATATTACGGGGATGAGATTGGCATGGGAGACAATTACTATCTGAAAGACAGAGACGGGGTGCGTACTCCTATGCAATGGAGTGGAGATCGGAATGCAGGCTTCTCGAAAGCCAACCCTCAGCAGTTGCTACTTCCACTGATTACTGACCCTGAGTTTACGTATGAATCCGTAAACGTAGAGAATCAGCAAGGTAATCAGAACTCACTACTTTGGTGGACAAAGAGAATCATTGAGGCTCGCAAAAGACATAAAGCATTCAGCAGAGGTGAAATCCAGTTTTTACATCCCACCAATGCAAAAGTTTTATCCTTCATCCGTTCGTATGAAGATGAGCAAATCCTGGTTGTGGTAAACTTATCTCGTTTTCCTCAGGCAGCAGAATTAGACCTTGAAGCTTATAAAGGATATACACCAACTGAAGTTTTCAGTCAGAATGCATTTCCTGTTATCAAAGATGCACCGTATCTGTTTACACTCTCAGCTCATGGATACTACTGGTTAGTACTGAAAAAAGAAGAAACAACAGATACAACCTACGAAGGCACACAAATGCCTGTTCTTGAGCTTACAGACTGGGAAGAACTATCTGAAGCCAAGAAAACTAAGTTTATCGAAACCAAACTCCTGCCTGGCTATCTGAATTCCTGCCGATGGTTTGGAGGCAAAGCCCGTACTATCCAGAATATTCAGATTGTTGAAAACATAACCATTCCGGTACTGGAAGGAGAGGCAGCATTCTTTGTGATTGAGGTAAACTACAACGAAGGATTACCAGAGATGTACTCTTTGCCTCTAACACTGGCATTTGGTGATCAGGAGAAAAAAATCAGAGACACCTATCCGAAAGGGATCATAGCACCTGTACAACTAGGTACTAAAAAAGGTATTTTGTATGATGCAGTATATAGTGACGAGTTTCGGAATACTCTCTACCGTTTAATGGCTCAGAAGAAAAAACTTCATATTGGAGATAGTGAATTAAACGGATATATATCCAAAGACGCCGAAAGAGCAATTAAGAAAATAAAAGCTGATGATATAAAATCGAAGATATTGAATGCTGAGCAAAGCAATACATCCATTATCTACAACGATCAGTACTTCTTTAAGATTTACCGCAAACTGGATCGGGCACACAACCCGGATCTGGAAATTACCCGTTTCATAACAGAGAACACAGAGTTTACCAATGTTCCTAAATTTATAGGTGCATTGGAATTTCAACAGGGTAAGCAATTGCCTATGGTATTAGGCATGATGCAGGAGATGGTTCCTAATCAGGGCGATGCATGGGCATATATTGGAGATGTGTTGAAACGCTTCTTTGACCGGAAACTTACAGAAGACCGTTCACTGAAAGTCCCAACTCCAGTAGGAACGCTGACTAATCCTGTTGAGTTTGAACAAATTCCTGAGATTATGCAACAGCTGTTAGGCGGTGCTTATGTTGAGCGGGTCCGTTTACTGGGGCAACGTTCAGCTGAGATGCATTTGGCGCTTGCCTCACATCCGGAACAAAAAGGATTTGAAGCAGAAGCCTACTCATTGCACTATCAGCGATCCTTGTATTCTTCACTGGTATCACAGGTACGGAACTCGTTTGATCTGCTGAAGAAAAAACTAAACTCATTGCCTGAAGCTGTAAGAGCCGAAGCGGAAGAAGTAATGGGAATGCGTCAGGATATTTTGAAGTTCATGCAACGCGTATATGATCACAAAATCAATACGGATAAGATTCGTACACATGGCGACTACCATCTCGGACAGGTTCTATTTACTGGAAAAGACTTCATCATTATTGACTTTGAGGGAGAGCCAATCCGTTCGTTTAGTGAACGCCGTCTGAAACGTTCTGCATTACGTGACGTAGCAGGTATGATCCGGTCATTCCACTATGCAGCCTTCTATCAGTTAGTTCAGAATGACAGGTTCCGGGCTGAAGATATAGCCTATCTGGAAAAATGGGCAGAACAGTGGTATCATTATGTTTCCAGCTTCTTTATGCAAGCCTATATGGGAAAAGCTAAGGGACAAAACTTCTTACCTGATACTCAAGAAGACATTGATCTGCTGCTTCAAATATTCATTCTGGAAAAAGCGATCTATGAGCTTAATTATGAATTGAATATGCGTCCGGACTGGGTACGGATCCCGTTGCGTGGTATCAAATACATAATGAATGACTATCTAAAGAAGGCTTGATTGGCGATATAAATAAAGAAAGGTCCAGTATTCTATAATACTGGACCTTTTCTTTTGTTTAATACCATATAACAAGGTCTATGATGTATGTATTTTACAAGAAATCTTATTTTACATTTGTTTTGATTGACAGTTCATCCAACTGTTTCTCTGAAATAATGGATGGAGAATCAATCATTACATCACGACCTGCATTATTTTTAGGGAAGGCAATAAAGTCACGAATAGAATCCGCACCTCCAAATAAAGAACACAGACGATCAAAGCCAAAAGCAATACCTCCATGTGGTGGAGCACCATATTCAAAAGCCTCCATCAAAAAGCCAAACTGATAGCGTGCTTCTTCATCACTGAAGCCAAGCATAGAGAACATCTTAGCCTGTAGCTCACGATTAAAGATCCGTATAGACCCCCCACCTACTTCTACCCCATTGATCACCATATCATAGGCGTTGGCACGTACACTTCCCGGATCAGTATCCAGCAATGGAATATCTTCAGGTTTAGGAGAAGTAAATGGATGGTGCATAGCAAACCAGCGACTTTCCTCCTCACTCCATTCCAGTAAAGGAAAGTCAACTACCCAATGCACTGAGTATTCATCTGGCTTACGCAAGCCTAATCTATTACCCATCTCCAGGCGCAGTTCATTTAACGCTTTACGTGTTTTATTCGCCTCACCTGATAAAATCAGAATCAAATCGCCTTTTTCTGCACCAAATGCCTCTGCCCACTTTTTCAAATCTTCTTCACTATAGAACTTATCTACCGAAGATTTAAGTGAACCATCTGTGTTGTAACGTGCATACACCAGACCTTTCGCTCCAATCTGAGGTCGTTTTACAAATTCCGTCAGTTCATCTACCTGTTTACGGGTATAATCAGCACATCCTTTGGCACAAATACCCACTACCAATTCTGCGTCATCAAACACACCGAATCCTTTTCCTTTAGCTATGTCATTCAATTCTACGAATGTCATTCCAAAACGGATATCTGGCTTATCTGATCCATAGTTCTTCATGGCATCAGCATAAGTCATACGAGACACTTCACCGATCTCCATGCCTTTCACATTTTTGAACAAATGCCTTACCAAACCTTCGAAGGTATTGAGAATATCTTCCTGGGTGATGAATGACATCTCACAGTCGATCTGTGTAAACTCTGGCTGGCGGTCAGCACGCAAATCCTCATCACGGAAACACTTTACAATCTGATAATACCGATCAAATCCTGACACCATCAACAATTGTTTGAAAGTCTGTGGAGATTGTGGTAACGCATAAAATTCACCTGGATTCATCCGGCTAGGAACCACAAAATCGCGAGCCCCTTCAGGAGTAGATTTAATCAATACAGGTGTTTCAACTTCAATAAAGTTTAATCCATCCAGATAACTACGCGTTTGTTGTGCCATCTTATGACGCAACTGTAAATTCTGACGAACGGGAGTACGACGCAAATCCAGGTAACGATACTTCATACGAAGATCATCTCCGCCATCGGTTGCATCTTCAATAAGAAACGGAGGCAATTTAGCCGGGTTTAAGATTTCCAGCTCAGTTACCAGAATCTCAATGTCTCCGGTAGGCATATTCGGATTCTTGGAGATCCGTTCAATAACTTTACCTGTTGCCTGCAATACAAATTCCCGACCTACCAGTCGTGATTTTTCCAGCAATGCTTTATCCGTTTTCCCTTCTTCAAAAATAAGCTGAGTAAGTCCATAGCGGTCACGCAAGTCTATCCAGTGCATATGTCCTTTGTCACGTGAACGTTGCAACCAGCCACAAACCGTAACAGTTTGCCCTACATGGTCAATTCGGAGTTCTCCACAAGTGTGTGTTCTAAGCATAATATAGTAACTTAAGTCTAAGGACAGATGTCAAAAAAATAACGAATCTCCCTATCTGACAGTCTCCAGGATCAGATATATTGAAGAAATTCGTCTTTTATAAAGAATGCCCGCAAATTTTTGGAAAACGAATCATATAAACAAGGCTTATAAGAAGTATTACACAATATTTTCTTATAACCTCATTTGAAAACTAATTTTCTTCTTCTATCACAGTTTGTTTTTCAATCCGTTCATCTACAATGACAAATCCTGCCTTCAGGTAATTATGCAAAGCAGCAGGATGATCCTGGTCCATAGTATCCAGCGATAACTTCTCCGGATTGGTCTCAAAAACTTTCCCAATAACCCACCGTAAAAAATATTTACCCAGCCCGGCACCTCTGAACTCTGGTACTAATCCAAAGAATGTTAAAAAATATTTGCTGGTATTCTGACGATCTACTTCTGCATATCCTGCAGGTACACCACTTACATACAGTACATAAATATCTACCAACGGATTCTGAATAATGGACAGGAGTTCATCCTTGGTTTTAAGGAGTCTGTCTGCCCACCCAAATTCATGCCCGACTTCCTTATACAGAAAGAGATAAAAACTTGCTGTTGGATTTTTTAAACGAATAATTTCTACATCTTCCAGCTTAGTTGGTATTTGTAACAAAGAAGGCTTTCTGAACTCTAAATATGTTCTTTTTACAAGTTTATAGGTTACTTTTTGAGTCATTTTGAACTAATAGAATAAAATACTATACAGATCGGGACAAATTTACAACCTTGCCAAAAATACAGAACAAACCAATTATTCGTTATAGAATACGGTATTATGTTTTTACAAAACTGTAATAGCTAAAGTAATTACATAGGCTAAAGCCTTTTGAATAAATAGATTTCACCATTATTGCTCTCTCTATTAAACAATGAATGGTAAACAAAATCTAAATAATGAACTTTTGGTGAGGCAATAACTCACCATTTCCCTATACTCAGAACCACTCAACTATGAGCCGAAAAACAGTAGCCATTATTGGAAGCGGAATTGCAGGCATTGCCACCGCAATCCGATTAGCCGCCAAAGGATTTAGAGTCACTATATTTGAAGCGAATAGTTCTCCAGGTGGTAAACTATCTGAGTTTGAACTGGAAGGCTATCGTTTTGATGCTGGCCCTTCTTTATTTACAATGCCTCATTTTGTAGAAGAGTTGTTCCTAATTGCAGGTAAAAACCCCGCTGATTATATTGCTTATGGTAAACTTCCTGTTATCTGTGAATATTTTTATGAAGATGGTACTCATATACGAGCCTATTCCGATCCTGAAAAGTTTGCAGAAGAAATTGAACAGAAAACGGGACAATCCAAGAAAAGTGTCTTGTCTTATCTAAAACAAAGTGCCTTTAAATACGAAGTAACTGCGAATCTGTTTTTAAAACGATCTCTGCACAAATTATCTACCTGGTTAAATCTGGATGCGATCAGAGGGTACTGGAATCTTCCAAAACTAGATGTATTTCAAACATTAAATGAAGTAAACGAACGCCATTTCCAAGATCCACGTGTTGTGCAGCTTTTTAACAGGTATGCCACTTATAATGGATCTAATCCCTATGAGACTCCCGGAATAATGCATATTATTCCTCACCTGGAATATAATGTTGGCGCTTTCTTTCCAGCCAAAGGGATGTATAATATCACGCAAAGTCTCGTTCGTCTGGCTGAAGATATGGGAGTACTATTTTGCTATAATACCCGCATTAATGAAATTGTTGTGTTAAATAACAAGGCAGTAGGAGTACGTCCTAATAAAATTGATGGTCGGCCAGCACCAACCTATGAATCGTTTGATGTAGTAGTCAGCAATATGGATATTGTAAATACATATCGTAAGCTACTCCCTCATGTTGCAGCACCTACCCGCATATTAGAACAACCTAAATCGAGTTCAGCCTTAATATTTTATTGGGGTATTACCAGATCTTTTTTCGAACTGGACCTGCATAATATATTTTTTAGTAAAGACTATCAGCATGAATTTGATTGTTTGTTTCATAAGCAAACCATTTCCAATGATCCAACCATCTACATCAATATTACTTCCAAGTACAAACCTGATGATGCTCCTTCCGGATGCGAAAACTGGTTTACAATGATTAATGTCCCTAATAATTCCGGTCAGGACTGGGATGGTCTGATAGATGAAGCCCGTCGAAATATTATACTCAAGCTAAGCAGGATTCTGAAAACAGACATAAGTAAACTTATAGCCTGTGAATACATTCAGGACCCCAGAACTATAGAAGCACGAACATCATCCAGTCAGGGTGCCTTATATGGTATTAGTTCCAATAACCGTTATGCTGCATTCCTTCGACACGATAATAAATCTTCTAAGGTAAAGAATTTGTACTTTGTTGGAGGCAGTGTACACCCCGGAGGCGGTATACCCTTATCTCTTCTTTCTGCCAAAATTGCAGCTGGCATGGTTAAGGAACCTATATAGTAGCAACTGTATAGAGGAAATAATTACCCAAAACTACAAGTAATGGAAAATATTGTGCCCATGTAAGAATATTCGCTTTTTTACACATTTTACTCTTACAAAGTCTATAATACTCTTAGAATAACACTACTTTGGCATTTATAGATTGTAGAATTAGATACACAGTATTTATAGAGTTTACTTTTATAAAATAATTTTTCACTCAGATATATGATGTTATAAAATCTGTATAATTATTGTGTAATGCTGGTATAAAAGAACTAGTGTTAAAGTTCTATTTAAATAGTATTCAATAGTATTCAAAGAAGAGCTTACTAAAGAAGGAGATAATTTAATAAGAACATGTAGTAGACGATAGGCAAATAAATTATCTATTAGGCTTCATTTTACTTATCCTTTTATAAGATTGTCAATATAATCATAGTTAAATTGTATACTGTTTAGCTTTCATTATATAAAGTTCAGAATTCTCTTTGCATTTTTCATTGAATCACTTATATTTGCGTCCCAATTTTTAAAACTTTATTCTATTTTATAAATCATGTACGCAATTGTAGAAATCGCAGGTCAGCAAATCAAAGTTGAAAAAGATCGGTTCGTCTATGTTAACAGACTAGATGGAGAAGCCGGCGCTGACTTGACATTTGACAAGGTATTGCTTGTCGATAACGGCGGAGATGTGTCAGTAGGAGTACCGACAGTATCAGGAGCCTCTGTTTCAGCTAAAATTCTGGAACATGTAAAAGGAGAAAAAGTGATTATTTTCAAAAAGAAACGCCGTAAAGGATATCGTAAGAAAAACGGTCACCGTCAGCAATATACCAAGATCATGATCAATGGTATTTCCTTATAATCTTTTTCTGATTTTAAATTCTTAATTATACAAAGAAATGGCACACAAGAAAGGGGCCGGTAGTTCCAAAAACGGTCGCGAATCGCATAGCAAACGCCTGGGTGTGAAAAAATTTGGCGGCCAGGTAGTAAAAGCTGGTAACATCATTGTTCGTCAGCGTGGAACTCAACACCACCCTGATGTGAATGTAGGTATCGGCAAAGACCATACATTATTTGCACTAGTAGACGGTCGCGTTACATTCAGAAAAGGCTTTAAAGGACGTTCTTTCGTTTCTGTTGAGCCTGCTGAAGTAGTTGCCGTAGCAGCTGAGTAATTCAGTTATATAGATAAAAAAGCCGATAGCGAAACCGTTATCGGCTTTTTTATTATCTGCCTTTTTCTGAAAAAGGCAGCATCATTGCAACCATTCTCCTAGTGTGAATGTTGAAAAAGAATATCAATCTATCATTCTAATCTTGAGTGTCATGCTTTCCAGATATGTAAATATTTACACAGAGGCAAACCCTAATCCCAATTCTCTGAAATTTGTAGTTAATTTTATGCTTGTGCCTGAAGGCGTTAGTTTTGACTTTCCGGATGCTAAATCTGCTGCAGAGTCTCCATTAGCGACTGAGCTTTTCAACTTTCCGTTTGTTAGAAGAGTATTTTTTATGAGTAATTTTATCACTATCACCAAGGATGAAGAGACAGAATGGAATAGCGTAATTCCAGATATGAAGCAATTTTTAAAAGAATACTTAGAAGCCAACAAGCCTGTACTTGAAAGCGAAAAAGCAAAAACCAGCCATATTATATTTAATGATGATGATCCTGAGATCGTGAAAAAAATCAAACATTTACTGGATGAATATGTACGTCCGGCAGTCGAATCTGATGGCGGGGCTATCACTTTTCACTCATATGATGATGGAATTGTAAAGCTTTTGTTGCAAGGTTCTTGTAGCGGATGCCCATCTTCTACTCTTACGTTAAAATCCGGGATAGAAAATTTACTTAAACGTATGCTCCCTGAAATTAGAGAGGTAGTAGCTGAAGGCGCATAAAAACCATTAGTAATCAACAAGTTAACCACAAAATAATAAAGCCTGGATGTATCTATAGCCCATAGACATATCCAGGCTTTGTCATTTGTTAAAGGTTTACTAACCAATGTATTATTCATTTAAAAACTGAAGTGCAATTAAGCAAAATAGCTGGTAATTATGTAATGTGAAATTACAGCAGACTATTAGGTGTCTGTTAGGTATTGAAAATTATGAGCGTAGCTATGATTGTGACAAAGTTTTGTAATCATGTTTTAGGGATTATCTGTATTGTATTATCACTAGGTGCTGCACCATCTGGTGTATATTCTCATCCCTCTCTTCCTTTTGAAAAAATTCAGATTAAGTCCAAAAAGCCCAACAGCCCAACAGTTGAGTTGTTGACTCATGAATGTCAGTTAGATCCATTGACACAAAGCAAAATCTACAGAGGGATTCAGTTTCAATACGACTTTTATGCACAACACCTTGGCTATGATTTTAGCAGTAACCTGGTTGTACGTATACGTATTTTCAGAGATGCAGATACCTATCGTGCATTTATAGATGCTAACTACCCTCATATTCCCAAAACATGGATAGGAGTGTATTTATCAGGAGTAAATGAAATCCTGGTAAGCATGGAAAAAGATGAAGATGCCTTTTACAAAAATATCTTTCACGAAACCAGTCACCTTCTATTAACAGATAAAGTAAAAAACTGTCCAAATTGGCTGAATGAAGGCCTGGCTGAATATTTTGAGTTCATGGAGATTGAAGGAGAAGAAGTTATAATCCACCCTCAGGTTATTAAAGATACACGTATTAAGAATTGGTTAAGCAATCATCGTATGCCAGATCTGCTCTCATCTATTTCCATGACAAACAAAGAGTGGAACTTTAATGACAATGTTTCTGAAACAGATGAACCCCGCACCTTAGGATGGTCTGTAGCATACTTTATGATGTCAAATCAACAAGGGCAGGACTGCATCAAAGGTTTGCTTAGTCATCTGGCTAAAAATTCCCGTGATACACAAGCATCTGTTCAGGCAATAGATATGAGCTATCCAGGAGGAAGTAAAAAGTTGGTACAAGACTGGAAAGAATGGATCCCTCAAGAACACCTGAACCATGAATATCTGGTTTCGCCTGAAGAAAACCAAACTCAGACAGCTCTTATAAACGAATAAGGTTTACACTAAAGAAAAAGCCCATACATGTATTGTATCATGTATGGGCTTTTTCTTTAGTGTAATTGAGTCATCTCGAACTTTGAAGAGAAACTTACCTATCCGAATAATGCATACGATATTCACTACACAGAAGAACTTACGTTTAATTCACGACAGGCAAGATATTGCTTGTCGTGAATTCCCATCAAAAAATAGTTTGTAGTGAGCTGTAATCAAAATAAAAAATGCTGTGAATACTATGCAAAATGTCTGTTGACTAATAATATTGTCTTGCCCTTGTTAAAAAATAGGTTGACATGAACTATGCGCAGACTTAAAACTTTATTCCAAAACATTCAATTGCTTTTCATACAATTTGAGATAGGTCATATTTACAAAAAAAGGCTCATACGTGTATGAGCCTTTTTTCTATTGCAGATAGTATAGTACTATTGAGCAGATACTACTGTTACTTCAAATACTAAAGGTGAATAAGGAGGTATACCTGTTGTTCCAGATTCTTTATACCCTAAAGAAGAAGGCATCATAAAAACAGCAGTTTCCCCTGTTTTCATCAGCTTTAATGCCTCTGTAAAACCTGCAATCAGACCTGAATTGGTTAGATAGAAACTGGAATTTTGTCCTGCTGGAGTTTGGTCAAAAATCTGACCATCTAAGAACGTTCCCTTGTATGTTAGCGTTGCCTGTGATTTACCATTAACTGCAGTGCCGGAAGGGTTCTTTTTCTTAAAATAAGCATACAAGCCTGTTTGAGTCTTAACTACACTATCTTCAGGAAACTTTTTACGGGATATATAATCCTGTAATGCTTCATCCTCTGTTTGTACAGCAATAAGCTTCAAATCAAAAACTAATACAGAATAGGAAGGTACAACTCCATTATAGGCAGCATTTGACCCAAATCCCAGGTAGAATGGTATAATAGCAATAGCACTATCTCCCGTCTTCATGTAACCTGCTACTTCCTCGATACCAGGAATCACATAATTACCACGATAAGGAAATCTCAGAAACTCATCAGGCTTATACCTTGCAGTATCGAAAACAGTTCCATTAGTCAGTTTTCCAACGTATGCCATTACAATCTGACTACCTGTAGCGGGAGCTTTTGCACCAGAATTATAATTAGTAACTTTATAACGAAGACCAGAACTTGATGCTTGGACCTGTAAGTTTTTATTAGTGATATACTGTTGAATAATTTGTTCATTGCTCTTCACATTATTCTCATATGTGTTATCACCATTCAATGAACAAGCTTGTAAAAGCAAAATTGCGGCTAAAAAAAGGTAACTAATCTTTTGCATAAACTAAAGTAAGAAGGTTGGTTGCAAAGTAGACACTCTAAATCATAATTTGGTTGCATTACAAATAAGAACTATTCACAAAAATCATTTTAGCTCTGGTCATCAGTACCTTGCCTTACGACTATTTATCGGAAACAAACAATTCCTGTTTATATTGAGGGACCACATCCAGAAACTTTTGTATCGTCTCTTTTAATGACACAAGAGATCTTCCACCTGCAGCATTTTTATGCCCTCCCCCATTGAAATACTTACGGGAAAATTCATTTACAGAGAAATTCCCTACTGAGCGGAATGAAATACGAATCATCCCTTCACGTTCAGTAAAAAGTGCAGAGAATACAATATTTTCAATAGACAAACCATAGTTTACCAGTCCTTCCGTATCACCTGTCTGCGAGTGATATTTATCCAATTCATCAGCACTAATAGCAAAATAAGCAATTCGATATTCAGGTAGTACAATCAATTTATCCTTCAGAGCAAAACCCAAAAACCGCATACGCTCCTCTGTATTGGTATCGTAAATCAGTCGATTTACTTTTGATATCGCTACACCCTTATCTATCAGAGCAGCACATACCAGGTGCACATCCTTCGTAGTATTTGAATGCCGGAAGGAACCTGTATCTGTCATTATACCTGCATACAAGCATTCTGCAATAGACAAGTCTATCTTGTCGGCATCGCCTAGATCTGTGATAAGCTCATAAATCAATTGACAGGTTGCAGCAGCACTGGTTTTACTTAGTGTATAATCTGCAAAAAGCTCTGGCTCCAAATGATGATCTATCAGCACTTTTTTGGCGGAGGAATTTCTTACAATCTCTCCAATCTCTCCAATTCGGTTTAATGAAGGAAAGTCTAAACAAAAAATCATATCTGCATCATGAAAGATTTGCTGAGCAATAGCAGCATTCCCTTCTGCTTCAAAATTGATCACACCTTCATTGCCATCCATCCATTGTAAAAATTTCGGATAATCGGTAGGTGTAATAACCTGAACAGTATGACTTTTCTTTTTAAGATATCCTGCAAGCCCTAATGAAGATCCCAACGCATCTGCATCAGGTTTGGGATGGGTAATGATCGCAATTTTTTTTGGAGAACCGAGGAGTTCCTTAAAAGCCTCAAAATTTTGCATGTCACACAAGAAAAAAGTGAAGAAAACACATAATTTATTTTGAAAAAAGCCTACAAAAATCAGGATAAAAATGGTCTAAACCAAACATGATTTTTATCACATTTATCTCAATCATGCTTTCATCTGGGTTAATAGTATTATTTACTCAATCTACTCCAAATCGTATATACCTCATATTCGCAGTAATGACAAAACACAAGTTAGTACATAAAAAAACACCTGTAAATTTGGCTTACGTACCCCTTTCGGTTAATTTCGCGCCGCAAAACGCTTACACCAGTCAGATAAAATCGGTATAAGCTATAAAATCTTAACTTTTCATTTCCTAATTAATTAATCTTTATGGCAGGAAACCGCACATTTACGATGATTAAACCCGATGCTGTGAAAGACGGACATACGGGCAGTATTTTAAAGATGATTGAAGCCGCCGGGTTCCGGATTGTAGCTTTAAAACTGACTCATCTGACAAGTGAAAGAGCTGGCCAGTTTTATGAAGTTCACAAAGAAAGACCTTTCTATAAAGATCTTTGTGCCTATATGTCTTCCGGAGCTATTGTGGCCGCTATTTTAGAGAAAGAGAATGCGGTAGCTGATTTTCGTAAACTGATTGGTGCAACAAATCCTGCACAGGCAGAAGAAGGTACTATCCGCAAGTTATTTGCAAAATCACTGGAAGCAAACGCGGTACATGGTTCTGACTCTGATGAAAATGCAGAAATTGAAGGCAACTTCTATTTTGCACGTACAGACAAATATTAATATCTGTTTTTGATATAAGTCCTCTTATCAACAAAGAGGACTTTTTATTTCTGATGAGGGATATCCTAGTGATGTCCCTCTCCTTTTTTAGTGATATTACTAGCAATTACTATTGAGATTACTAACAAAACAGCAGTCCCAAAAAAAGCATAACTGAAAGAAGACGGTACTTTACAGCTGCTTAGAGTAGTCATTAATAAAGCAAAAAGAAAAGGGGCTCTTAAATTTTTCATGAGATTATGTTTGTATCGAGATTCATTTCTTGAATTCAGGGCAGCAATTTACACTATTTCCTCATTTGCACCTCTTATATGTAAGAGGTTTTTACATTTTTGTATGTTAGGCATACAAAAATAGACGTATGCCCATTTCAATAATAGGCTTCTAATTAACCAATAGTCCACTCCGTTTCAACAATGCCTTTGGAGAAGGTTCTTGTCCTCTGAAGCGTTTATACAAATCCATTGGAGCCTCACTTCCTCCTTTCGAAAGAATATTTTCCCGAAATGCATCTGCAACCTGACGATTAAAAATGCCTTTTTCTTTAAAGTACTCAAATGCATCAGCATCCAGCACTTCCGCCCACTTATAGCTATAGTATCCAGCTGAGTACCCCCCTGCAAAGATATGTGAGAAGGCAACGCTGGTATTAATCCCTTCAGTTTCAGGAAAAAGACTGGTTTGAAGAATGGCCTGGCGTTCAAACTCAGCTACATCTGAAATAGGTTGCGCATTTCCATGATAAGCCATATCCAGCATACCAAAGCTAAGTTGACGAAGAGTACCATACCCCTCCATAAAGTTAGCACTGGCAATAATCTTTTCAATCAATTCCTGTGGAATTGGCTCATTGGTCTCATAATGACGTGCAAACAAATCTAGAGCCTCTTTTTCATAACACCAGTTCTCCATAATCTGAGAAGGCAGTTCAACAAAATCCCAATAGACATTGGTACCAGAAGTAGAGCCATATGCACACTTAGACAACATGCCATGCAATGCATGCCCAAATTCATGGAAAAGTGTAGTTACCTCTCCAAATGTCAACAGAGAAGGCTTGGTTTCTGTTGGCTTGGTAAAGTTACATACAATGGACACATGTGGGCGAATGTCTTTTCCGTTCAGTATACGTTGATCACGATAGCTTGTCATCCAGGCTCCATTTCGTTTACCTTCGCGTGGAAAGTAATCCGCATAAAAAACGGATACAAAGTTTCCATTATCATCTGTTACATCATAAGCTGTAACTTCAGGATGATAGACTGGAATTTGTTTATTCTCTTTAAAGTTCAATCCAAAAAGCTTATTCGCTACCTTAAATACACCATCAATTACATTCTCCAGCTTGAAATAAGGTTTTAAGATTTCATCATCAATGGCATATTTCTCTTTTTTAAGTTTCTCTGAGTAAAATGCATAATCCCAACGTTGCAATCTCTCTTCAGCAAATCCCTGTGTTTTGGCATATTGCGTTAGCTCCTGCATTTGCTGCTCAGCAACAGGTTTTGCATATTCCAGAAGTTCATCTAAAAAATGAATTACCTTTTTAGGTGCTCCTGCCATTCGTTCTTCTAATACGAAATGCGCATGAGATTCATATCCCAACAGTTGGGCACGTTTATGACGCAATGCAACTATATTTTTAACGATCTCCCGATTATCATTTTCATTTCCTAGAAAAGCCCGTGAGTTATAAGCCATTGCTAACTTTCTGCGTAATTCCCTGTTTTCACCATAAGCCATAAATGGCATATAGCTTGGTGCCTGTAATGTGAAAGCCCATCCACTCTTACCTTTTTCCTTAGCTGCCATCTTAGCTGCCTCTCTTACAAATTCAGGTAAGCCAGCCAGATCTTCTTCATTATCCACTTCCAGCAGAAATGCATTCGTCTCATTCAACACATGCTCTCCAAAGGTAAGCGACAGCTCAGAGATCTTTACATCTATCTCCCGTAAACGAGCTTTATCATCTTCATTCAGGTTGGCCCCATTACGTGCAAAGCCTTTGTAGGTTTTATCCAGCAGGGTTTTTCCTTCAACAGATAAATTCAGTTCATTGCGTTGATCATAAACGGTTTTTATCCGATCAAATAAAACAGCATTCAATCGTATATCGTTTCCATACTCAGATAGTAACGGCGACGCATCCTTTACAATTTTTTGTAGTTCCGGACTTGTTTCAGCAGAGTTCAGATTGAATAATATAGCAGATACCCGATCCACTAATGATCCACTTTGGTCCAATGCAGCAATTGTGTTTTCGAATGTGGGTGCTTCCGGATTATTTACAATAGCATCAATCTCTTTTTTACCTGCTTCAATAGCCTCTTTTAAAGCAGGTAAATAATGTTCGTTCTTAATCCTGTCAAATGGAAAAGTTTCGTGGGGAGTTTGAAAGCTTTCTAATAAAGGATTTTGGGTTGTTTCAAGCTGGGTGTTCTTTATATCAGTCATAGTATTTTAATTAGGTCTTCAGGTTTATATTATACACAAATGAAACAGATTTTTAGGAAACGACCATATATCCCTGTTAGTTCTTAACAAAGAGTATTTTTGTCTCATCATAAAGAAGAATATCAATGTACAGCATATCTATTTAGATATTTTATTTTTTTCATAAAATTTTCTTGAAAACAAGTTTGTAGTTAGTATTGAAATACCGTACATTTGCGCCTCATTTCTGTTTTCTATTTGGACAGAAAGACTAACTTCAGGAAAGTTTACATCGTTTTATAAAATATTAATTGTAGCGAACATGGGAGTTACCAGATTAAAAAGAAAAGAAAAGCGCAATCGTGCGGTTGCTAATAACCGTCAGTCACGTATCAATCAATTGAGCAAAAAGCCAATCATCAAAAATATTGATGTTGAAGCAATTAAGGCTGAATTTGAAGCGAAAGCTGCAAAATAAGGTTTTTCTTCTCAAAAGAACATTCTTAATGAAGGTGGAAACAAGTTTGTTTTCACCTTTTTTATTTTAGTCTATATTCGATCAGAAACCACAACCATCAGAGAAGTATTTACTCCATGAAAGCATTTCTACGCAAGATGCTGGCGGCGATATATGCTTATGCCCAGACATTTTCATTTATCAATCGCCATCGTTTATGGAAGCTTGTATTGATCCCAGCTATTATCTATCTTCTTATCTATGGAGCGTTACTTACTGTTATCATTCTGAACACAAATCTGTTAAGTGATCCTCTTGCTCATTGGATCCATGCAGATACTCTTTCAGGGCCATTGGGAAATCTGGCACGGGGAGTGGTATCCTGGCTAGTCAGGGCTCTTGTTTTCATTCTATACTTTAAGTTATTCCGATATATTGTACTCATTTTATCATCTCCTGCGATTGCATTAATGGCAGAAAAAACGCAGGAAATACTAACAGGAGTAACTCATCCTTTTGATCGGAAGCAATTTATACAGGATGTATGGCGAGGTATCAGGCTTTCTATTCGTAATTTGCTAACCGAATGGTTCATCACTATTCCGCTTTATTTCCTTCTTTTTATTCCTGTAGTCGACTTTTTTATAGGTATCGCTATTCTTCTTATAGAAAGTTATTTTGTAGGTTTTTCCATGATGGATTACCGCAATGAATTTTTGCGTATGTCAGGTAGGGATAGCCGTCTGCTTATCCAGCGAAACAAAAGTATAGCAATAGGGATTGGACTGATATTCTCTCTTTTTTTAGCGATCCCATTTTTAGGAGCATTAGTGGCACCTATGTTGGCAGTAGTGGCGGCAGCCTTGGTGATGGAACAAAAATTCTGAACCAGATTTATTTCATCTCTCGGGTAATGTAACTTCTTTTAAAATACGTTTTAAATCTGTCAGTATGCTTCCCATATCACGCAATACTGGTAGTGATGTGATTGCATGAATCTCGGCCAGACATTGTAGTTGAATCTGCTTCGCCTCTTCGATGCTGTCAGCTAACTTTGTATAGGAAGCTTCTGAGCCAGACACTACGGCTTCTCCATACAAGGCAATACATTGAGCAGTGATCGCAATGGCAGATTTTAGACTTTCAGTAGCCCTACTGTCAGGCTTCCAGGCCATTTCAGTATATAAATCAAAAATAGCTCGCCTTACTCCCCGAATCTGTACTGTTATATGTTCCAGATAACGAACATTCTGGTCTAATTCTGTTAATCTCTTTTTGACATGGGAAAGAAACGGAGTATAGCGTAATGCCTTTTCAGCTGTACGTGCAGCAAGAATAGCAGCCTCTGTTTTCTCTACCAACACTGCAATGGTTTCTCTAGCCTTCTGATTGTTCTCTTCACTCTCTAATAATAGTGTTAATTCACCTAAAGCCTGAGCCGATACACTGCTTAAAGTCAAAATATGGGTTTGTATAGTTGGAATAATTTTCTGAGGAACTATCAAGGCATTAACAGCAATGGCAATAGCAGAGCCTAAAAATGTCTCAACAACTCTGTTAAGCACATATCCTTGTGTACCGCCAAATGCTAATACAATAAATGAACTTACTGCCACCTGTGAAATAATCTGACTATTCATACGGAATACTTTTGCCAGAGCCATTCCCAACAGAATCACAAGAAAAATGGAAATTGTTCCCATAGGAAACCAGTGTCCAATCAGCATACTGACCAACACACCTCCTATTAAACCTATGATACGTTGTGTAGCTTTTTCCCAGGAGTCAGCCACTGTTACCTGTACTGTCAGTATAGCAGCCAAGGGAGCAAAATATGGATACTGTGCATGTAATAGTTGAGCAGCTACAATCCATGATAAGGCAGCCGCTAGCGCCGTTTTAAATGCTTGCAATGAAAGTCCTAACTTCTCTAACAGAGCTAGAATCTGTTTCATAGATGAAACCAGTTAATTTGGATGAAAGTACATAAAAAAGATGCCTGCACCAGAACATATTCTATCAAGTGCAGGCAATGTACACAAAAACTCTTTCCCTTAGCAGAATTACATAGGCTCTTCTAACTGAATGGTGATAGTACTATTCTTTAATGCCAGACTTCCTGGAGATTGGGACTGGTTAACTACTCTCCCTTTTCCAGAATACCGTACCCTCAGACCACGGTTTTCAAGAATATACAAAGCATCCCGCAATGTCATACCTGTTACATCGGGAACCTTACCAGGTTTACCCTGCCGGTTAGCCCAAGTAATACTTTTACTTCCTGCCACAGCGACTGCCCATTCCTGCAGATTTCCATCGGCATGATTGGAAATACCGATTTCATTGCACAGATACTGCATATCATCGAGATTGCCAGCTCTCACAACCGGAAATCCAGAAACTTTACCTCGCTCGGGCATCATTTTATGCATTTCTACATCTAATGCATAAATCTTATCTGCTACTTCTTTAAATACCGGAGCAGCTACATCCGACCCATACTGTTCAAATCCCTGAGGTCCATCAATAACTACAATACAACTATATTTTGGACGATGAGCAGGGAAAAATCCGGCAAACGACGTATAATAACTTTTTGTATAACGTCCATTACGGAGCTTCTGGGTTGTCCCGGTTTTTCCTGCAATTTTATAGGCACTACCTGCAATGTTTTTAGCTGTTCCACGCTCCACAACGCCTTCCAGCATTCGGGTAACTTTTTCAAGGGTTGCATCCGAACAAATTTTTTCGTTCATCACACGCCCCTGATAGGCTTCAAGAGTTTCATCCGCTGTACGTATTTGCCTCACAATAATAGGCTGGATCAGTTTTCCATGATTAGCAACAGCATTATAGAAGGTAAGAATCTGAAGAGGTGACATCTCGTTTTCATATCCGACAGCCATCCAAGGAAGAGACAAACCACTCCAGGTAGGATTTTTAGGGGTTCTGATTAATGGTACAGCCTCTCCCATCATCTGAAAACCTAAGGGTCTGGTAAGTCCGAAAGATTCAAGATAGTGAATAAAACGATCCGGCTTATTCCCAAAATTCTGATGAACCAGCTTGACAAATGCAATATTTGAGGACACTTCAAAAGCTTCCTGTACTGTCACTTTCCCATGAGCTTTTGCATCACGCATTACCCGATCGTAGAACCGGTATTCTCCATTTCCTGTTTCAATACTGTCCATGGGTGACACTCTGGTTTCTTCAAGTAAGGCAATCATTGAGGCTAGCTTGAAAGTGGAACCAGGGTTAGTTCTACCTTGTGGACCTACTGCATAGTTATAATTTTCTCCATATACTCCTTCTCCTATTTTTCCAAGGTTGGCAATTGCCTTGATTTCACCGGTAGCTACTTCCATTACCATAACACAACCATAGTTAGCTCTGTGTTTCTGCAGAGCCCTCAACAATGAGGTTTCTGCCACATCCTGCACATTAATATTGATTGTAGTCTGGATATCGAATCCCTGTTCCGGATCTACCTCATCAGCATCCCCTATAGGCTTCCATGCTCCACCAGACATTCGCTGAAACAAAGCCCGTCCATTTTGTCCTGCCAGTTGTTTATTATAACTGAACTCCAGACCGGCACCTTGTTTCTTATCATTTAAAAACCCAATAGTTCGCTGAGCCAGAAATTTAAAAGGTCTGTACCGTCGATCCAATCGTTCAAAAATTACCCCTCCCTTATTACGGCCATACCGGAATATGGGCCACTTCTCCATCATCTTCTTACCCTGGTAATCTATTAGTTTTTGATTCATAACCAGGTACTGTTTCTGATCACCATCTTTCACGTGTTCATTAAACTTTCGGATATCTTTAATCCGACGACGGTATTCATCTGGAGTACGGTCGCCAAAGTAATTGGAGAGTAAGATAGCCAGAGAGTCTAATCCTTTCGCAATTGTAGTATCCTTTGCCACCGTGGGATCAATGGCTAGCCTGTAAAACGGCAAAGAGGTAGCCAGCAAACTACCATCATCTGCATAGATATTTCCCCGCACAGCTTTTACAATACGATAATCGGTCATACGCTTGCGAGCTATGGTATGCCATTTTGTTCCATCAACCCATTGTAACCAGACAATGCGCACAACAACTCCAATAGCAAATACAGCAACCAGAAGATAGGCTATCCGAACCCTTACTAGTATGGCTTTTTTTATACTCATAGGTTTATAAAATGGTATCCAGAAGGATGTGTTGGTCTGCGATCATTCTGTTGTACAAAAATCGGAGATTGACATTTCATTCGCAAACAGATTTTTACTTGCCTTTATTGTATCAGTGTGTTTTTATTCCTCAACACTTTATTCAGGAGAGTATTTGTTGATAATCCCTTCATAAAGGAAACGAAAAAATAAGCCACAAAAATTGCTTGTTAAATTGATATTTCTAATATTGAAACCCGCTTACATTGCTAACAAGTATTAATTCTGTGTATAATTAAAGAAATTAGTAACCAGACTATCTATTCTGAATGAAACTAATTGAACAAGTATCTTTATGGTGCCGGGAAGGCAGTGCAGACAAGGTATATGAAGTAGATCTATATGAAGTAGGAACAGATAAATATGTAGTAAACTTCCGTTATGGAAGACGGGGTGCAACATTGAAGGATGGAACAAAAACAGCTTCATCAGTAGATCGTCCCAATGCAGATAAGATTTTTAATGCACTTATTGCTGAGAAAAAAAAGGGAGGATACCAGGAAACAGGCCGCTTTTCAGCAACACAGCAATCTACAGTCACAAGAACTGCCCCTACGGTTGTCAAAACTAATCAATACTCAGACAAAAAAGAGTTTATACTCGCCAAACTACGTGAGGCTAGTCAACCTGGTTTCAAGGATACTAAATGGCCTCTCTCACGTATTATCTGGCGTGTAGGGGAACTCCGTATCTTAGAAGCAGTTCCAGACTTAACTAAACTAGCAATTAAATCTGATGCTCTCCAGCAATATTGTATCTGCTGGGCATTGGGTCGTTGTGGTGATCGGGGCGCTACTATTTTGCTGGAACAATTATATCTGGCAGCCGCCTCCAAAGATTTTGTAAAACGTATAGCGTTGGTTAGCCTTCTGGCATTGGCAGACGAAACAAAAAAGAATTTCCTTCTGGACAGTATTTTTCAAAAACTTCATCCGGATATGCAGGCAGCTGTATTATCAGGAAAAACAGAGTCTGTACATTTTGCATTCAATGTAGGCATTGCAGAACGGACGATGACGTACGAAGTATTAGAACACCTCTATCTGCTGTCAGAAAAATATTCTCATATACGGCCAGTAGTTGTTTCCTCACTACAGGTACTGGCATTACAACCCGGCATCTTCAAGTATATTCGTCATATTTATAAGATTGCAGAATTTCGGGAAGATGCAGAAGTGTTTGCAACAATAGCGTATCGGTTTGAAAAACAGAATTCGTATTTCCGTCAAAGTCGTTGGGGAGGAGGCACTTATGCACCTGGCACATGGGACTGGATCAACGATGCCAAAGCAGAAATGAATAAGAATAACAGCCGACTGGCATTTTCCAATAATACAAAGGAATATTTTGTCCGTCGTAGCTGGCGTACCTTGCGTACTCTGGGGGAAGATCAGCAAAGCGAAAGCTATGCAAAATTGGCAACCGCTGTATTATTACAGTATTCTGATAGTAAGGATAAAACAGATCCTCGTCAGGTTAACAATACGTGGTATGAATGGAACAGCCGAAGTTATAAAACCCGTGTTACCCATTACCCAGCATTCGCCAATAACTTAAATCTGTTTGCAATTCTGTATCAAAATAGCCCACGATACGAACTTAAGAAAAATACAAAAGCATGGCGTTTCAAAAACAATGTAAAGTCTGATACGCTTTCAACACAAAGAGAAGAAGCATTTCCGGAACATTGGGATAAACATCCGGAATATCTTGTCCAACTTCTCATAGACAGTCGTTGTGAACTTGTACACGAATTTGCAGTAAGAGCACTGCGAGCCAATCCTAAGTTACAGGAAATAGCAGATAGCAAGTTTGCTGTCAAACTATTGGAAAAGGAATATGATGTAACTGTTCAATTAGGTCTTGAGTTGGTTAAACAGTTTTATAACCCACAGAATCCGGATGCCGAACTGGTTAGTCTAATTGTAAAACACCCTAAACAATTTGTCAGAGAATTAGGTAAGCAGTGGATTGAAGCGCAACCTGAGTATTTTGCCAGTCAGACATTTGTGTTTGCAGATCTGATTGTAAATCCATACGAAGATGTGTGGGAATGGGGCCGTCTTCTTTTGAGCAAAGTTCATCTGACAGAAGAACAGGCTCAGATGCTAATTGTCAAGACAATCACTGAGTTACTGGAATTAAACCCTGATGATCCTCAAAGCAATACCATTGCAGAGGGAGCTGGTTATACGTTGGTTACTTACTTTATCAGTCTCTTACAGGATGTGAGTCTGGAAGTAGTACAGGAATTGCTGCAACATCCCGTACCTATGGTTCAGGTATTAGGGGCAGGTATTCTTGTCAAACATGTAACTCCTGTTACTGAATTTCCTTCTGGTCTTATCTCATCTCTTATCAATTCGTCTGTACCGCAGGTACGTGGTATTGGTGTACAGTTATTCGGAAAATTACCTGATTCGCAACTACTTGCTAGTCAAGACATTTTGTTTGCATTTTGTACATCACCTTTTCCAGAAATACGTCAGGCAATCTTTCCAACTGTCAAAAAACTGGCGGCCCAATCTCCAGAATTTGGAGCAAGTTTCATTAAAGAGCTGATTCCGGTTTTACAACATAAGCAGGAAATAGAAGGCTTACATGAAGATCTGTTGTTGCTGATACAGGAAGGATTAACTGCCTATCTCTCTTCTATATCAGCTGAAGATGCCTGGATTATGTTGGGGTCACGACGTGGAACCACACAACGTATAGGATTCCTAGTAATTAGACATACCATCTCTCCTTCTCAGTTATCGGTTCGTGAGATCGTTAAAATGGCAAATCATGAACTACTGGATGTGAGGGAATATGCATGGATAATTTATACGCAACAGGTAGATCGAATGAAACAGGAAGCTAGTGAGGCACTACGAATTCTGGATGTAAAATGGAGTGACAGCCGGCGGTTTGGATTTGACTATTTCCGCCAACATTTCACAGAAGAGGACTGGACACCTACTTTGTTGGTAAGTGTATGTGATAGTACACGTGATGATGTACAACAGTTTGGCAAAGAAATGATTACTAAGTTTTTCAAGACAGAAAACGGATCAGATTATTTACTTCAGCTTAGTCAGCATCCTTCACAAAACCTCCAGGTATTTGCAACCAATTACCTCGAACAGTTTGCCACAGATAGTCTGGAGCATTTACAGAAACTGGAATTGTACTTTATTACCGTACTTTCTCAGGTAAACAGATCAGGAGTGGCTAAAACCCGTATATTCAATTTCTTAAGGCAGGAAGCGCTCAAAAATGAGCAAGCAGCCACCTTGGTTAGCAAGATTATAGCACGTCAGTCGGCCACTATGGCTATTGACAACAAAGCAGCTTGTATCCGGATTATGTATGATATCCGGAAAAGCTACCCGGCTATTGAATTGCCATTGACCTTAAAAGAAGTACCCGTATCGTATTCAACTAGCCCATTACAATAATAATAATCAGCTATATGCTTTTTAACTATAAATTTCATGGTAGCACCTCAGTAAGCAGCAATGCCAGTGCGGTAGATATGTCCTTTGCACCGGATACTTTGCGTCAGCCTACCTATTTCTCTGGTGTACTTGCCAAAAATATTAACTTCAGAGAAGCTATGTCCGCATTGCATGATGTGGTAGTATCTGATCTCCGGTTTAAACCCAAAGACAAAACAGCATATAAAGAATGGGCTGCCAGCCAAGAAGCTATGTGGATGGCTGAGTTTGGAGCTGAATATCAAGCTAATCTGAAATCCAAACTATCTGAACTACGGGAAGAGCTCTCCACACTACAGCAGAACAGATCCAAGTTGATGGACCCGTTCTATAAGGCCCAGCGTAAATACTTTGATTACCTCTATCAGAAAGATCGTGACTTCTGGTTTGTACTTGATCCAGTCATTACTGTTCATCCGGATGAAATCTTCTTTGAATGTTTCAGCCAGGACGAATCCACCTATGGCAAACTGGGATGTAATTATGAAGTATTCAAAAACATCAATGAGTTTGAGTGTGGTACAACCAACATCGACTACTCTGCAGACCTCTATAACGAGTTTCAGAAGATCCGGAATTACAAAGAAACTAACTTTACTGTTGACCCAAGCGGTTTCCAAGTACAAACTACTAATGAAGATGCCTATACAGAGGTAAAGATAGATTTACCAGATAGCTGGGTGCGAGGGTTTCTTCAGGTTAGTTCGGCTATGACCCTACCTGCTCATACATTTGAGTTACATCCTATGGATGTGCACAATATCTGTTTCATACTACGCAGGCAAAAAGAGAAGTTAGGCCCACGCTCCATCCGATTTGTGCTTAAACCTGGTGAGCCTGTCAAACTAATATTTGAACCCTGGAATCATGAATTGGTTTGTCGCCGTTCGATCTATCTGGGTAGTGAACCTGCTGAAATCCGGTTGTGGGGCCGCCGTCGCTTGCTGATTTTGGAAAGATTAATTCCTGTAACACAAAAGTTTACTGTTCATATGCTGGGTAATGGTATGCCATCTTTCTTTATTGCAGATCTTGGCTATATGAACTTTACTCTGGGCTTATCTGGCTGGACAGCCAATGATTGGTCTCGTGCGGGCAATTTTGACCTGATGGCGCCACGTGCAGAAGTTGACAATTTTACCAAAGAGCGTATCTTTAAAGCTCTTCGGGAAAACTGGAGAGAATCATCTGTGTCTCTTTCTCAACGTTTAGGGTTAGACAAGAAGCTGATTGAAGGGGCACTCTCTGCTTATACTCAGGCAGGACGCGCTATCTATGACCTCAATCAGAAAGTATACAGAGTGAGAGAACTCACTCAGGAACCACTTCCGATGGATAAACTCCGTTTCGATAATCCACGAGAAGCGACTGCCAATGAGTTTGTAGCGAATAAAGCCGTCAATGTACAGGCGACCCAAACTCCAAATGGATTAAAATTAAATGGTGTTGTAAAGGACAAAAACCAACAATATAAACCAGAAGTAATTATTGATAAAGATGAACGCATGGTTCAAGCCACCTGTACTTGTAATTTCTTTGTACAAAATAAGCTATATAAAGGACCTTGTGAACATATTCTGGCACTACGCATTGCACATAACAAACAAAGCTGGTGGACAAAGTTTTTGAACTAAAAGGTTTGCTTTTTATTTTGCTTATTTACATATTTGAGCGTAGACAGTAGACTTTCAAAGTCATAAAGACCTTGCAACCCGATTGATGTATCGTCAATCATGTTTAGAGTTTACTCACGCATCATGAGCTTGCTCTTGACTAAGCGGATAATGCACTACTGTAGCTATTGCAGTTCTATTTCAGGAAATCAATGAGACTACAGTAGTGCATATCCGCATCGAGTTGAGCAATCCCATCCTAAGTATTGTACGAAGGTACTTTGTAGCTACTGTCAAAATTATAAAAAAGAAAGCCCCGATCCTAGATCGGGGCTTTCTCATATAGTACTTGTAGAGTAAAAAACTTACTTTTGCATTAAGCTTGAATACCTGCCATGTATATATTTCAGCTATATGTCACCTCATCCAATAACATATTTAGAAAATTATTTACTACAGTTAAAATATAGGTATTATTCAATCTTTTGTAACACCTATATTCTGTTGTAAACTCCTACCCAACTTTTTCCAGTACACTTTTTGTTAATTGCGGATCTTTGAACTCATAGCCAGGATTAATAATATCATCTACTTTGCAATTGAGAACTTCGGATAATGCTATTAACACATGTACATCATTGTCTTTTTCCTGAATAACACGATAATACTTACTTTGTGTGCAACTGGTTTTTTGCATTACCGATCGACGTATAAGTCCAATCTGATCATAGGGTAATCGTTGCAATCTTTTTAAAATATTCCACTTTAATTCTTTATCCGACTCTATTTGCATATTTGAAAATATAGTAACAGTATTAGAAATAGTACAGGCTCGTAATTTGTAATATATTAATTTTATACAATTCGATAAAATTGTTAGTAGGGCATTTCCGATAAAAGTAAATATGATTAGTTACACTTTTTCATAAATACAATTCCGACTTTGATTATCAATATTTTGAAATATCCTGTATTGTATTATATACAAGTTTGTAAATCCAAAACTATGCTAAACCTATACCAACAATCCACTGACATTCAAATACATAAATCGACCACCTATTTCACTTACTGGTATTTAATGTAGGTCTATATTTTTTTCTGTCTTTTACTATGTAATCAGCTATTCTCAATGTTGCTACTGTAGTATAGATAAATAGGATTTCTCCCAGAAAATCTTCAGTTCTCGTGAAACATACATACGAAAAAAAGATAAATAGGGTTTGGATGTTTTCTATAGAATGGAAAAAGATGACGATTAATCTCTATCACTTACTGAGCCAGAGAAAGAGGAGATAAGCATATGTTGAGAGGAACTATTCAAAACAATGAAGTCTATCCTTTTTATAAAACACTCATTCACTGAAAGTTATATCCGTCCATTTTAAATAGATCATCTATAAAGTGTACCAATCATACACCTATTTTATCTTTTTTATTAACTGTCACATTTTTCTCCACATACTGAATAATCATATCTGCAATATCAATACCAGTTGCCGCTTCAATACCTTCTAATCCTGGTGATGAGTTTACTTCTATCACCAGAGGTCCTCGATGTGAGGGAAGCATATCCACTCCTGCTATTCCCAGTCCCATAGCTTCAGCGGCAGCAATGGCTGTATCTTTCTCTGCTTTTGACAATTTAATAGATTCTCCTTTCCCCCCCCTATGTAGATTAGATCGGAAGTCACCCAACTTACTCTGACGCCGCATAGCTCCTATTACTTTTCCATTTACAACAAAAGCTCTTATATCCGATCCGTTTGCTTCTCCTATAAACTCCTGTACCATGATATTTGTTTTCATATCATAGAAAGTTTCTATAATTGACTTAGCCGCTTTACGGGTTTCTGCCATCATAACTCCAATACCTTGAGTCCCTTCCAGTAGTTTAATTACTACCGGCACACCTCCCACCTGTGACAGAATGGAATCTATAGCAGATGAGTCTGTTGCGAAGGCAGTTTTGGGAAGTCCAACACCAGCTTTTGACAAAATCTGCAAACTACGCAACTTGTCACGTGATCGCGTAATAGCCAGTGATTTTACAGCACTAAATACCTGCATCATCTCAAACTGCCGCACAATAGCAGTACCATACTGTGTCACAGAATGGCCAATGCGGGGAATCACGGCATCAACACTTATTAGAGGCTTACCTTCATAATGGACCATAGGATTACCCCGTTCAATAACAGCGTAACATTTAAGATGATCCAATACCATTACCTCATGGTGACGTTTACGAGCTGCTTGAAATAATCGTTTGGTTGAGTATAAATCCGCGTTACGGGATAGTATAGCAATGCGCATAAAGGTTCTTTCAGATTAAATTAGCTGGTTAACAGATCTCCTGAGCAGAGAGTGTCAGCAAGGCAAAGAATAGATAGTATTTGCGTAATTGAGCTAAGAAAGATAAAATAATATCTTCAAAGAAAGAAAAACCGAAGGAGAAATGAATGAGAATTTCGTGAAGGAATTGTTATGATTTTACATACTTTTTTACTACTCTTCAGAAATGCCAAAAACGTCATTCTTTATTCCTCTGCATCCATATCCCATTCCACAAAATCTATGTTGTCTCTTTGAGGACCAGTTTGTGCTATCTTTCTGTGATAGGACACATCTATAAGAGCAACATCCACCAAAAACCTGTTCTTTAACATTTTGCGTCCAAGCAAAACAGGGAATCGCATATTCTCACGATCAGATAAGGAGAACTCTACTAAAAGCTTTTCTCCAAACAAAATGATATATGTTTCTATAAAATATCGTTTCTCGACATGCCCCGAAGAGCTTCGTACCTTCTTCTTACGAAACCGTGAAGTAATAAATCTGCGATGTTCTATTACAGGAATGTGTGAATCAAGAATATGAAAGCTTATGTACCGCTTTCCTTTTTTTTTGTACAGTTTTATTTTGGAACAATGAATAGCCGAGGAATAAGCTCCTGTATCTATCTTGGCTCCAATATTCATTGCACCAAAGTCTGGTAAATCTATCCGATCAAAACGCCCGATAATCTGCCGCTGTCCTTCCATTCTTAAAAATAAGGGATTAATAATTGCCAGTAAATGTATTTGCAAACCCAGTCTATCACAGCTAGCCTTTTATACTGGATGCTACCTGCAAAGATGTATCTAAAAAAACAATACGTGGACTGGCATTCCGCTCAAGGTGCAGAATAGCATTATTAAAGTAGCCAAACAAACGTTCTGCTCTTTCTGGTGTTATTACTTTGGCAAAGCCTTGTACAAATGTCATTTCCTCTCCTTCCAGCCTGATCAACTGTGGTTCATTGTAGGTATACACCAGAGATTCCCGCACCATATTTATACCATATTGCAATACATTTTTCTGAGCTTCCCGTGGCATTGCAGCTAGTTTGTCGGCATTTTTCACAATGTCTGTCAACCTCTTTTCCAGTTGAAAACACAAACGCATCCAATCTCTGAAAAGCTCATGCTGATCATTTTTAACTTCATTGCTCAAACGTATAGCTTCATTAAGATTACCATCTGCCAGATGAGCAATCTGAGCAGCCCGTTGTGGTTCTACCTGTAATTTAGTTGTCAGTACATGACTAATCTCCTGATCTGTAAAGGAGCGTACCCGTACCATTTGAGTACGGGAAATAATGGTGGTCAGTAACCTACCCGGATCCTGACAAACCAGTAGAAATAATGTCTTTGGAGGTGGCTCTTCGAGTATCTTCAGCAAAGCATTGGCACTGGTTATATTGAGCATCTCTGGCAACCACATAAACAGGACTTTATAGTCAGCCTCATAAGGTTTCAAACTAAGTCGCTGAATAATCTGACGGCTTTCCTCCGCAGAAATCTGAGGTTGGCGGTTCTCAGTACCAATATAATTAAGCCAGTCAGTGAGAGAAGCATAAGGATTCCCAGCCAAAAAAAGACGCCAATCCGGCAGAAAGTTTTCACTTAATGGATCTTTGGTTATTTTTTTAGTAGCTGCAACAGGAAATATCTGATGTAAATCAGGATGAGCCAGTTTACCAATTTTCCGGCATGCCGGACAAACCCCACAGGCATCATCCGGTTGCTTATCTTCACAGTTCACATAGGTTGCATATGCCCATGCCAAAGCCAGATTTGCACTCCCTTCATTACCAAAAAATAACTGTGCATGATGTATATGCCCTGTCTGCACTGACTGGATAAGAGTTTTTTTTACATCTGCCAGCCCTGGAATCTCTTTAAAAAGCATTCGAATGGTTAAAAGTTAATAATGCAAAAATAAAAATTGTAGCGCCAGTCTGAAACGAAATATCTGTATTTGTATACTACACCTTTGCCTTTTGCTCTTCTGTGAGATCTGCAAGGGTTACTTCCCTGTAAGTATCTGGAGTATAAACCACCCTTGCAAAATTCTTTGTAACAAGCTCCGTTTCCAGGATCTTACCGCTTTTGAACTTTGCAATCTTATTGCGCCATATCTCATTCTTTCTGTAAAACTGATTATTCAACTTGACAAACTCATGTTCCCGTTCTTCTACATGATAGGCAAAATCAAATTCTTCTGAGCACCGTAATTCTCCTTCCAGGCATTTTTCACTAAGCCAGAGATTTATCTGAAAAGTAGCATTTGTATTGTTCTTAAAACAATAATCACGATAGTTAAAAAATACGGTTGCTCCACTTCCAAAAGGTAATACCCGGTTATAATCCGGAAATGGGTCAAAGCTATGGTGATATCGTTCTGTCACAGTGAGTGGACTATGAATAACCAGCCAATGTAATAGATTGGAGATCTGACACAAGCCGCCCCCAATTCCTGCCCTGGGCTCTCCAAAGGTCAGCTCCATGCCCAGCTTGTATCCTTTGCGTTTGGTGGGTATTCCGACTAGATTACAGAAAGAAAATGTTTCAGCAGGCTTTATAAGAATACTATTGATCTCTTGTATTGCAATTTTCAGGTTCTCCACTTTATTGTATTGCAGAACAAGATCAGCATCTCCCAGCTTTCGAATCAGCACAGATTGGTGTTTCTTGATCCGAAATGGCAGCTTGTCTTTCTGCTTGTGTGAAGCATAGGTTTCTTTATTGTATTTCCACCAGATATACCGACGTATCCGTTTTTCCCAGACAGATAAAAAATATAAAACAGGGTGGTATTGACTAAGCAGTTTTTTTCGGGCCATTGTATAAATAGTCGCTTCCGTATTTTCTTATTGTATCCCATGAGTAGCATGAAACACATAAGTCAATATTTCACGATCCTCTGCAGTAAGAAGTATGGCTTTGCGTTCAAGTACCCGTTGTGCAACCTCCAGTGCTCTGTCCAAACGATAGGTATCCAATCCATCAGCACCTCCCCAGGTAAAAGAAGGTATATGTTTTGGAGGAAAATTGCCACCAAAAATATTTGCACTTACTCCTACTACTGTCCCTGTATTAAACATTGTATTGATTCCTGCTTTGGAGTGATCTCCCATTACCAAACCGACAAATTGTCTTCCTGTATCTACGAAATCTTTCTCAGCATAACTCCACTGTTTCACTAAGCCATAGTCATTCTTCAGATTAGAAGTATTGGTATCAGCCCCCAGATTGCACCACTCCCCTAAGATTGAATTCCCCAGATAACCATCATGCCCCTTATTACTAAATCCAAACAATATGCTGTTACTCACTTCACCTCCTATCTTACAATGAGGCCCTATAGTGATTTCACCTCTCATTTTAGCTCCGAGGGCAACAATACTACTCTCTCCGATTGCAAAAGGCCCCCGGATAATACTTCCCTCCTGTATATCTGCATATTTTCCAATATAAATAGGACCATTCTCAGCATTAAGGATACAGGCCTTTGTTTTAGCTCCTTCTTCCAGAAATATTTGAGAAGGATTATACATAATCGTATGTGGATCTGTTATCTCTTTGGAAATACGTTTTTCTGTAATCCATGCATAATCTGAACGAATCTGTGACCCGTTGAGTAGAAAAATATCTGACAGCTGACGTACCTGTGTCAATGTGCCAGTATATGTATGAACAGTAGTCTTTTCCGCCTGTGTAATAACATCTCTACAATCTTTCAAAGGATGTGGTGTCCTTAAAGCAACCAACACATTTCCACACTGTAGCGACTCTCCGGGAGATAGTTTCTTAATAACTGTAATCAGATTTTGATCCGGGCATAATGATCCATTTATCAGCAAGTTATCCTCACCCCAAACACTTATATATTTTTTCTGCAGAAAACCTTCTGTAAGATAACTTACTTCGCCTTGTAAGAAATGTAGCCATTTTTCAGCAATTGTGACAATTCCCAAGCGAATATGGCTAATTGGGCGTGTATATGTGAGAGGTAATAATGCCCCATGAACAAGCGTATCGTCAAAAAGAATATAATTCATATAACAAAAATAAAGGAAGAATTATAGGAATAAGACTTAAATAATGGATTTTTCTAATTTTTTTTAAAAAGTTTTTATCCTCACTTTATCACTCATTTATGCCAGTTCAGGCATATTTTTTTACTATTTAGGTTTACTTTCCATAAGGATCAAACACAAAATAAGTGTATATGGGCAAAAGTGGTCAGAAAAACACCACAAAACACTCAAACACCTGATTTACAGAAAGTTTAAGACGTTTTGTTTTTACGTTTTATGGCACGTTATTAGTGAAAAATCTATCAGAGAGAAGGCTACTCTGATTACTTGATTCGTAACATTCACACGCAATAAATCGTTAATGATTAAAGTTTTTTTTACAAATAAACGAGATAATTTTACCTACGTATTTACTCTAATGACATAATTGCTATGGAGATGACTCTTGATTACATATCGGTTTGTATATTTTGCATAATATGTGTAGTAGGAATGGTTTGGCATGTATTAACAGCTAAAAAAACCTCCAGACCTGATAATAATAGTGGTGATGGTGGAGGTGGCATTCCTTCCGGATTTGAATTTCCTCCTTTCGACCCTCCTAGTGGACATGGCTTAAGTCTTGATGACTGGCTGGTTGACAGAATGCCCAAAGATATGGAAGAAGAGAAGTCTTTAACCCATTTCTTTGAGTTAATGGAGAACTAAAATCTCGGTACTGAATGTATACACCTCATTTTGCGGCCAGCCAAGTGGGGTGTTTTTATTTTGCATAGTATACAAAAACTTAGGATACAAATCATCAAAATTGGAAATCCGGTTTTATATTTGGCCTATGAAAAAAATTTCATTACTACTTTTACTCTTGTGGGCTCTTTTTCCTGCTTCAGCCCAAAAAAAATCTAAAAAAGACTATCTGATTACACTCTCTACAGAATTTGGAACAATGTACGCTATTCTGTATGACCAAACACCAAAACACAAAGCCAATTTTATCGCATTAGCAGATACTGGATTCTATAATGGCACGCTTTTTCATCGTATCATCGAAAATTTTATGATTCAGGGTGGAGATCCTACCTCTAAAAAAGCCAAATCAGGTGAAATGCTAGGTGGTGGAGATGTAGGGTATAAAGTACCTGCGGAATTTAATGTTACCCTATTTCATAAGAAAGGTGCATTAGCTGCAGCGCGTGACAACAATCCGGAAAAAGCTTCCAGCGGTTGCCAGTTCTATATTGTTCAGGGCAAGAAATTCACAGATCAGGAATTAGCGGCTCAGGAGAAGCGGGCTGGCCGTGCATTAACTGACTCACAAAAACAAGTATATAAAACGCTGGGTGGTACACCTCATCTGGATGGAAATTATACTGTCTTTGGTGAGGTTATCCAAGGCTTAGATGTACTTGATACTATCGCTAAACAACCTCGCAATGACAAAGACCGCCCTCAGAAAGACATTGCAATGCAGATAAAAGTAGAAAAAGTAAAAAAGAAGAAGATTACAAAGAAGTTTGGGTATACCTATGAATAATACGGTGTGAGTCATTTCTCATATAATAAAGTAATTATTCAACCATATCCAACTCTAAACTCTTTCTATGCAATTTTACTTTATCGATACAAACAAACAAGTTACAGATGCCTGGAGTAAAGTATTCGAAGGCATACCCAATGTTTCTATCCTCAATGATTCTATTTTCGAGCATCCGTGTGATGCCATTGTCAGCCCCGCCAATAGCTTTGGTTATATGAATGGTGGTATTGACTTTGTAATCTCTAAAAATCTGGGATGGCATATTGAGAAAAGGTTACAAAAGATTATTCGTGAAAAATATTATGGTGAGCTATTAGTCGGACAAGCAGAGATTGTACCAACTGATCATACCAGTTTTCCGTACCTGATTTCAGCGCCAACTATGCGCCTCCCAATGACGATACTGCGCACTCCTAATATATACCTATGCATGAAAGCCATATTAACCCTTCTCCAATATGGCAAATTTACGGATGGACAAGGGATAAGGGATAAAATTAACTCAGTAGCTATCCCAGGGCTTGGAACAGGTATAGGACAGTTTCCACCTATATTGTGTGCTAGACAAATGCGCATTGCCTGGGAAGACATTATGAATGAAAAACATACAACTGAAAAAGGCTGGGAAGAAATGCGATCCAACTATGCTTATTTCTATACAGGTGATCCAAAAGATCTGAAATACCCTATACCTTAAAATAAAGCCAGACACTTATTTATATTCAAGCATACATTTATCCATGAAAAAGATCCTTCTTACCGGCTCCAATGGTTTATTAGGTCAAAAACTGGTTCAGTTAATTCTGGAACAAGGCGAATATGAACTCATTGCTACTGCACGTGGTGAAAACAGATTACCAATCTTAGAATCAGGCAAGGGAACTTATCGTAGTCTGGATGTTTCCAATCCAGAAGCTGTGCAACAGATAATAGCAGAATTTAAGCCTGACTATGTAATTCACACTGCAGCAATGACCAATGTAGATCAATGTGAATCAGAACGTGAAGGATGTTGGAAACTCAATGTAGATGCAGTCCAGCACCTATCAGAAGCATGTGCTGCTCATAATACATTTCTGCTACACCTCTCTACCGATTTTATTTTTGATGGTGAAGCAGGTCCTTATGATGAAAATGCAGAAGCAAATCCGCTGAGCTATTATGGCGAAAGCAAACTAGCTGCCGAAAAAATTGTATTACAAAGTCCTAATCTTCGCTGGGCTATTGCTCGTACTATCCTTGTCTATGGTATCGCACACGATATGAGCCGTAGTAATATTATTCTTTGGGTAAAGAACTCATTGGAAGGACAAAAATCTATAAAAGTAGTAGATGACCAGTGGCGTACTCCAACATTAGCAGAAGATCTTGCAATGGGTTGCTATCTGATTGTAAAGCACGATGCAACAGGAATATTTAATATATCAGGTAAAGATATGCTAACTCCTTGGGAGATGGCGAATCAAACGGCTGATTTCTTTAGCCTTGATAAATCCTTTATGACCCGTGCAGATTCAAGTACATTTACTCAGCCAGCCAAACGTCCGGCAAGAACAGGCTTTGTTATCACAAAAGCGGAGCAACAATTAGGGTATCAACCACATTCTTTCACAGAAGGTATTGCTATTGTTGCCGAACAAGCGAAAGCTTTTAGCAAGTCTAATTAATACAAAGGCCACTCTGGTTTCAGAGTGGCCTTTGTATAGTGTCTGTCTCTTCAGACATATTTATTATTTCTAGAATTCTTCTTCTACTTCAATACTGGTTACATCTTCAACTCCGTTTGAATCTGTTTTATGACTTCGGAGTTTTTCTTTATGCTTTCTGAGTTGCGATTTCATTGTTTCTAATGCCAGATCAGTAGCCGCTTCAAACGTGCTGGCTTTCTCTTTGACAAAAAACTGATTGCCTGGCACATTTATGCGAAGTTCGAAAACTTTATTCTCTTTATTATCGCATTTTTCCAGCCTTAAAATCACTTCACCGTCAATAATTCGACCAAAGAACGTATCCAGTTTCTCTGCCTTTTTCTGAATGAAGGCCAACAGTTTGCTGTCAGCATCAAAGTGAAGAGATTGCATCTGCAGTTTCATACGCATAAATAATTAAAGTGAAACAATTAATTTAATCAATGTACAAATGCACAGATATGCAAATGTGCAAATAATTGATTCATAGCTAATTTCTCATCATTTTGTATGGTTAACTATGCAACGAGTTACTTACAAATTTGCGTTTGTACAAATTTGTACATTTTCTTACGCCTTGGGGTGCGCCTGCTCGTATACTTTTTTCAGCTTTTCGAGCGAGTTGTGCGTGTAAACCTGAGTCGCAGCAAGGCTACTATGACCCAGAAGATCTTTAATTGCGTTTAAGTCAGCTCCTTTATTTAACAGATGTGTTGCAAATGTATGCCGCAACACATGTGGGCTTCGTTTGTCTACAGTTGTTGCAGTCAGGTATTTGCGTACAATCCGATAGATAAGCATGGGATAGGCTTCCTTTCCTTCTGTTGTCACTACCAGATGTTTATCTGCTGTACCATTGAATTCACGTTCTTTTTCCTGTTGATACATTTCTATGAGCGGAAGTAAGCTGGCATGTAATGGAATAATACGTTGTTTATTCCGTTTACCTGTAATTTTTATCGTACTTTCTATCTTGGATATCATACTATCATCCAAGCTCAGTAATTCGCCAAGCCGTATACCTGTACCATATAACATTTCCATCACCAAACGATCTCTAAGTCCCTCAAAACCATCAGGAAACGGAAAAGAATCCAACAGTGCTACCAGTTGTTGCTCTTCCACAAAATGAGGCAGTTTTTTACTTTCTTTTAAGGAACGAACCTTAAGCATAGGATTTTGAACAATAGTCCCTCGCCGTAATAAAAATTTATAAAAAGTACGTAGAGTAGCTATTTTCCGGTTTATAGAGGTAGCATTGATCTGCATATCAACCAAACTTACAATCCAGGAACGGATAATAGGAAAAGTAGCCAGTTCCGGCTGTGAGTATTCATAAGATGACTGGAGAAATGCGGCAAATTGCTCAAGATCGGTCTGATAAGCTGTTATAGTATGCGGACTACACCTTTTCTCGTATTGTAGATATTTTAAAAATAATTCAATCATGCCAACTCTCAATTATAAGCGTCTTCGTAGCACCAACATACAAAAGAAAAAATACAAATGCTATTCTTTACCTTTTTTATTTTCCACAAACACAAAAACCCCACCTGGATCAGGTGAGGTTTTAGCAAAATGTTATTTTGGGAAATTCTACGGCTTAGATCTCTTCCTGAGCTCTCATTCTCTCGCGATAAGCAGCACGAATTACTTCATTTCTTCTACGAACAGAATTTTTTTCAAATGCAGTTCTTGAACGAAGTTCTTTTAGAACACCAGTTTTTTCAAATTTCTTTTTGAATCTTTTCAGCGCTTTGTCAATAGATTCGTTTTCTTTTACCTGAACAATGATCATGATATTTTGTTTTATAAACTATATTTTAAACAGAAAACTCTTTTCCTAAAAAACGGGCTGCAAATCTAATTATTTACTATTAAAATCGCAAATATATATGTTCAATATTTCACTTAGTTAGAATGCATTTTCCTCTCCCTGGAATATATTGGTTACAGTTTGTACGATAATTTTAATATCTAGCCACAAACTCCAGTTCTCCATATACCATGTATCATACTCCAAACGCTTACGCATAAGCTTAGGATCTGATCCGGTCTCTCCACGAAAGCCATTTACTTGAGCATGTCCAGTAATTCCCGGTGTAACAAAGTGACGAATCAGATATTTTTCAATCATCTGAGAGTATTCTTCTGTATGTTTCAACATGTGTGGTCTTGGTCCTACTACAGACATATCTCCCATTAACACATTGAAAAACTGAGGCATCTCGTCTAAACTGGTTTTGCGTAGAAACGCACCAACTTTGGTTATCCGTTTGTCTCCCCGTGTCGCCTGCTTGCTATTTGATTCATTGTTTACATACATGGTACGAAACTTATAGCAGTTAAACAGCTTGTTCTTACGACCTGACCGGGGTTGCTTAAAGAAGATAGGCCCCCTGGAATTTATCTTGATGGCAATACCGATTATTAAGAATAACCATGGGAACACCAATAATATAACAGCCAGTGAAAACACAATATCAAATATCCTCTTTAATGTTCGGTTGCTCCATACTTGTAAAGGTTCCTGACGGAAGGTCATGATAGGTACAGTATCGTAAAAATCGATATTGACTTTACGCTGCATCAAACCTCTGAAATCCGGAGCTATTTTAAAATAAATAAAATGCTCATCTGCAAAATCAGCCAGATCCTTAATTAACTCGGTATTATTCAGCGACTTGGCATAGTAGATCTCGGTAATCTGATTCTCTTTGCAATAATCCTTTAGATGTTCGAGTCTTCCTTTTATTACCAGATTAGGTAATTCGGGCTGATCATCAAAGAATCCCATAAACTTGGTTTCTTTCCCTTTATTACCAATAATATAATGGTATAGATCGTTTCCTGCATACCCAGCTCCTACTATTACAACCCGATTCTCATTCTCACGTAATTTTATTCCATACCTCAATATGATTGAAATAACTACCCGAAACAAAAATGTAGCCCCAAAGCTAAAGAGATATGCGGCAGAAAGGAATGCCCGTGAAAGATCGTAATACTTATCGCGAAAGCCTATAATAAAGACAAAGATAAGCAACGCATGAAAGGCAAAGGTATATACCAGTGTAGAGAAGAACTTACGCGTCTTCAATAAACTTCTGTAAATATTTACGTCACGCAGCAATACAACTCCAAGTGACGCAGGTATCCAGGCCAACTGAAATATTCTTAGAAAATCAACATAATAGTTAGAATAATCTATAGAATAATGATGCCGCCATTGATAAGCAGACCGACAGGCCGCATCCAGTAAAAAGAAATCAACAATTAATAAAACAAGGCCAATGAACTTAGAATAAGGGGAGTTCCTTTGCATAGCTAGTAATAATTTTCAATCTATATCGTTTAGTAGTATCTTAGAAAAGGAAGTAATCATTCTATGAAATAAATCAGATATCAAAGTTAGTAAATTATTTATTACCAGACATTAACACAATATTATACAATTTCAACTTTTACTTGTTGTTTATGAAGTATTTATAAAAAAAGCCGCTTGCTGTAAGCGGCTTTTTTTATAAAAAGAAAACTCTTATTACAATGTTCGTTTAGTCTCACGGTTTTCAAAGCTTTCTATCGTATCACCAGTAAGAAGATCGTTAAAGTTTTTCACACTCAAACCACACTCATAACCGAACTTCACTTCATTAACATCATCTTTGAAACGCTTCAAAGCATCAATCTCACCTGTGTGAACAACGATACCATCCCGGATAACACGTATCTTATTATTTCTCTTAATAAGACCTTCCTGTACATAACATCCGGCAACAGTACCTATTTTTGAAATCTTAAAGACTTCTCTCACTTCGATTGTACCCATAATTACTTCTTCTACCTTCGGTGCAAGCATGCCTTCCATAGCATCTTTCACTTCATTGATAGCATCGTAGATGATAGAATACAGACGAATTTCTATTTCTTCATTTTCTGCAGCTTTACGTGCATTAACAGATGGACGTACCTGGAAACCAACGATTACAGCATCTGAAGCTGAAGCCAGCATAACGTCGGCCTCAGAAATTTGTCCAACACCTTTATGGATAATACGTACCTGAACTTCATCTGTAGACAATCGTAGTAAAGAGTCAGCCAAAGCTTCCACAGAGCCATCCACGTCGCCTTTTACAATCAGGTTTAATTCACGGAACGAATCAAGTGCCAGACGACGACCTATTTCATCCAGGGTAATGTGGCGACGCGTCCGTATACTTTGCTCTCGTAAAATCTGCTCACGTTTGTTTGCAATCTCACGTGCATCACGTTCAGACTCCATCACATTAAATTTCTCACCGGCCTGTGGTGCACCATCCAAACCTAATATCTGTACAGGAGTAGATGGACCAACTTCTTTCACACGTGCGCCCTTGTGATTAAGCATCGCTTTTATACGACCGTAGTGTGCACCTGCCAATAAGATATCTCCAATTTTCAATGTTCCGGCCTGTACCATTACTGTAGCAACATATCCACGGCCTTTATCCAGTGCAGCTTCAATTACAGATCCCACAGCTTTCTTCTTCGGATTAGCTTTCAGATCAAGAAGTTCTGCTTCCAACAGCACTTTTTCCAACAGCTCGTCAATACCTTTTCCACTTTTGGCAGAGATTTCCTGGCTTTGGTATTTACCACCCCATTCTTCTACCAGAACATTTTCTTTTGCCAGTTCTTCTCTGATTTTCTCAGGATTAGCATTAGGCTTATCAATCTTATTAATAGCAATTACAATAGGAACTCCGGCAGACTGCGCGTGGTTAATAGCCTCTTTGGTTTGAGGCATCACATTATCGTCAGCTGCTACTACAATAATAACAACGTCTGTGATTTTTGCACCACGGGCACGCATAGCGGTAAATGCCTCGTGACCAGGTGTATCCAGAAACGTAATTTTCTTACCAGAATCTGTAATTACATCGTATGCTCCAATGTGCTGTGTAATACCTCCAGCTTCACCAGCAGCTACTTTAGCCTTCCGAATATAATCCAGCAATGAGGTTTTACCGTGGTCAACGTGACCCATAATTGTAACAATAGGAGCACGTGGCTTAAGATCTTCTTCTACATCCTCCTCATTACTAATCAGATTCCCTTCAATCTCCTCCTCTGCTGAGATAAACTTAACATCATAGTTAAATTCATCTGCAATAATAGTGATAGCCTCAGCATCCAGACGTTGGTTAATAGAAACGAACATACCCAGATTCAAACAAACTGAGATTACATCGTTTACAGAAACATTCATCAGAGAGGCCATATCATTTACAGACACAAACTCTGTTACACGAAGGATGTTTGTTTCTTCTACTTCCCCAATTACCTCCTCGCGATTATCTCGGGAGCGAGTCTTTCCTTTACCACGAATCGCATTACGGCCACCCATTTTGGCTAAGGTTGCCTTTAGCTGGTCCTGAACCTCACGATCGGATACTTCTTCCCGCTTGTTTTTGTTCCGCTTATTACCTTGCTGTCTGTTATTATTGTTATTGCTGTTGTTATTATTACTATTATTGTTGTTATTGTTACCAACAGGTTTGTTCTTTGATTGTCCTGTATTCGTGTTGGTATTGGTATTATTGTTTGTATTGGCATTCGTATTCGAAGGCTGGCCTTTTGGCTTTCCTGCTTCTGTAGTGTTATTAGTATTATTCTCTGGTTGGCCTGATTTTAACCGTTTACGCTTACGTTTCTTCTTTTTCTTATCATCATCATTCGCAGCATTAGCCGGGTTATTGTTACCAGCAGGTCCACCTTTTTTACGTTTATCTTTATCTAAAGGCAACTCTATTTTTCCCAAAACAGATAACCCTCTCAATGTTTCTCCTCTTGCCTTTACCAATTCAACCCTTTCTTCTGGTTGAGTTGCTTCTACAGGATTACTCTTAGGCTGAGGAGGTATCGATTTCTCAATAGGTTTTTCCGTTTTTGTTTCAACTTTAGGCAATGGAGTTTCTTTAGGTTTTTGTTGCTGAGGAACTTCTTGCGCCACTACTACAGGCGGAGTTACAACAGGTTGTTCAACTTCTTTTACAGGTTCTTCTACCTTCTCTACCTTAACAGGCTCTACATTCTGAACTACTGGCTCCACTTCTTTTACTTCAGGTGCCTTCTCCACTGGAGGTTGTTGCACAGGTGTTTCTATAACTTTCTCCTCTACAGGAGGTTTTACTTCTTCTATTTTTTCAACCACGGGTTCAACTACTGGTTGAGGTTGTGGCTGAACTTTTGGAGGAATAGGATTTCCTTTCTTGTCCAGCTCTATTTTTCCTAATATCTTCACTCCAGGTAAAGTGATACGCCCTGTTTCTGAACGAACAGCAGAAGGTTCCTGAACACCAGGCGTTTCTTTAATAACAGGTGTCTCTTTCTCAGAAATATGAGGTGGAATAAAAAACTCTTCTTCTTCCGTCTTGTCACGACGCTCTGGCCGATTAGCATCTACAACCAGATTCTCATTATGTTTCTTACCAATAGTAAGTTCAGAAGCTTCTTTTTTCTCTAAAGCTGATCCTTTGAATTCTTTTGCCAGTATTTCAAATTGCTCAGAAGTAATTTTTGCATTCGGTGAATTTTCTACTTTAAAGCCACGCTGCCCCAGCACATCCAGTATAGTGGAAGTCCCTACGTTGAGTTGTCTGGCAACCTGACTTAATCGCATCATTTTTTCTTCTCCCATGAGTTATGAATAAATGTCTTTTCTTGTTTTAAGGTAATGTGAATAAAAATGAATGTTACAATGACCGCGTATCGCTGAAAAGCAGAAGATTTCACTCTGCCTCTCCTAACAAAATACTATCCCTGAACGCATAAAAACTGGGCAACTTTACTGGTTAAGAAACAAAAATCAGAAATACCCTCTGAATTATGAAAACGCCTCCTTGCCAAAGAGGAGAATAATGAACGGATATTTTATTTATTATTCAGATGATTACACTAGAGGACGACTTTCATCTTGAAAAGATACTATATTTTTCCCTCATTGCAATCAATTATTTCTATTATTAGCTTTCTTCCTCAAATTCCTGTCTCAATATCTGAAGTACATCGTCAATTGTTTCTTCTTCCAGATCTGTTCTCCGAATCAAGTCTTCTTTGCTCAGAGCTAGCACGCTACGGGCTGTATCCAAACCTACACGACGAAGTTCGTCAATAATCCAACGTTCAATTTCGTCATCAAACTCCTGAAGATCAATATCTTCATCTCCCTCTTCATCTGTATCTCGATATACATCTATTTCCATGCCTACCAGTTTACCAGCCAGTCGGATGTTTTGCCCACTTTTACCAATTGCCAGAGAAACCTGGTCCGGACGCATATAGACAGCAACACGGCCTTCTTCTTCATCAATGGTAATACGACTGATTTTTGCTGGACTTAGAGCACGGGAAATATATAGTTCAATGTTATCTGTGTAATTAATAACATCAATATTTTCATTGTCCAGTTCCCGAACAATAGTATGAATACGAGATCCTTTCATTCCTACACATGCGCCAACCGGATCTATCCGATCATCAAAGCTTTCAACAGCCACTTTTGCTCTTTCTCCTGGCTCACGCACAATTTTTTTAATGGCTATAACCCCATCAAACACCTCAGGAACTTCACTTTCAAATAATCTTTCTAAGAATACAGGAGAAGTACGAGACAGAATAATCTTAGGAGTGCCATTCACCATTTCAACACGGTGTACAATAGCTTTTACAGAATCCCCTTTCCGAAACCGGTCTTTGGGAATCTGTTCTGTACGAGGCAAGGCTAGTTCATGACCTTCTGCATCTAGCAGAATAATTTCTTTGCCTAATATCTGGTATACTTCTGCAACAATTATTTCGCCAACAAGTTCCTTATATTTCTGAAAAAGTAAATCTTTTTCCAGATCCTTTACTTTTTGGATTAGTGTCTGGCGTGCTGTTTGTACTACACGACGTCCGAAATCTTCCAACTTAATAGACTCAGCTACTTCCTCATCCACCTCAAAATCAGGCTCTATCTTCCGGGCATCTGACAGTGATATTTTATCATGATCCCAGATATCTTCTGAGTTATCATCTACAATTTTGCGAAAACGCCAGATCTCCAAATCACCATTGTCTGCATTTATAATGATATCAAAGTTCTCATCGGCGCCATATCTCTTGCGGATCATTGTCCGAAAAACATCTTCCAGAATGCGGATCATTGTCGGACGGTCAATGTTTTTGAGTCTCGCAAACTCCGCAAATGACTCAATCAGTTCTTTACTTTCTTTGCTCATTGTATGTTAGTCTTGGGTCATGAATCTTGGATGTATAATACAATCTCTTTCTATTTGAAAGATACCAGCACAAATGCTTTATCAATATCCAGAATGGCAACTGTTGCCGTGACAAGTTCTTTTTTCTTTTTATTAGCTTTATTTACAATTTCTTCCTGAAAAGTAATATTCTCATTATCAACAGCCTCTAACTTTCCTTCTCTTGTAACTCCATCCTTAAGGTGAATACGCACCTGACGTCCTATATGTTTGGGATACTGACGCACTAATTTTAATGGCTGATCAATACCTGGTGAAGAAACTTCCAATACATATCCTTTAGGAAATAATCCCTCTTCTTCTATTCTCTTGTCAACATCACGACTTATATCTGCACAGGTATCAATTCCTATTCCATTGTCTCCATCTAATGTAATTGTTACTTTAGGAGTAGTTCTTGAACCACTTACATAAACATCAACAACAAAGTAAGGAGATTCGCTTAGTTGTGTTTCTACTAATTGGCGTATGTGTTCCTGGTCTTTCATGCCCTTTGATCTGGTACTGGCTATATTTATAGCTTATCATTCCACGAAGCAAAAGAGGGGACACATGCCCCCTCTTGCTTAATATTTCTGCAAATATAAACTAAATATTAGCTATTAGCAAATATTTTCTATACAATACATGGAAAATAACATTCCAATAATAACTTAACACATTATTAGTCAATATCCATACTGGTAAAAGTAACGAAAATATAAGCATTAACATACCTTGTGGAAGTAATCACTAGTATTACACTGCATAAACACCAGATCATATACTACTACACTTTGCTTATTACCAATTGCTCTTCCTATTCTACCTTTACCCTTCAGCAGCAAAGGAAACCCGCTTCACCTGCCATCCCTTTCGGGTTTTGGTCATGTAAAAGGCTACTGACAATAGTTCATCTTCACTATCTCCATACACGCAATAATACAGGCCCTTTTCGGTATCTGAAGCATTATGACATTCTGTTAATTTCCGTTGTTTACGAAAAATAGTCCCCATCAACTTATCAACGGACTCTTCATTTGCTACTTGTAAAGCCTTGGTTCTGTTTTTGGTGCGCCATGCCTCAAAAAGCGCTTTGGCAGCAGCCTGTGGTGTGGCATACGTTATCTGGGCTTTTACAGGTAACGCACACAAAATCAACAGACTACATACGACTATCTGCCAACGCAGATTGTGTATCCATAAAACACACATAACTTGACAGAATCTAACCAATTCCTTTGGCGTTCTCATACAGCCTAGAAAATTAAAAGAATTCATAGCATATCCCTCCTCTACTCTTATTTAGCTGTGTAAGTAATCTCATTGGTTACAGGGGCAAATTTTCCACTGATATAACCATCAATTCCTTGAAATCTCAGACGAAGTGTAGTTTCGGTAAGTTCCAGGACTTCAGCATCACTTCCCAACAAAAAACCTATCATAGCATTGCTGTTATCTTCTTTCATAACAGGTAGCCCACTCAAAGTCAGTTTCTTACCATCAGAACTGATCTGCCAGTGCAGATCAGGTACAGTAGGCATTGACTTTACACACAATTTTGTTCCTTCAGAGTAAGAAGCGTTCAGATCACTGCTTAAAATAAGTTCATTATCTGCATAACACGAACCTGACTCTACAGGAATTTTGTAACCAGATCGATTGATAGCTGTTACAACCCAACGTTTACGTCCGGTTCCGGATAACTTCTGAAAGGCAGGATTCACTCTAAGCTTGGGATCTATCTTCAGATTGGCATTAGCTGAAGGTTGAATTTTAGTAGCAGTTCCAGATGTTGGAGTCTGTGCGTATAGCACACCTGATAAAACTGAAACGAGGATAAGTAGTAAGAAGTGTCTGGTGTTCATGGTTATATCTTGTAGGTACTACAATTTGATAAAGGCAGGTTAGCCTGAGATGTATACAAATGTAGAGACCGACGCCTGTCTTACTCAAGACATGAACATGTGTGTTTTCAGAGTATACGGCTCTTTCCTACTAAGTTTGTCCATTGTCAAGAACTTATATATACCTCACGCCCTGTCACTCTTTTTTGCTTGCTCAAAAGAGGCGCATCAAATGAGAGTTTGGTGAGCTAGTCTATGAATTTGTAAAAAACACTCCTTTATCCACTTCATTCCCTTATTGTCCTTCTGAAAGAATCTTTTGGCAAGACCGGCGGCTTATGGGTTTGGAAAGTATTTTTTTCTTTCAGAAACCGAACGCGACTCTATTTGTCACACGTGTCCCGCCGTAGCGGGAAGTTTCTTTCAGAAGGGCAGGAAGGAGATGGTTCTTTGAGAAGAACAGAAAAGGGATTTGTGTGTCTAAGAGGTGCTTTTCCTTTTATTTACAGGCTTCTTTGTGAGGCCCATAATTACTTCTTCTCTTTCAGTTGTTTGAGCATTTGTTTGCCCTGCTCAAAGTCAGGATTCAGCTCAATAGCTTTTTCAAGGTTTTGTATACACAAGTCCATCTTCTCCATATTGCCATAGGTATCCGCCAAGGCTACATAGGTTTTCCAATAGGAAGGATATTCTTTTGTATTAAACTGAAATACTTCAATGGCTTCCAGATACTTCTTCTCATAATAGAATTTGTACCCGAGCTTATACAGTATGTTCTCATCTGGTTTTATGATTGCTGTTTCTTTGAACTTTCGGTATTGATCCAGACCTGCTTGCACACCTTTTACACGGGCGGTTTCCCATAACAGTGTTTGTGGGGAATTATACTGATCATAGCCTAACCAGTCATAGAGGGTATACTTCCCTCCTAACGTAACATCAACCAGTTGATCCCGAATGTTCAAGCCATTGTCACTATTGGTAAAATAAACGAGTGCCTTTTCTTTTTCAGGCACTAGTAGTGTATACGCTTTATAGCCTGGATTATCACCCCAATGAAAACCTACTATACCTTGTGCCGTTTTTTCCAGTCCCCATCCCAATCCCCAGGATAAATTAGGTTGTGCATCTGATAAAGAGATTTGTGGGGTAAGCATGGCGGTAATGGATGACGACTGCAAAACAGCAGGTTTGAGAATCGCAATCAATAACCGGGAGTAATCTTCTGCTGTTGTATAAAGTGAGTAAGCGGCGTTGGCTTCTTTGGATTGATTTCCCTTTACCGATTTTCCACTCCTATCATATGCAGTTGCTACCCGTGGTTGTATAACGGAAGTCCAAACCATGTAGCTATCTTTCATGAAAAGAGGTGTAAAAACTTTAATCTGAATGAGTTTATCCAGAGGCATTTGGGTGATGTGCTCAACTACTTTTTGCAGAAATACATATCCTTCACCTGAATAACTAAACTTCTCTCCAGGTGTAAATCCGATAGTAAGCTTATCGTCCCGCCAGTTAGGGAAGCCTGTAGTGTGACTAAGTACCATACGGGCAGTAATGGCATTATACCGTTTGTCTGTCAACCCTTCATAGGGTTTGTCCAGATATTCATGCAAGGGTTTATCCAGAGAAAGTTTCCCTTCTTCTACAAGTTTTAAAACAGCAAACGCAAAAACAGTCTTTGTTAGAGAGGCGGCTTCAAACAGAGTGTTTGTTGTTACAGGAGCTTTGGTAGTTTTATCTTTCACACCAAATGCATGTGAATAAACAATTGTAGAGTGATTCACAATTGCAAGAGATAGTCCTGGAATGTGTGCACTGTCCAGGAGTGGTGTTAGTTTCTGTGTTACATCTTGGACAGAAACTACAGTCCCATCCAAGGTTTGAATGTCTTTGTTGACTGTCTGTGAAAATGACAAATGAGTCAGACAAAGTAGCAGAAAGCTTGGGGGTAAAAGTGAAAGCTTTTTCATAGTAGTGGAGTTGTAAGTGTTGTCTTACAGCAAGATGCATCTACTCTCATAGAGGTTGCATAGTTAATGCATTTAGTTAGCAGGTAGATATAAAGTAAAATATGCTCTTTTCTTACTACTAAAACAGTATTTCATTTCTGATTCTTGCCAGAAAAAAGTATTTTCAAATGAATTAACTTCTTAGAGAGATTTCTTCCTGAAAAATACCTATGGTATACACCCTTGTGGTATATTACAAAAGTTGGAATGTCCAGTTACTGGACGAGTATGGAATGACTATCACTGTACTCACAAAAGAAAAAGCACCCAACCAAACGGCATTCTGGTCTTTTCTATTTCCCAGCATGTATTATCAAACCGCCTTTCTGGAGAAGAACTTAACCATTCAGAAAGAAGAAGGCCAAACATGTGTATTATATGATGAGCATCCTGTTGGCTATATCAGCTTCCCGACCCTGTCCTTATCAGGCTATATATGCACTATTTATCTGGAAGACCAGGAATACCGTCTGATCAGAAAAATATTTTCTACCGAAGAATTCCGAATTGTAAAACACAAATCAGATCTGGTTATAACGTTTACCCACATACAGTTTCAGGAAGATACTAGTGTACTATCAGGATTGTTTAATTTTTCGGATACATTTAATCTGGCTCTGGGTGTATATGATCCGTCTCTGAGTCAGGAGAGGATCCTACAACTCACCTTGCTAGCTGGGTACTGTATTAAATCTGTATATAGCTCAACCTGATAGAAGTAAATGTCGCATTCAAAAAGTATCTTCATCTTAACTATACAACACTTCTGATAATGCTATAATTATGAGACAGTATTAACCATCTCTCCTGTTTTGTACATTCTAAGAATGGCATTTTTATTGCTTGGTTGTACACACTCAAGTTATCGTCCTATCTGCCTCATTTCTGCTTATGTATAAACATTTTTTACTTGTACCCTTCCTCTTCTTCCTTACTTCAACTCTGAATGCCCAGGTGCAGTCTAGCCTTATAGCTGTTTTACAAACCAAAAGCTTTGGTAAACTGAAAAAGTACATGGATAGTGTGAATCGCAATGAGGGGAGTGCTACTATATACCGTGACTATATACGCAATCTTACTACTGGTTACAAGGAGGTCATTTTTTGTGTAGACGCCCGTATATACAAAAAAGAAAATCCATCTTCTTATGAATTTGACTGGTTTCGGATAACCTGTATAACTACCTCAAAGATTTTGTGTTATTATGAACTAAGTAAGCGGAAAGATACTCTAGTCGGAGGCCAGAAAGAACATTATTATGAAACTATTACCAGGTATAGAAATGATAGTACCTATCAGCTTTTTAGAAACGAATTTCAAACCTTATTTCAGACTAAGATAGATGAACATGAGCTTTTTGATGAAGAATCTGTATATGAGGAAGGTTGTGGACTAGGAGGATGGCCTTCAGAATGGGAAGAAAAAATCAGACATTTTGTTAAAAACAAAGAGAGAGGCAGCCTGATGGTCTGGTTACATTCTGCAAACACAGAGAAACAGCTATATGCATTGAAAGGGCTTTCTCAATTGAAAAAGAAGAATAGACTACAATTAAGTGCACATGAAAAAAAGATAATACAATTTATAAAGCATAAAAAGGGAACTGTTCGTTACTGCAAAGGTTGTGTTTTTGGGCCTCCACCATCTGTACGTCGTATAGCCCGGAAGTTTAATTTGGGGATATTAGCATTATTATAGACTAGTAAGACATAGTACTTAACATCAAACAAAAACAGGTCCGAACAGTTGCTCGGACCTGTCATATATATTTTACTATATGCTGGTTACTATTTTGCTTTGGCAGTAACTCCCAATTGACTCAGAATTTCAGTTGCTACCAGTTCGGATGAAGCTGGATTTTGTCCTGTGATCAGTCGGCCATCAGTTACCAGAAAAGGTTTCCAGTCTCCACCACTTTCATAGTTACCTCCTTTTTCTTTTAGCATGTCTTCCAGTGGGAACGGACATTCCTGAGTAGAATTTCCGGCTACTTCTTCACTATTGGAATAACCTGTCACTTTCTTGCCTTTAATTAAAGGGGCGCCATCTTTGCCCTTCACATTTTTTAGCGCTGCCGGAGCATGACATACCAGAGCTACAGGTTTGTTAGCTGCATAAAATGATTCGATGAGTTGGATAGACTGTGTGTTCTCAGGCAGATCCCACATAGGACCATGTCCACCCGGATAGAAGATAGCATCATAATCACTGGCTTTAACCTCTGTCAGGGCAAGCGTGTTATCCAGTTTCTTCTGGGCATCTGCATCCTGCTGGAATCGTTTCACAGAGGCTGTTACATAGTCGGGAGCAAGGCTTTTAGGGTCTATTGGGGCTTTACCTCCCTTAGGTGAGGCAATCACCAATTCGATATCCTGTTCAGATAAAAGGTAATACGGAGAGGCCAATTCTTCGAGCCATATTCCGGTTTTGTGTCCTGTGGCTTGTATTTCACCATAGGATGTAACAACAAAAAGTACTTTCCTGGTTTTCATATGTGTTGAGGTATGTTTTGTGTGTTTTATTTTAAGTTGGCTATATCCCTGTAAGGCTATAACCAGAGACAAGACAATACATAAAAAAGCTGTACTACGTTTCATATTCTGGTAACTAAGTTTGTTTTACTGGGGCAAAGTTGGTAGATCTATGTGTGTTTAAGAAGGAGCCAGATCACAATTTTTCTGTGACGTAGATCACATGAATAGTATAAGAAATAGCAATCTGTATGTGGTAAAATGTACTTTTGCCAATCAGATGTTTAGCTATTCCGCTTTTTAGAATTATGAGTATAGTACTGAGGCAACATATTGAAGAGATTGTAGCACTGACAGATTCCGAATTTGAGTACATACAATCACTCTTTACACACAAAAAGTTAAAGAAACACCAATACCTGGTGCAAGAGGGCAGCTACGTAACACATGAGTATTTTGTGCTGAATGGACTGCTAAAGGCTTCTTATACCAACGAAACAGGCAAAGAACATATTATACAGTTTGCTATGGAAAACTGGTGGGTTACCGATTATCAGGCGTATATCACCCAAAGACAGGCCACACTGAATATCGACTGTATTGAAGCATCCGAACTGCTCAGTATATCGTTTGAAAACAAAAAACTGCTTTGCGCTGAACTACATAAAATGGAGTATTTTTTCCGAATGAAAGCTTCTTTGGGATATGTGGCTATGCAACAGCGTATTTTATCTTTGCTCAACAACGATGCCCGATTGCGCTATGAGCAACTGATGCAGCAATATCCTACACTCCTTCAACGGGTACCTAAGTTGCTGATTGCCTCCTATCTCGGAGTATCACGCGAAACATTAAGCCGGTTTTCAGCTTCCTGAGCGCTATACAGACTACCTCAACTAATCACAGATATATAGATAGAGTATATGCAAACACAACAAAAGCATTTTGTGTGGTATGGCAGTGCGGGAAGTGAAGGCGGACCTTTTATGATTTCTTCTGTTGAAGACTATGCTCAATGGAAAGGTAGCGACGAACAGTTAAGCGAACGATTCCGGATTAGATACGATGGCCCATTGGTAAATGAGCTTTCACCGGATTTTGAGATGGTACAGCCTATTTACTTTTATAGTGAAGCCTCTTGTAAAGAGTTTGTACTGTCATTACTCAAAGAGTTGTATGAGAAGCAACCTCAACTTCTGATGCAGGTAAAAAAAACTGTATGGGATGAAGTAATGAACAGAGAGTATAACATACTGTCACCACATGCCACACCTGATCTCATAGAAAAATGGATGGATACATGGCTGGAGCATATTGGGCTGCAATACAACTTTCTGCTGGAGGAGAAAATCAGCTTTCGTCTTCTGATGGAAGCATATACCGACTACACACACATCTGTGAAATGTATCTGAATCAGGATGAGATCGCTATTGCTCCATTTGGGAATGATGCCCAGGCTCTCTTTTGGGATGTACAGCCTAACATAGTAACACTGGCTCTTGAACCCACAGGCAGTGAAGTGTTATTTGTAACTACGCAAGACATACACAAAGCCAAAGCGCTGGAAGTGATTGCCTCCAGTGATAAATCATACGAAGTAGGTACTCTAAACTTTCCTACAGGACGGGGTGTGCTGGCATGGTCACCGATGACACAAGGAGACCTTGGAGCTGCGGCAGGACTGGAGCCGATTGCAGATTTAAATCCACCTGTGCAACTCAATTCTCTGAACATTCTGGGTGTAGGTACTGTCTTTAAAGTAAAAGCAGGCAATTATGCTGTCACCTGGGGCTGGGACAATGTGGACGAGAAGGAGTTTGCCTGGGTAAGAATTTCATTAAAGGAATAGTTTTGCCTATGGTGAGTACATATTGCTAGCCGAACTGAATTATATGCAGAACGCGTTTTGCGGTACGTTCAACGCAAGTGACATGGAGAAGAGGCTATTTGATTTGTTTGGAAGAAAATAGTTTTTGCCTAGAGTTCACCGCAAAATTGTTAATGCGTTGAATTAACCGCACGAAATTCTTTTGAACAGAATAAACCGCAAGCATTCACTTTGACCTGAACTCACCGCAAAAAATTTCATACGCATAATTCAAGTCAAATCCGGAGCGAATGCTGAATTACGTTGAGCCAATGTAGGGCGACCACGCCGAGTCGTGGCAGGCTGTGTTTGGATTTGGAAAGCATAATCTGAGATTGATTCCTGACAGAATTTTTGGGAAACAAGGCATACCCATAAACTCTACATTTTCAATAATGTTTTGTTAACCCAAGCACGGCCTGTGGGAACGCGTGTAATCTGCCAATCACCCTACATTGTCGAATTAATTAAATCATTCTCTGCATTATCTGAGATAATCCGCTTCTGTTCAAGCACATTAGAAGTACTATAGGCCCTTCTCTACTCCCACTAATCAATTGAAAGTGATGTTGATGGCATTTTGAGAGGTATTACTATGTATGTAAAATAAGCCTTTAACATAGGCCTTGATTGGCTATATATCTTATTGGTATATTTAAAACAGTAAATACCTGATAATAAGTCCTGTTACACTTGGTTACACAGATTTACACCGTTAGTTGCACATCTAAGTAATTGTAAGATAGACTAGTAACACTGGTTACACTTGTCTCTCATATACGCATATTTATTATAATATAATACTATATATAAAAGGGAGTATAGCTGTTGCTCTATTGTTCCCAGGAACTTTGGCAAAAAATAGCAAAACTCCGAAACCAGTGTTACCTGTCTGATTTTCAATGCATTAACATGTAACTTTGGCTGTAACCATGTGTATCCTGTGTAACTTATCGGAAGCCCTATCGGGCATTGATGCGTTCCCGAATCGTTATCAGGCTTTCTTCATAGGAAGCGCCAATGGGGATTTCATGGTCAGCTATCCAAAGCTGATGACGAGAAATTTTTTCAATTTTAGAAATAGCAATAATATAGGATCGGTGTACCCGAATAAATGCCCCTTCCGGCAGCATCTGAAGAATATCTGTCATAGTTTGCCGGCTTAACAGCTTTCGGCCTTTCAGCGTAAAGATCAGATAGTTTCCATCTGACTCAATGTAGAATATATCATCCAGCAACACTTTTTCTTCTTCATACCCTGTTTTGACAAAAATAAACTTCTCTGAATCGCCTTCCCGAAGTGTCTTTATTTCCAGGGCTTTTGTACACGACTTGGTAAATCGTACCAATGAAAAAGGTTTCAGCAGGTAATCAATAGCATCCAGTTCAAAACCCTGGACGGCATATTCGGAATAAGCGGTAGTAAATACAACCATCGGCACTCTTGACAACGTCTGCACAAACTCAATTCCTGAGATATCAGGCATTTTAATGTCTACAAACAACAGATCTATACGGTTTTGCCGAAGAAAAGGAATAGCATCAAAGGCATCTGTAAACGTAGCAACAAGTTCCAGGAAAGGCACCTTTGAGGCATGTCTGGATACAACTTCCAATGCACTGGGTTCGTCGTCAATAGCAATAGCGGTAAGTTTCATCAATTATTTTATCTTGGATAGTTTCCATTCCTGATCTTCTCTTTGTCCCTGTATACCATCAATGCTGCCATTCGCATCTCTCGAAAATGTATACTCGTTTTGAGGAAGCTCATACAAAAAGAATGTAGTATCATCTGTAAAATGCATCTCCCAGGTATTGCGGGAAGTACTATTGTGGTATAGAAGCTTTTCACCCTGTTTATATACTGTAATAGTCTGATCAGGTGCTTCACTCCAGGTATAGCTTCCAATATAAGCATCTGTAGTAGCAGAAGCCACTTTTATCTCTTTTTTCACTACCGGATTGTAAAAATCTTTCCAGGTATATATAGAAGCTACACTGTTTACCAATTCCCGGATTAGTCCGAAGTTATCGGAATTACACATAATTACGACTCCATTCCCTCCCTCTACAGAACCATAATATACAGACGAAAAGCCTTCATTCAAACCAGTATGCTGAAAATAGGCAGCCTCCTTTCCTTCCCTCATAAAAATGAATGTACCCAAAGCCACATCGTAACGAGGCAAATAAGGTGTAAGCATACGACGTGTCATTTTGGGCGATAATACCTTACTGGATTTGCCTTGCAAGGATAACTGCATCTCCAGCACAAATGTAGCAATATCCGTTGGGGTAGTCCATAAGCCTGCTGCAGCTTGTTCAGGATAGATATGGAACAAACTTCCTATTGGCTTACCATCATACCGATAGCCTGTAGCCAGCTCATGTTGTAATTTTACAGCAGGGGGCTGAGCAAAGGTACTGTGTACCATCCCTAAGGGGTTCAGAACCTCTGTCTGCATGTACTGAGCATACGTCTTTTGGGTCACATCTTCTACCAGAAGTTGTGTAAGGGTAGTGCCTCCTCCTGAGTACTCCATTGTGGTGCCGGGCTCTGCCATTAACCGTACTGCCGGAGAGTTGGCAGGTGGCAAGCCATCCAGTACCTGTAGCAAAGAAGGACGAGGCTCCTTGTCTGTATAGCCAGCAAATCCATGTACTGAGAGCCCGGCAGTATGACTTAGCAGATTGCCAAGAGTAATTACTTTTCTATGTGCCAGGGAGTCATACGGAAACTTCCAGCGTTTCAGGTACTGATTAATATCTTTGTCCAGTGCTACCTGCTGATTCTGTACCAGCTTCAGGCATCCTATGGCATTCAGCGACTTGCTGATTGAGGCTGCCTGAAACAGTGTATTTTCTGAAACAGGTCTTTTATCTGTGGTATCTGCCCAGCCGTATCCCTTTGCCCATTCGATCTGGTAGTTATGGATCACAGCAATACTTACCCCCTTTACATTGTAAAAACGCATCCGTTCAGCCAGTGTCCAGTTAGGTCTTCCGTCAATCTGCATCCAGGTGCACAAATTCTGCTCTACCTGCTTGATCCGTTTTTCGATCTCAGCCGTGTAGCGCCTGGTAGGCTGGGCTCTGACTGTTGACATACATCCTATAAGAAGGAGGCATATCTCAAGGAAGAATAGCGTTAAGTATGTTTTCATAGTTGTAGTTACTAAATAGGTGTAAGTGTTCTGATAGTATGGTATCACTGAATTACCAATAACGCAAAACCAGAGAAGCAAAATAATCCTGTCCTGACTGTTCTATATTGAGTGTATATCGATCCGGATAAAGCAAATCCAGCCGCTTGCGTACATTTTCCAGACCAACTCCAGATTTATTCTCTTCCGGATCATTTTCCAGCTTGGCATGCATCGAATTGTGTACTTTAAAATATAGGTGTGTAGCATCCAGCGTAAGCGTGATATATATCCAGGAAGGTTGCCGGAAGCTGATACCATGTTTGAAGGCATTCTCGACAAAGGGGTTCAACAACATGGGAGCAATGTATATTTCTTTGTCTGGCTGTTGAATGTTTACCCGTATTTCGATAGGGTGGGATTCATCCAGACGCATACGCTGTATAGCAATGTAGTTATACAAATATTCCGTTTCCTTGGTTAAGGGTATTCGCTCCTGATTATTTTCATGGAGCATAAACCGCATCATATCGCCTAACTTCTGAATGCCATCTGATGTTTTTTCGGCATTTTCTCGCAAGGCAGCAGCATATAGTGTGTTGAGAGCGTTGAACAAAAAGTGAGGGTTGATCTGCAAACGAAGTGCAATTAGTTCAGCTGATTTATGCGAAATCTGTGTCTGCAACTGGATCTTTTCTTTGGTAAAGACCTGCCGCAGATACATAATTACCAAAGGAACAATCAGCAATATAGTCAGAATAGCTACAATTCTCTTGTTGCGGCTTATTTCCAGATCAAAATCATTGGCCGCAATCCAGGTCATGGCTGTACCAGCTATACATATAATAAAGTAAATAACCAGATACTGAATAACCAGATTCCAGGCCGAATGTTGAATGGCAGGGAGCAATCGGTCATAGCAGAACTTTTGCAGAATAAAAACCAATAACCCCAGCACCAGCATATAAAAGAAATACCGGAATGTGCCATCAGCCAGGTTTTCCATAGGCATATCAAACAGAAATTCCGGCACCTCGCCTATTAAAGCAAAGCCTAGTATTAGTGAAGCCAGGCATATCAGTAGAAAATACCCAATGTATACCTGATTCCCCTTCTGATCTTCGTTGAGTTTGGTATGAATATAATAATAGAGTTGAGCTACACATTCATAATATCCAATGATGGTGAGCATTACCACCGTAGAGGATATGACATTACGCTGACGATACAGAGAGTAAGCCCCTGCCCCAATAACATTCCCGTTTTCATCGCGATAGTATTGCGGAAATTGCCGAAAGTACAGATAAACAAAAACCCCTGCTCCTGCTAATACCAATGTCATGACCAAAAAAATGAAGGTTTTGTCGTCCTGTTGTGCCTCTTTGATTTTGGGAAAAGTATGGTAATGAAACACATACCAGGCTGCAACAAAAAAGATAGTGCATCCAGCAACAGGCAGACACGTATTTACCCCAAAGTTATACCCTTCAATTTCTGCTATCTGATAGGCAACTCCACCCTGTAACTCAGGCTCAGACAGAAACTTAAACAGATTCTGGTATTCCTCAAAATAACGACGTACCAGATAAATGATAGTGGCAATAAAAATAAAGAGGGCTTCGTAGAACCTGACCTTGTTGAGCGTGTGCATAGTACCATTGATTTTTCATCAAAACTATATGCTGAGAAGGGATCTGTGGCAAAAATGGGATGAAACTTTAGAAAAATGGGATGAATGCATCTGTAGAAAGGATAATGGATAAAATTTTTGGGATGACTCATGTTTTCTTTTCTTTCCAAACACGGAACCTCCCGTTTGATCGCACATTTTTGATAAATTATTATCTTGGCATTACAAATCTCAACCCAACCTCTATGCATCAAACCTTACTATTATGTATTTCTTTATTACTGGCAGTTTCGTTATTTGTAATGCTTGGGCAGCGCCTCCGCATTCCTGTTCCGATCTTTCTGGTATTGAGTGGTCTTGTCGTAAGCTGGATTCCGGGAGTACCACGTATATCGATTGATCCAGATCTAATCTTTCTGATCTTTCTGCCACCCTTATTGTATGAAGCGGCCTGGTATACTTCCTGGAAAGAGTTCTGGCGATGGAGACGTATCATTGTTGTACTGGCTTTTGGCCTCGTTGTATTTACTGCCTTTGCGGTTGCCTATGTTTCACAGGCTCTGATTCCGGGTTTTACAATGGCGCTGGGATTTCTATTGGGAGGCATCATTTCGCCACCGGATGCTGTTGCAGCTTCTTCTGTCCTGAAAGAGATTAAAGTTCCCAAGAGGGTTATTAACATTCTGGAAGGAGAAAGTCTGGTCAATGATGCAGCCAGCTTGGTTGTATTTCGGTTTGCCCTGGCAGCTATAGTATCTGGCTCGTTTGTCTGGAAAGATGCAGCAACAGGCTTTTTTTCAGTTACAATTTTTGGCATTGGCGTTGGATTAGGCGTTGCAGGTGTGTTTTATGTGGTTCATCGATGGCTCCCGGCTACTACACGTATCAATATTCTAATGACCTTTATGGCTCCTTATGTCATGTATCTGGCAGCAGAGGAACTTCATGTGTCGGGTGTAATGGCAGTGGTAAGTGGAGGGTTATTCCTGTCCTATCACAGACATCAGATTTTTAATCATACAGTCCGTATTCAGGGAGCTGGCATGTGGGCTACTGTAGTATTTGCGATGAATGGATTAGTTTTTATCCTTATAGGTTTGGAACTGCCTGTCATTGTCAATGGGCTGGATGGCTATTCCAAAGGAGAGGTGATATGGTATGCGATTGTTATCACATTGCTGGTTATTGTTACACGGATGGTAGTGGTGATGTTCACCTCTATTTTTACACGGATAGTAGGAGGAGTGATTCCGGTAGCCGAACGAAGACCAGGCTGGCGTGGACCTATCATTGTAGGTTGGGCAGGTATGCGAGGGGTGGTTTCTCTTGCGTCCGCCTTATCCATTCCGCTTACACTGGATACAGGAGCAGCATTTCCACACCGAAATCTGATTCTGTTTATCACGTTCATAGTTATTCTGGTTACACTGGTATTCCAGGGGTTAACTTTACCCTATATTATCCGAAAGGTCAATTACGCGGATCCTGATCATCTGGCTTCTGAACATGAACAGATTGCAGCCATCCGAAAAAAACTGCTTCAGGTAGCCCTTATACAATTGGAAGAAAATCATTCAGACAAAGTCATTACCAATGAACTGATTGCCAACCTAAAAAACCGGATGGAGGATGATCTGTACCTGCAAACTAACCATTTGGAAGCAGTAGTACTTGATGAAGAGAAAATGGCGGAATATAATGAAGTCTTTGCGGATATAGTAGCCGCTAAACGAAAGGAGTTGTATCAGTTACGCCACAGAAATGAGTTTGATGACGAGGTAATCCGAAAAGAAGAAGCCTGGATTGACCTGGAACAGGAAAAGATTAATCATTCTGTACACTAAGCTGTTATCTCTAGGATAACTTATTGATAAAGGCAGGAAAACAAAAATTCCCCGATGGAAACCTTCGGGGAATTTCAGTAACAAACCACTTACAACCTAAATTTTATTTTTATATCTAAACCAGACGTTGCGTCTGAGGATATGTCTGCTTGACTTACACTACAAAGGTACTACATTTACATCCCCTTTGTAAAGTCATAATTTACTGATTATCATACATGAATGCTTTCCTGCCAGAATTTTGAAAGCCCACCTTGAAAAGCAGGTAAATAACTGATAAATAAGCAGATATAGTATCATAAGGACATACAGAAAATAATCTGTAGCAGAAAAGTCATACAGTTTTTATGTATTTCCCCTGTATTTCTTTCATTTACCACCTCTAACATACTGATAATAAACCAACTAACTGAGTACATTTTCTTTTCAATGCAAGCATTTTACTTTGCTCTTTTTTCTTCATCTGTCGTTCTGTTGTCCTTACTGGTATAGTTGCCTGTTCCGAAATTATATACAAGTGTAAATACCAGCCGACGGGTAGCATAACGATGTGCCAATTGGTTATCTATGATTTCTTTTTCCCGAAATACCAGTTTGTATGCATGTGTATAGAAAATATCATAGAAGGTTAGTCGGGTATTTAGCTTATCCTTTAGCCAGCTTTTCTGTAATCCAATATCTGCTGAGCCGAAGGCTTTGCGTACATACAGGCTACTACCTCCCTTTGACTGATACCGATAGGTAAGATCTGCCGTAACTCCCTTAGGTAAAGTAAAAACATGACTTCCATTGATACTAAAATCCGTGACTCCTATCGCATAAACCTTTCCCAGATAAGGCATCTGTTGTTTTAAATAATAAATACCCAGGTTATGTGTCATTTTCCACCACTGAGTAAGGTTAGAGCCATAGCTGGTTTCCAGATTGGCAAAATCTGCATAAGGCAGGTTAGTACCCAGATACAGCAACTCATTGGTGGTCCGGTTGTATTCCGGATAGCGAACCATATAGTCTTTTTCTCTCCCTGCTGTTATACCAACTGTAAAAGCATGATAGGCATACGACAGATTTGCCGATGTTGTAACTGAAGGACGCAGGTATGGGTTGCCTACCCAATAATTGAGAGGGCTATAATAGAAACGAAAAGGATTTAACTGACTAAAATCCGGACGTGTAATGCGTCGATTTGCATTTAGGCTAATGCGGTGATCTTGTCCTAGTTGATAGCTGGCATTTATTCCGGGTAGCCAGGTAATATACTCTCGTTTTCGTACAGTATTTTGTAAGACAGAGTTCGCGATAGTACGTGTGTATTCTGTACGGAGACTTACTCTCATATCAAGTTTATTACGTTTATACCCATAGGAAACATACCCGGCATGAATGTATTCGTCATACGTAAACCGATTGGTCCGCCCGGCATCAGGCACAAATTGTTGCTCCGTATTTAATGTATCATAACGCAGATCATTGTTTGTACGCACTATAGCCAACTTAGCTCCTGTCTGCCAGTTACCTGATTGTGTATTTCGGGAATAATCGGCCTGTATATTTCGAATCGCTATAGTATTTCTCAGGGTTGTTTTCCAGTAATTTGTCCGTTCATTCAAAAATTGATTCCAAATCTGAATGTCTTCATTCTGTCGATTCTGGATATTTGTCAGTGAGCCAAATAAATTCAGCCGACTGTTTTTTGAAAAGGTCAGAGTATAAGCCACGTTCAAGGCATCATTGATTTGTATCGGAGCATATTTATTGGTGGTTTGACGAACATCCAGGAGTTCATACTGTATAGGTTCCCGAAACGAAAGCTGGTTAACAGTAGTCGCATTTCGATTGGCTCTATATGTTTTAAGAGAGACCTCAATGGTATGCTGAGGATTTATCGTATAATCAACAGTTGCCTGAAGGTTCAGGTTATTATTGGTAGTACGTGTGTGGGTATGGGTTGTCATGATATTTGTATTAGCCAGATGTTGCAAGGCAGTATACAGATAGTAGTCGTCGCCTCCTACATAGCCTGTTCTGAGTATATAGGTAGCCCGTTTGGAACGGTAAGCAACATTCAGTGTATTGTCTGAGGACGAGTACATATTCTGACGAAATGCGGAGTTGAAGAGGCCTTTCCAACCCAACGACTGATTTTGTCTTAACTTGATATCAATAATGGCTTTGTATTGACCATCGTATTGGGCAGACGGATTGGCAATAAGGTCTATGGACTCAATCATATCAGGAGACAAGGCTTTCAGGTAAGCCAGGGATTCCTCCGCACTCATAGGTACAGGTTTGCCGTTGATAAAAATAGCGGGAGTATTTCTCCCTGATACCAGAATAGAACCATCCGGGTCAACAGTGAGTCCGGGAGCTTTACGCAAAATATCCAGAATATTGGAGGAGGATTTAAACAGGCTATTGCCAGCTACCTGAATTACGGTTTTCATGGGTTCATAGCGGATAGCATTTCTCTCACCTTTTACAATTACCTCCGCTAACTGTTTGGCATCTTCTGCCATAACGATAGTTTCAAGCTGTATGGTTGCCTGTTCAGGATAAATAGTAAATTGACCTACATAAGCCTGATGACCCAGCAAAGACACCTGAAATCTATAATGGCCAGTCTGTAGCCCTCTAAACACAAACTTACCTGCAGAATCTGTTTGTACACCTGTCAGCAACAACGAATCTGCCTCTGTAGATAGTCTCACTGTAGCAAGATAGACAGGAATATGATTGCTGTCCGTGACCTGTCCACGAACAATAACCTGGGCATGAAGTAAAACAGTGCTCAGTAACAGCACAGCAGTTAGAGAAAGAAATTTAAGCATAAGTCACATTTGTTACATTCGAAATTGAATGCCCAAATATGTAGTGAATGCCTACTCTCTATGTCCTGATCTTGGATTCCGGGCGTACGGATTTATAAATTTGTACTGTTTCAGGCATATTAACGTACTAAAGAGGCATCCGATCGTTTCGCTAGATCCTCTTTATACATAAGTGGTGTGGTAGCTTTGATCTTCTTAAATGCAGTATAGAAAGTGGATTTGGAATTAAAGCCTACTTCATAGCCTATAGCTTCTAAAGAAAACGGATGCCCCTGGGCTATCATCCGACAGGCTTCTTCAATCCGATACTCATTCACATAGGATGTAAAGTTCTTTCCCAGATTGTCGTTCAGTAATTGTGACAACTGATGAGCAGGTATGTTTATCGATTTAGCCAGTTCACTTAGTGTGAGGTTGGGATTTTTGAATAATCCCCCTTTAACCATTTGCTGCTCCAATGTTGTTACTAAATTCATAACTGTAGCCTCATCTACCTTCCTGACCGGATTTTTTGCCGGAACCACATAAAATTGTTCTGCAGTCCGGCTGTGATACAGATGTATAAAAATCATTGCATATAACACCAATGAGAATATAATAGCTCCACCATAGTAGGTTTCACAAATATCTCGGATTAAATAGGCCATCATAAACGATAGAAATATAGCCACGTTTACTGAATAGATAGCCAGCAACCAGTTTTCAGCAGGTTTAAGTGCATCACTTGTACTACGGATACGGGCAAAAAGACCTCTTATAACTACTCCAGCTGCAATGATATACAACGTCCATACAGCATACACAACCTGAATACTATATTTCCTCCAAAGTTCGGGATAGGTAGCATAACGGTACATTACTCCCATAAAAACAATCGCTGCCAGCAAGGCTCCTATCTGGTATTTCCAGCTACGGGGGACTTGTGTTAACTGATCAATAGACGATTTAAGAAAGAAAAATAACGCTGGCCCAATCAACAGACAAGCTGAAATTCCAATCTGTCGATAGATTTCAGGTAGATTAGAATCAAAATATATTAATACGGCCTTACCAATACGCAGACTCAGTGCAGCCATCAAACATCCCAGGAAAAAGCTGGAAAGATTTCTTCGTTTAGCCAGAAACATAAAATAAATGGCCAGCAGAATACCATTAAAAGCTCCCAGAGCTCCAATAAAGAACAGGATATATTTACCATCATGCATACACTTGAGGCAGGTTACTTATAACAAAAAGTAACCCAATATACTAAGCTGAATAATGGCGAAAAAGCAATTATGGATGTACGGATAAAAAACATACTTTTAGTAAAACAGACTGGATTGTTCCTACTCAGTAATCAGGCAAGTAAAATCAACAGGATTTCTTCTTACTCTTCTACACTAAAAACCATTTCTCAATCCTGTCATTTATGTAGTTGATCATGTTGATTCATAAACAGGATCAAACCCGTTTTAGACGACTTCCATTGCTGATCCAGATAATCTGGTACACCACCCGGTGTCTGTGCAAATAAACCCAATAATATATCCATATCTCCATCCTGATCAATATCCCCTTTTTCGAGGGTAAGAGATTTAACAGGCAGATCACTTTGATGGGTGAAGGAGGTAAATTGTATATGGTCTCCTCTGCTCGTATTTTCCAGATACACAAATGATTCATTCAGTAACTCACCATAATCAGGAAAGAAGGCCGTTAAAGCAATATCAATATCATCATCTTTATCAAAATCATCCGCAATGACTCTTGTTGCTCCATATACGGGATAAAAGTATTTCTCATCAAACTTTCCATTGCCTCTGTTTAAATGTATACGAATGCCATGAAATGCTTTCAGAATAGGTGAGTGATCTGCATTGTCTCCATGAGCGGTGATAATATCAGTAAGTCCATCCTTATTAAAATCTATCAGCACCATATCTGTTGTGCCAAAATGTGGAGGAAAACGCAGTACTCGTTTAGCTTTAAACTGCAAATCCTCTTTCTGCTGGAAAATGTACACAGACTCATCCCCTTGAGCAAACATAGCAATGATATCTTTTTCGCCATCACCATCCATATCCTGTACAAAACACTTTATGGCTCCAGGGATATTCAATAGTACTTGCTCAGTATAAACTTCCTCAGAAGTATGTCGGGTATAGACAGACAGAGAGCCTATCTTATTACCAAATTTACAGACCACAATTTCCGGAATACCATCATTATTCAGATCTTCAATCTGTGTATGAACAGGCCTGTGAAGAGATCGCAGCCATATACTGTCTTTGTCTCTGGCAAGCAGATTAATTGAACCAGTATTCAGTTCGGTAGGAAATAAATTCCCTATTTCTGTCAGATAGGTAACATTCTGGTAAAAGGTAAAATCTACCACTGGGCTTTGGGTAGTCATACTATAGGTAACACCTTGATTCCATTGCCAGTTATAAACCTTCTGGTAGTTATCTCCTATCCATATGGAGTGAGTCTCGTTATTATATTTCAAACCAGTTATCAGAGAGGGAAAGTTATTCTGAAGGGAAATATCTTTTCTTACAAATTGCTCCAATGGTGTATTACGGGTAAGCCGGTTCTTATCTACAGGAACTTCATCTGGAGCATTGCGAATGATATATTGAGACAATTGATTCCACTCTTCCTGCGTTAAAACAGGTTGTTTAGGAATAATGTTATTTGAGGCCGCTATCTCTTTTTCTTCGGGTGTTAGTCCTCTGAGTGGATCAAAACCCGGATAGATAATACCCATACGACTTGCCATCACAGGTAAAACCCGGGACTCCCATATTTGCTTGGTCAAACTGGAAGGCTTAGGAAGCATATGACAACTCCCACAATGGCTAAAATACAGAGTCTGGCCATTATCAAGTGCTGCTCGTTGAATAGTCTGAAAAGAGCTAATGCTTATACTTATTAGTATAAGAACACAAGCAAAAATAGTAATCTTTATAAATCTCATAGCAGGCGACCTTTTTAAATATCTATTACAAGTATTAGCTGTAATATAGTTAAGATTGAATAAACACCATCACCTACTTATCTTATTTTAGTGAAAATACCTTACTATCAATTTCCACCAAATAGAGAAAACTGTCTTTAAGAAAAATTGACAAAAATTATAAAACCACCTATCTCTCCAGTCACTTCTTTCTGATAGAACTTTACCAAGAATGGTAACCCATATCTCATCATAGCTTAATCGACTGCTTACAACAGAGCCACTAAACCAAGTATAGTTCAAAAAAACATGTATTTTTTTATATTTACTAAACAGATATCTTTACCTTTGTTAAAAATCACTTTATGAGCTGCCAATGAGAAACTTTAGTGATGCATACCTTTTGGAAAAATTGTGTCAAAATGACACAACGGCATTTGAAGAGATCTATCACCGATATAGCTCTAAGGTATATCGGATTGCTTATAAGAAACTGTATTCTAAAGAAATAGCAGAAGAACTGGTACAGGATCTGTTTACCAAACTTTGGCTAAAACGCCATGAGTTACATATTACTGGCTCTATTGAGAGTTATCTGGCAATTGCTATTCTCAATGCTGTAACTACCCATATCCGAGCCTGCTTAGTGCGAGAAAAATATGCCTCACAAATACAATGGGATCATTACCTGAGAGAAACCAATACGGAAGATATAGTATGTGTTAACGAACTGGAAGAAACCTTACAGAGAGCGATTTCCAGTATGCCTGAAAAATCCAGAGAAGTATTTTTATTAAGCCGCTATGAAAGCCAATCAGCCAACCAGATAGCAGAGCATCTTAACATTTCTCATAAAACAGTGGAATATCATATGGGGAAGGCACTAAAATATCTTCGGGTTCATCTTCGTGACTTTGTAACACTTATTATCTTCTGGTTTACTTTCTGAAAAGTATTTTTTCAGTCTCTCTCCTCTTATTCCTAAAATAGGCTAGGCTAAACTACAATAACCAATACATTCTGGTATTTTCTCTTATCCCAATAGCTTCGTTTGTAGCTATTTATCATGGGATTTTATCTGCCAGCTAGTAGTAGTAATCACTAATCAATATTTTTTTGCATTGTCACTAGGGATACTTTATCCATAGGCGTCTCTAGTTATAAAAAGGATAATATTTTGAATAAATCCATTATAAAATTAGACAAAAAACATCTTTCCGAATCATTGCCTGTGTTTGTATGAATCAAGAAAAACTTATTGAGCTATTAGACAAATATAAGAAGGGGGAACTTAGTCAGGAAGAAAAGATTGTTTTTGCACAATGGTTTCATATGTTGGGGAAAGACATTGCTGACCCATTGCCGACTGAAGCAGAAGAAAAGGAATGGACTAAAACAAACTGGAATAAACTGCTAACAAATCTGGATGTACAAAACATACAAACTGTACCAACCCAAACACCCTCTTATTTCCGATGGTGGGTAGCCGCTTCTATCCTATTGATAGCAGGTTTAACACTTTGGTATTATAAATCATCTGACACAGAAAACACATCTGTCATTAGCCAGATAGAAAGTATGCGTTTGATTGAAAAAACAAACAATACAGCCCAGGTTATATCTCTTGCATTGGAAGATAGTAGTACTGTTTTACTACAACCAGGAAGTACACTAAAGTATCCTACAAACTTTGAATCAGAACAAAGAGAAGTCTTTTTAACCGGGGAGGCCTTCTTTCAGGTAGCACGCAATCCGGAAAAACCATTTCTGGTATATACGGGTGATATCATTACCAAAGTATTGGGTACAAGTTTTACGATTAAAGCATATGAAAAGTCTTCAAGCATCCAGGTAAGTGTAAAAACGGGAAAAGTTTCAGTATATAAAACTGTTGATCAACAAAAGAAACCAGATGCTGAAAATGCACAAACCAATGCATTAATATTAACACCCAATCAACAGGCGGTCTATCATCTTGAAAGCAAAGAACTTACTAAAAGTCTGGTAGATAATCCTCAGGTATTAGATACAAAAAATGCAACTCAACAGTTAGTCTTTCAGAACAAGCCACTTACTGAAGTATTTGCTGCATTGGAAGAAGTATATGGAGTAGATATATCCTATGATCGGCATGTATTGGCAGGCTGTACTTTCACAGCTGACCTATCAGACAACTCGACACTACAGGATAAGTTAACTATTATTTGTAAAACTATGTCAGGAAGCTTTCAGGTAACAGATACAATGATTGTGATTACATCAAAAGGATGTAACTAAAAAGTCTATAAAAACCATCTCTCACATATTCGATAACCACCAAAAATCCAATATACATGAATAGACCAAGACTTAACAAATAACATTCTTGCGGAAAGGTAAGAGTCAGCGATGTGCCAGCATCACTGACTCTGAATTGTCCCTTCTCTCATCTATAAAGGCAAGTGAGAGTACCACATGTAGCATGTGACAGGGATTGTATTGCCTTTTGTTGACACACAAAAGCAAAGTAAAAATATGCAAACAAAACGACAACTTCCTAAAATTGTTTGGAAAATCATGAAGATCTCAGCCCTCCAGATAAGTATAGTTCTTCTATTCGGGGGTATTGCTCTTGCTAACCATTCCTATTCATATGCACAGGCTGATCTCAGTAAAAAAGTGACTCTACAGTTTGATAATCAACAACTACATGTTGTACTGAGTCAGATTGAGAAAATGACGAATATCAAATTTTCTTATATACCACAGGCCATCTTACCTGAGCGTAAAGTCAGTGTTCATGCTGATAATAAGGCGGTCGAAGATATTTTACAAACCATTCTCCAGCCTTTAAATATAAATTATGAAGTAGTAGGCAGCCAGGTGGTTTTAAGTAAAAGGATAGCTGATGATTCTTCAAATGGAAAGATGGATGCCAATACCTCGACTAGTGTAAATGCCTATGCAATCACTATTACAGGCACTGTCACAGACGAAAACGGCAATGGACTCCCTGGGGTGAGCGTGAGTTTGAAAGGTACAACTACTGGTACCTCTACCGATAAAGATGGAAAATACTCGCTGGCAATACCTAGTGAAAATGGTACTCTGGTATTTTCATTTATAGGGTATACCACTGAAGAAATTGCCATTAACAACCGCAATGTCGTAGATATCAAACTGGTTCCAGACATCAAAGCACTATCAGAAGTAGTAGTTGTCGGATATGGCACGCAGCGCCGGGTAGAAGTAACCAGTGCTGTGCAAACAGTGAAAGCTGAAAACTTTGTCAAAGGCCCTGTACTGGATGCAGGTCAGTTGCTACAAGGTAAAGTAGCAGGACTTAGTATTACAGCACCCAGTGGTGATCCTACCAGTGGCTCACAGATTTTACTTCGTGGAAATACAACCTTATTAGGTGCAAACTCTAATCCGCTGGTAATTATTGATGGTATACCAGGCGATTTGAAAACAGTGTCTCCTGAAGATATTGAAAGTATTGATGTATTAAAGGATGGTTCGGCCGCAGCTATTTATGGAACACGTGGAACCAATGGGGTTATTCTGGTGACCACCCGCAGAGCAGGAGCTAACTTTACCAATAGTGTAGAATACAGTGGCTATGTAAGTACACAAACTATTGCCAGAAAGTTGAATATGTTGACAGCCGCAGATTATCGCAGTCAGATTACGTCTGGTCAACGGGATGCATCCTGGGATCTGGGCAGCTCTACAGATTGGCTGAAAGAGAGTACGCAAACTCCTATCTCTCACGTTCATAATATTACTTTTAGAGGAGGTAATAATACAACTAATTATCTGGCAAATGTTAACTATCGTTCACTTCAGGGGATATTCAAAAAATCAAATAATGAAACGTTCACTGGCAGAATAGATATCAATCACTCTATGTTCAATGACAAGGTGAAGCTGAATATGGGTATTCTGAATGCAAACAATAAATATACGACAACAGGTGATGGATTTAGTTTTAGTGGATATACTTATCGCCAAACCTTAATCCAAAACCCAACGGCTCCGGTTAAAGATTCAACAGGGCACTGGTTTGAGCAGCCCAGCTTGTTTAATTATGAAAATCCACTGGGACGGATTTATGAAAGCGATGGGGAAAACTCTTCTCAGAATACAAGGCTGAATGCCTCTCTTACATTTAACCCTATAAAAGATCTGAAGTTATCAGCGCTGGTTTCGTATACTAAGTTCAATGAAAACAGAGGATATGCAGAAACCAAAAACCATATTTCCACTCTGCGGGATGGCAAGAATGGTTATGCATCTGTAGGAGCCAGTAGCAATGTAAGCAAGCTGATGGAGCTAACTGCTCAATACTCCAAGGAGATTAATAATCATAAGTTTACAATTTTAGGTGGTTATAGCTATCAGGATAATATGTATACCAACTTCTGGATGCAGAACTGGGACTTTCCAACGGATCGCTTCAGCTATAATAATATTGGTATTGGGAATGCATTAAAAACAGGTCTGGCACCCGAGTTTAGTACTAAAACACTTACCAATCTGATTGGCTTCTTTGGTAGGTTAACCTACAACTACAATGAGAAGTATCTGTTGATGGTTAGCTTACGTCATGAGGCTGCCAGTCAGTTATACGGGACCAAACAACCTTGGGGTAACTTCCCGGCAGTATCCGCAGGCTGGCGTATTAGCAGTGAACCATTTATGCGCAATCAAAATGTGATAGATGAGTTAAAACTTCGTGCAGGATATGGGGTTACAGGTACACAACCCAGTGATTTGTTTTTGGGTGTAGCAATTCTCAGCTATGGAAACTATGTATATTCAGATGGCAAATGGATTCAAACGCTTGGACCTTCTCAGAACCCCAATCCTAACTTACGCTGGGAAGAAAAACATGAGAGCAACATTGGTATAGATTACTCCTTATTGAAAGGCAAGATAAGTGGTAGTGTAGACTATTATATCCGCCGCATCAATGGACTATTGTATGACTTCCAGGTACCAAGTCCTCCAAACTTATACCCTTCTACCCGTGCAAACGTAGGAATTATGGAAAACAAAGGTCTGGAAGTAATGCTTAACATCACCCCGGTTCAGACACAGGATTTCCAATGGACAACCAGCTTTAATTTCTCTACCAATACCAACAAGCTGGTGAGTCTTTCCAACGATATCTATAAAACCACCAACAATTACTTCACTACAGGATCTACGGGTGAACCTATTCAAACCTTTACCAACATTGTCACTGTAGGCAAAAACATTGGTGACTTCTATGGATTTAAAGTAGTAGACATTTCAGAAGACGGAAAATGGATATATGAAGGCCGTGATGGCAAACCTGTGGCTTATGATGATTTTCAGCATGCCTTTGAAGATAAGAAAGTATTGGGCAATGGACTTCCTAAATTTTATGCAGGATGGAATAACAACTTCCGGTACAAAAATTTCGATCTGAGCGTTACCATGCGGGGAGCCTTCAAATACCAGATTCTGAACTTCCAACGCATGTATTATGAAAATACAGGTTTACAACAATACAATCGTCTGAAGTCAGCCTACGACAAAGTGTATGGCAAGGCCGTTTTAAGTACGAGTATGCCGCTAGAGTTCAATAGTCATTATGTTGAAAACGGCGATTTCTGGAAGATAGACAACATCATTCTGGGCTACAATATTCGTAACCTGAACAACAAATACATTCACTCTGCACGTGTGTATGTGTCTACATTAAACACATTCATCATTACAGGTTATAAGGGAATAGACCCTGAAGTAAACCGCCTCGGATTAAACCCTGGCAACGATGAACGGGATAAATATCCAACTACCCGCACATTTACCGTTGGGGTTAATCTAAACTTCTAAGTCTATTTCTTTTATCTTTATTCTCTTACACATATGAAATTTTCGACTCTACATAAATATTTTATTGTTGGCATTCTGGGCATTTCTGCCTGTACCAGATTGTATGATGTAAGTTACAATCAGATTATTGCTGGTCAGTTTAATCCTACCACCAGTGATATAGCGGCATTGGTAGGTGCGGCCTATACAAACTGGCGGGATGTACTACAGCAATGGAATGGTTTGTTTCGGATACAGGAAGTATCTGCCGATCAACTGGTGATCCCATCCCGTCCCAATGGATGGGTAGATGGAGGTATCTATCGCCGGATACATGAACACAAATGGACACCTGATGACGACATTACTATCCAGACCTGGGGGCGGTCTTTTGCGGGTATTACCAACTGTAACCGTATCATTTACCAGATTGAATCAGGAGGTATACCTATCACAGATGCGAAAGAAGCTACACTAGCAGAATTGAAGGTACTTCGGGCTTCCTATTATTATGTGCTTTGTGACCTATATGGCAATGTACCTATCATTACGAAATTTGATCTTCCTGAAGGACAGCTACCAGAACAAAATACCCGCAAAGAGGTCTATGAATTTATTGTAAAGGAAATTACAGACAACCTGCCTCTGCTAAGTGAAGACAATAATCAATCTACGTATGGACGGTTTAATAAATGGGCAGCCCATGCCCTGCTGGCAAAGGTATACCTGAATGCAGAAGTATATAGTGGCACAGCAGCCTGGGATAAATGCATTGAGCAGTGTGACGCTGTCATCAATTCTGGTGCAGGCTTTGCCTTAGAGGCCAACCAGAAAGATGTCTTCCAAACAGAAAATGAAACCTCTAAAGAGATCATTTTCGCTCTCCCATTTGATGAAAAATATGTAACTGCCTGGAATTCTTTTTCCATACACATGGAAACGTTACAACCTTCTAATCAGGCTACTTATAATCTTCAATTTACACCCTGGGGAGGTATCTGTGCTATCCCTCAATTTATCGACACCTTCGATCCAGACGATAGTCGCCTGAAAAACAACTGGATTCAGGGACAACAATACTCGTCCAGTGGAGTAGCCCTAAAGTCTACACTGGGAGCCTATGCAGGCCAACCTCTGAGTTTCATTAATGAACTTCCGGGAGTAGACCAATCGGAAGAAGTGCATGGATTTCGCTTAGGTAAATTTGAGATTGCCGATAACTCTACTGTTAATCTTAGTAACGATTGGCCATTGCTACGTTATGCCGATGTGTTGATGATGAAAGCAGAATCTTTATTACGCACTGGAAAAGCGGATGATGCAGCGACACTGGTTACTCAGGTAAGAGCACGTAATTTTACTTCTAATCCTGCGAAAGCCACTGTAACAGGTGCAGATCTGATGAAAGGCAGTAGCTATGACTATGGCTTACGCAATCACCTGACCAGCACTGATGAAGGCGGTGCAGATATTCAATATGGTCGATTCTTGGATGAGCTGGGCTGGGAATTTGCACAGGAAGGCCGTCGTCGTCAGGACCTGATCCGTTTTGGAGTGTTTACGAATAAATCCTGGTTGTCACATAGTCCCAATGGCGATTACAGGACACTACTACCTATACCACGGCCCGAAATAGCTAAAAATGGAAATTTAAGTCAGAATTCTGGCTATTAAATAGTAAACCCTTTCTGGTAAAATAGGAAGGGTTTTTGCTTTTCTTTATAAAATCACATTAGTCACATGAAAAAAATCATTTTCTCATCTGCCTGCTTTCTGATTTCACTAGGATCTGCTCTATCTCAGATCAAACCGGTTGAGCCCAGTAAAGCTGCCCGGTTTCCATTACAGGATGTAAAATTGCTTGATAGCCCCTTCCTTAATGCAGAACAGACCGACCTAAACTATATACTATCTCTTGATCCGGACAGACTACTTGCTCCATTCTTACGGGAAGCTGGATTTACACCCAAAGCAAGCAGTTATACCAACTGGGAAAATACAGGTCTGGATGGTCATGTAGGAGGGCATTATCTTACGGCTCTGGCACTGATGTATGCTTCTACAGGCAATACGAAAGTACAGGAACGCCTGAATTATATGATCAGCGAACTAAAACGTTGTCAGGATAAAAATGGCAATGGGTACATAGGTGGCACTCCTGGTGGACTGGAAATGTGGAAGCAGGTAGCACAGGGCAAAATAGAGGTAAGTAATTTCTCCTTGAATAATAAATGGGTACCGTGGTATAATATTCATAAGCTGTATGCTGGTTTACGGGATGCATACTGGTATGCGAACAATCAGGATGCAAAGGAAATGCTGATTAAGTTATCAGACTGGGCAGTGAAGCTGGTAGCCAATCTGGATGAAGCACAGATTCAGAAAATGCTTACAGCTGAACATGGAGGAATGAATGAGATCTTTGCCGATGTAGCATCCATTACTGGTGATAAAAAATACCTGGAACTAGCCCGGAAGTTTTCACACCAGATCATTCTGACACCTTTAACTACAGATCAGGATAAACTCAATGGACTACATGCCAATACACAGATTCCCAAAGTAATTGGATTTAAACGTATCGCTGAACTGGATGGAGATAAGAGCTATGAAGAAGCTGCTCGTTTCTTCTGGGAAACGGTTGTCAATCACCGATCAGTAGCGATTGGAGGCAATAGTGTACGGGAGCATTTTCATCCCGCCTCTGACTTTACGTCGATGATCACAGATGTAGAAGGGCCGGAAACCTGTAATACGTATAATATGCTGAAACTTACAGAAAGTCTATACCAGACTTCTGCAGAGGTGAAGTATATAGATTATTATGAGAAGGGATTGTATAACCATATCTTATCTTCCCAACATCCGGATCGGGGTGGCTTTGTGTATTTTACCCCAATGCGTCCCAGACATTATCGAGTATACTCTCAGCCACAATCCAGCTTCTGGTGCTGTGTAGGATCAGGTCTGGAAAACCATGCCAAGTATGGGGAGATGATTTATGCCCATTCTGCCAATGAACTATTTGTCAATTTGTTTATACCTTCGTCGGTATCCTGGAAAGAAAAAAATCTCACCCTCACTCAACAAACCCGCTTTCCAGATAATGAAGATGTTACTCTTCTGATTGAGGCAAAGAAACCAACTACATTCGAATTAAAAGTACGCTATCCATCCTGGGTATCAGCAGGAACCTTAACAGTCAGCATTAATGGCAAAGCAGAAAAGATAACAACTACTCCTGGAACATATATCTCTCTAAACCGAAAATGGAAAACAGGAGATAAAATAGAACTGCATATCCCCATGGCAAACCGTCTGGAACAGATTGCCGACCATACGAATTATTACGCCGTGTTTCATGGTCCGATTCTGCTGGCAGCTAAAACAGATACAACTGACCTGACAGGATTATTTGCTGATGACAGCCGGATGGGCCATGTCGCCAAAGGTAAACTATATCCACTATCAGAATCACCCTTATTGGTTGGAGAGGAAAAGAATTTACTTGCCAGCCTCACACCTGTAACAGGCAAATCACTGACATTTACAGCTTCAGATGTGATCTATCCCAAAAAGTACCAACAGGTAGAGCTTATCCCATTCTTCCGTTTACATGATGCCCGTTATGTTGTTTACTGGCCTCAGACTACCCAGGCGCAAATTGCTCAAACACAGGAAATGCTGGCGAAAAAAGAATACATCAACCTAAAAGACGAAAAACGCACAATAGACAAAGTTTTCCCAGGAGAACAGCAACCCGAATCAGATCATTTCTTTATCGGAGAAAATACCCAGACAGGCATACATAAAAATCGTCACTGGCGCGATGCCCGTGGCTGGTTTAGTTATGTACTAAACAACAAAGAGAAGAAGGCTACCCTTCTACAGGTTACATACTATGGCCTGGATAAAGATCGCACGTTTGATATATTTCTGAATGATGTGAAAGTTACCAGCGTCACATTGGATGGCAGCCGTGGAGATCAGTTTTTTACAACTGAATATCCTATTCCTGCTCAGGTTATACAAAAAAGCAAAGACGATAAGATTGTCGTAAAGTTTGTCGCTGCGATTGGTTCTGTAGCAGGTGGAGTGTATGATGTACGCCTGCTGAAAAACTAATAATAAGTCAAAAACAAAAAGGCTTGGGGAAACTGACATTCCATAAGCCTTTTTGTTTCGTAACATAGTATGGATTAGTCTTTAGCAGCCTCCTGAAAATTTTCATTCAGGTATTCTGAAAGCTTTTCAAATTCAGCCTGGTTGTATCTATCTATCAAATCAATACGTTTCCCATCCTGTAGTTTTATATCTATTGCTCTTCCATCTTTATCCAATCCAAATGAAGTGTAATTACTCTCTTCCCAGCTTTGTATATTCTGCAATAAGTATCTTCTTTCCTTCTGAAATAACAATTTAACTACCAGGATATTTTCTTCCAGAAAAAATTGTTTGAGATGACGTATATAACTACGGGTATTAAGAAAGGCAGTTATAAAATTCAGAAAAACTAACAACCATTTTTCCTGGACAGACAATCTATTGGAGCTAAATAATGAAAAAGATATGAACCCAATAGCAAAAGCCCAACCTCCTATATGAAGTAATACTTTCTTTTTCATAATGTAATTCTGGAAAGGGACATATGTAAAATCAAAAAATATTCGGAAAGGTATAAAGTGTTAACACGAAAAGAATTGTGATCGGAATTCCGATCTGTTTTCAATAAAGATTGATTCTCTTTAAATAGTATTCGAAAATGTTTTTGACTTGTATTCCGATCATTTTTGCGTTTGACCAGAATACCGATCATATCTAAAAAATATTCGAATAATGGTCAGATTGACGTTTGACCTAAACTCCGGTCAAACTCACCAATGACTGGAACTCCGGTCATTTTCTCAAAATATCGGAATACCGATCATATTGCAGAATTATCCGTATTCTGATCACTTCTCAAAACTATCGAAATTCTGATAATTGCTGATCCTAAACAGAATAGTGATAATTGTAAAACGGGATCAATATTTTAATCACACACCAACACAATCATCTGAGGCCATCCACTCTTCCCCTCTATTTCTACTCAGAATTTTTGTACCTTTGCAAAAATTCACCTACTCATTCAAGGTTAACTCCCTTGCTCTATCTATGAAAAAGACACTGGAATGGGTACTTCCTCCGGAAGTAGCCTATGATGACATTCGTTTTGAACAGGAGGTTCGCAACCAATTACGCCTCACACCTGATACACCTGCCTTTATTCGTAAAATACGTCGTTCTATAGATGCCCGCAGCCGACAGATTAAAGTAAATCTGGCAGCAGATGTCTATATCAATGAACCAGTCCCTCCGCTTTTGTCTTTTGAAAAATCCTATACAGATGTCAGCAAAAAAGATCAGGCAGTTATCGTTGGGTTTGGTCCGGCAGGCATGTTTGCGGCATTGCGTCTGATTGAAATGGGGATCAAACCGATTGTGCTGGAACGGGGTAAAGACGCTCGTAATCGTCGTCGGGATCTGGCAGCTATCACCAAAGATCATGTTGTAAATCCAGATTCCAACTATTGTTTTGGTGAAGGAGGTGCAGGAACCTATTCAGACGGAAAGTTATATACCCGTTCTAAAAAACGGGGTGATGTGCGTCGTATTCTGGAAATACTGGTAGCCCATGGAGCCACCTCTGAAATTCTGGTAGATGCTCATCCTCACATCGGGACCAATAAACTACCTCAGGTCGTAACAGCAATTCGCGAAAGTATTCTGGAAGCAGGTGGCGAAATCCGATTTGATACTAAAGTCACAGACTTTATTTTAAAAGATGGTGAGATGCGCGGTGTTATCACACACCAGGGAGAGAAAATAGAAGGACTTGGTGTTATTCTGGCGACAGGCCATTCCGCAAGAGATATCTTTGAATTACTACATACCCGCAATATACTCATCGAAGCCAAACCATTTGCCATGGGGGTGCGGGTAGAACACCAGCAACAATTTATTGACAGTGTTCAATACCACTGCGCCGTTCGTGGCAACTATCTGCCTGCTGCTTCCTATTCACTGGTAGCACAAGCCCGATACAAGGGAGTTGAGAAAGGTGTTTTTTCGTTTTGTATGTGTCCGGGGGGGTATATTGTGCCTGCAGCCACAGCACCTGGTGAGATTGTAGTCAATGGAATGTCTCCATCCCGACGCGACGGCCAATTTGCTAACTCAGGGATGGTGGTATCTGTAGATGAAGCAGACTGGAAACCATATGAAAAGCTAGGTCCACTGGCAGGGCTACAAATACAAAAAGTATTGGAACAAACTGCATTTCAACTAGCAGGACAAACACAAACTGCACCAGCACAGCGTCTGCAGGATTACGTAAACGGTAAAATATCCTCTTCCTTACTACCTACCTCCTATCAGCCTGGACTTGTCTCTGTAGATATGACTACTATTCTTCCACCTTCTATTGCTGTTCGTTTGCGGGAAGGTTTAAAGGTATTTGGCAAACAGATGAAAGGCTATCTCACCAATGAGGCTCAGATGGTAGGTGTAGAGAGCCGGACGTCTTCGCCTGTGCGTATTCCAAGAGACAAAGAGACCTTGGAACATCCACAAATCAAGCGGTTATTTCCATGTGGTGAAGGAGCCGGCTATGCAGGTGGTATTGTTTCAGCAGCTATGGATGGCGAACGCTGTGCTGAACAACTGGTGGCACACTATCAAAACAAAAAATGAGTAGTCAATCTTAACGCACTCAGGAACCTCCCTGAAAAATAAAGAGTTATATCTACAAGGATGCACTTTTACCTATAGAAAATTGACTCCCTGCTCAAGAAATGGTAACTTGCTTAAAAAATCAGAAACTGCTGTGAATTCTTCTGTCAAACTACTAAAAGATCATAAACTGCGGAATACTTCCTGTCGGGAAGAGGTGTTGGATTTCTTTTTGGAAAAAGATGCAGCCCTTTCACATTCCGATCTGGAATCTCAGTTAAGTGATTCCTTTGATCGTGTAACGTTGTATCGTACATTAAAGACGTTTCTGGATGCAGGCCTAATTCACAAAGTGCTTGACGATGAAGGAGGAGCTAAATATGCATTGTGTAAAAGCCATTGTACCGATCATCACCATCTGGATAATCATGTGCACTTTAAATGTATGAACTGTGGCAAAACCAGTTGCTTGGATAGTATAACCATTCCTTCTGTTAGCCTACCCAAAGGGTATGAAGGAACAGATGTTTATTTGCTAGTACAGGGAGTTTGCCGGATTTGTGGCGAAAAAAATTAATAAGGCATCACATTCATTATTTATATACTTGCAAAAACCTCGTAGGCGTTAGAAACCTGTGAGGTTTTTGTGTTTTGGTAGTTACTATTTTTTACTTTGCAGGGATTGTTTGTTTTAACACCACATTTACACCGATGGAAATCTATCAGCAACGAAAAGAAAACTATGCATCAGAAGCTCGTCAATGGCACAAAAAATTCAATCAGGTTTCATGGTTACGAGTAGTTATATTTTTAGCAGGAGTGGGTCTGACCTGGTTTGTGTATCAGCTTAGTGAGAGTGGTCTGATCGCTACAGGTGTTGCCCTGTTTTCGATTGTTGCCTTTTTTACAACACTGAAATGGCATAATCGCATTGAATACCAACGCAATCATTTTCGTTATCTAAGTCAGATTAACAATGAAGAATGGCTTCGGTTGGAAGGAAAATACATGCCAGAGAATACAGGTTCCCAATTTAACAATCCTCATCATCCCTATTCAGGGGATCTGGACATTTTCGGCCCTCATTCGTTATTTGTCTTACTCAACAGAACTCAAACTACAGTTGGAAATGAGCTACTAGCCAAATGGATACAGGCAGCAGGCACTGAAGCGGAAATCAGACAACGACAGGAAGCGGTAGCTGAACTCGGTAAAAATCTGGAATGGCAGCAAAACTTTCAGGCCAGAGGTCGGCACCATACCGATGGCCCATCGTCGGCAGCTATTATCCGGGAATGGTTACAAACACCAGCCTCTTTACATAAAAGAACGGGTCTGATCGTTGTGTCCTATCTGATGCCTACCATTATGGTTTTGGCGATCATACTTGCAGCACTAACAGATGTAAGTTACCATTTTCCCTTTGTATTAGGACTCATTAATATTGGTATTGTAGGACTTGTTAATAAACAGATTCAGCATCTGACAGATCAGGCATACGAAACCAGCAAGCCCTTGCAGTTATATGCAGACTTACTAAAAGACATCGAGAGACATCCATTTCAATCATCACGAATGGTGTACCTCAAAAATGAATTGATCAGTGAAGGTCACTCCTCTTCTGAAAAAATTGAACAACTGGCAGGAATTTCAGCTAATCTTTTGTCAGCCCATAATCCTTTCTTCGGGCTTTTCGCCAATGGACTTGTACTATGGAATATCTTTTGGGCGATCCGGCTGGAAAGATGGAAAGCCAATACTCATACCGATTTATCCCGTTGGCTCAATGCCTTGGCAGAAACCGAAGCATTGAACAGTCTGGCTGGATTCTATCATGCCAATTCAGACTATGTATTTCCTGTACTTGTCAAAAAAGGCGAAGAACCCGGCTTTTGTTTGATCAGTAAATCACTGGGGCACCCTCTGCTACTGGCCAGAAAACGGGTAATCAATGATTTTCAGTTGATAGGAAAAGGCAAAACCATTATTGTTACAGGCTCTAATATGTCTGGCAAGAGTACATTTTTACGTACAGTAGGTATCAATGCAGTATTGGCTATGACAGGTGCCCCTATATGTGCTTCTGAAATGAAACTATCCTTATTTCAGGTATTTACGTCTATGCGTACACAAGATAACCTGGAAGAAAGTGTATCCTCTTTTTATGCAGAGTTACAGCGATTGAAACAACTGATTGACTATCTGCCTCAAGGGAACCCGATCTTTTATCTGCTGGATGAAATCCTCAAAGGCACCAACTCTCAGGACCGACATGAAGGTGCCAAGGCATTGATCCGGCAACTCCATCGTTACAATGCATCCGGCCTGATTTCTACCCACGACCTCACATTAAGTGAAATGGTAGATGAGTTGCCTGCTTCAGTAGAAAATTATAGTTTCAACAGCGAAATTATCAATGATCAATTATACTTTGATTACAAACTTCAGACAGGTGTATGCAGAAGTTTCAATGCCAGTAAATTAATGCAGCAAATTGGTATTGAAATGTATACAAATGAACATCCGCCTCTGAATACACATGAATAATATTTTTGTCAGGCATAGAAGTATTATTATATACCAAAAATGCCTTTGAAAGTGGGTATATCATATAAAGTTCTATTTTTGCGTTCATTTTCACTAATGCCGATTCTTGATTGTGTATCAGAATGTTGTTTCAGGCATTAGTACATTCCTATTTTTAGTCACTAGAATACATTAAACGTATGATCCAACGGGTTCAATCTATTTTTCTTCTTTTGATAACAGCTTGTATGATTATCACCATCTTTTTGCCTAACTGGCAGGAGGTGTCTGGTCAGGATGCTGTAACGACAACAGCACTAAAAATGGTGCATTTAAAAGCAGGAGCAGAAGTTAGCAGTCGCGGTATCTGGTACATAGCTGCGCTGGCAGCAATTGCTGCAGGTTTGGCGTTGTTCTCTCTATTCAGTTTTAAGAATCGGGTATTGCAGATGGGTCTGGGAGCTATCAATGCATTGATAATGGCAGGAGTGTTAGGGTTAATGGTTTACTTCACACGTGAAGCTGAGACCATTATTCCAAATCATGAAGGTAGTTTCCAAACAGGTACTTATCTGCCAATGGCAGCCATGATTTGCAATATTATTGCCAATCGATTTATCCGTAAGGATGAGAAGCTGGTCAGATCTGCTGACAGAATGCGATAAAATCAAAAAATCCAGGTTCTGCCAGAAATGCTAAATCTGGATTTTTGCAATTGCTATTGACTGTATCTAACTGTTTCGTTATTCATGAAGAAAAAACAACTTATTCGTTTTTTTATTGGAATTGGAGCTATCGTGCTTCTTAACTTTTTAGCCAATCAGTTCTTCTTTCGGATTGACTTAACAGAAGATCAGCGCTATACTATTGCACCTGCCACCGAACGTTTACTGGAAAAACTGGAAGAGCCAGTATTTATCACTGTTTATCTGGAAGGAAATGATATTCCCCCAGCATTTAAACGCTTACGTAGTACTGTAAAGGAAAAGCTGGAAGAATTCACAGCGTATGCAGGCAACAATATTCGGTTTCGGTTTGAAGATATTACGCAGGAAACAGATAAGAAAAAACTGAATGAACGTATCTACAACCTGATCAAGAAAGGCATTCAACCTACAAATTTGGTAGATAATGAAGGAGGAAGTACTGTAGAGCGGCTTATTATTCCAGGCGCTTTGGTAAGCTACGAAGGTAAAGAAGCCCCAGTTATGCTCTTAAAGGGCAATCAACGTACCAAAGGATTAAGTTCAGAACAGATTTTAAATCAATCCGTAGAGAATGTAGAATACGAACTTGCTTCTGCCATCCGCCAACTAACCAATAAAGAAAGAAAACGGATTGGTATCATTCAAGGCTATGGCAATCTGCGTCCAATACAAATGGCAGATATGATTACTTCGCTTCAGAAGTTCTATGATGTATTTCTGGTTCCTATGCAAAAACAACCGGAGCTCAAAGGTTTGGATGCCATCATTGTAGCCAAGCCTGATTCAGCCTTTTCAGAAGAAGATAAGTATAAAATTGATCAGTTTATTGTAAATGGAGGAAAAGCACTATTCTTTGTAGATGCCCTTAAATCAGATACTATATTGCGCGGAGAAAGCACACTACTTATTAAAAATGACTTAAATCTGGATGATTTATTTTTCAGATATGGTGTGCGCCTGAATGACAATGTGATTCAGGACCTGACGAGCAGCGGCGCTATACCTATGACTGTTGGCAATATGGGTTCGCAGCCACAGGTTAAGTTGATGCCCTGGCGCTTTTTTCCATTGGTAAATACATTTTCCAAACATCCTATTGTCCGAAACCTGGATGCCGTTTATCTGCATTATGCAGGTACCATTGACACTGTAAAAGCAGTAGGAATACAAAAAACACCTTTGATGTTCACCTCTCCTTACTCAAAGGTAAATGCAGTACCTGCTCAAATCGATTTTAATGAAGCACGACTCAACCCTGATCCCAGACAATATCGTGCAGGGCCACAGTCGGTAGCATATCTCCTTGAAGGCAAGTTTCATTCGTTATATGCCAACCGTATTACCCAAGTCGATCCTCGCTTTAAAACGTTCAAAGAATACGGTAATCCGTCAAAAATCATCATTTGTTCAGATGGAGATCTGCCAGCAAATGAAATAGATCCCAAAACAGGTAAACCCGCGGCATTAGGATATGATCAGTTTATGAATACTACCTTTGCCAACAAAGACTTTATCTTACATGCAGTTGATTATCTTATCGATGAAAACGGAGTTATCGCTGCCAGAGCCAAAGAAGTAGTATTACGACCTTTAGATAAGCTGAAAGTACAGGAAGAAAGACTCCAGTGGCAACTTATTAACCTTGTATTACCTATTGTAGTTATTGTAATATTAGGGTTGATCAGAGCCTACTGGCGTAAAAGAAAATATGCAGTATGAGAAAAGGCTCTTCTGCATCTGTTGTTTTGTTAATAGTTTTACTATCTGGATGCCTTGAGAAAACCAAATCAGATAGTACAACACTTAAAGGAATACTCGCTCCAAAATCTGTGACATGTGAATATCCTATCACTATCTCTAAGTTCTGGCATGAGTTTCAGCAAGCACTGCTAAACCATGATAAATCCCAGATGACAACATTGACACGATTTCCTCTTGAGATGGTAAATAAGCATTATTCACAAGAGAAGTTCTTGTCTGACTTTGATAATTTATTTACAAACGATCTCATTGAGGATGTACTTACAGCAGAATATACAGATCTGGAATGTATTACAGAAAAAGATTTTAAAGAAAATACTTATAATACTATTCCTGTTCCTAATTATACTCCGATATTCAGATTTACGATGGGTTGGGATCTAATTATTAATAAAAAACCTAAGTGGAGAGCCTATAAGGTTCTTTATTTTATAGAAGGCACCCAAGGTTACCAGTTATGTTATTATCAAACTTCAATTGGCGAGATATAAGTTAACAGTAGAATAAGTATCAGTAATTCTCAAAAAGAAGTTTGTAATCATACTAAGACAAAACAAAGTAGTATAAAGCATGAATGAACAATGATATTCTGGATTCCCGGAAATAATGTATTTATCTTTTTAGAATATTTGTCTTACAAATAGACTGTAATTGCAAAAAAAGAAGTAAACTACATCCAAATATTTTCCTATACTGAACATAGAAAATCATTAATAAGGTATTTAGGCGTAGCAGAAAGACTACAGCTTACATTAGCTTCTTTGAAAAATATTTTCATAGGATTTCAAGCGCATTGTTGATTTTCTTACATTTGTCCAATAGATTCAAAAAATATATCCCAATATGAAGTTTATCGTTTCTTCTTCGGCTTTGCTCAAGCAGTTGTCTGCTATTAGTGGGGTTATTGCCAGCAACCCGATTGTACCAATTCTCGAAAACTTTCTCTTTCAAATCAATAATACTCAACTGACTATTACTGCTTCTGATCTGCAAACAACCATGATTGCAGATATGGATATTGATTCGGGAGATGTGGGAAGTATTGCGGTTCCTGCTAAAATATTATTAGATACACTGAAAGGTCTTCCAGAACAACCTATCGTGTTTGAGATAGATGCCAACACATATGGTATTGAAATTCTTTCCGATAATGGACGTTATAAATTGTCAGGTGAAAATGCGGCTGATTTCCCGCGTGTTCCTGTAGTGCAAAAAGCTTATTCGGTAGATTTTCCTTCAGATATACTGGAACGGGCTATTGGCAATACCATTTTTGCTACAAGCACAGATGAGTTACGTCCTGCCATGACTGGAGTCTTTTTTGAGCTGAATGGTGACAGTGTGACGTTTGTAGCTACTGATGGACATCGTCTTATCCGTTATCGTCGTACAGACATCGGCTCTGGAGACGAAAACACACTGATCGTTCCAAGAAAAGCATTGAATCTGTTAAAATCATCTTTGCCAACAGAAAAAACAGTTGTCAGAGCAGAATTTAATCAATCTAATGCATTTTTCACATTTGACAATATTCGCATGATCTGTCGTCTGATTGACGAGAGATTCCCTGACTATATCAATGCAATCCCTAAAAACAATCCTAACCATTTGGGAATAAGCCGTCTTGAATTGCTGGCTTCTCTGCGTCGTATTGCTATCTACGCCAATAGAGCAACAAACCAAGTGCGTCTTCGGATTACACCTAAGGAAGTAAAAATTTCTGCAGAGGATCTGGATTTCTCTAATGAGGCAGTAGAAAAGCTTCCTTGTGAATACAACGGAGAAGAAATGGAAATTGGTTTCAATGCCCGTTTCCTCATAGAGATGTTAAGCAACCTTACAGCTAAAGATGTTGTAATTGAACTATCAGCTCCTAATCGTGCCGGATTGATTCTTCCTAAAGAAAAAGATGATAATGAGGATGTACTGATGCTGGTAATGCCTGTTATGTTAAATAACTATGCATAATCCAAATCTCTAGGCCTTATAAGATAGTAGCGCATCTGATTACTCAGGTGCGCTACTGTTGTTTTTAGGGGATTCAAAAAAGATCATCTTCCCCTGATGAAAATTGACATCTGTCCAGTTAGCTGCTTTTGAGAACTGAATACCCACAACTCCACTGGTCGGAATATCCGTAAACTCATAATCACATAACAGTGTAGCCAACTCTGTTAAACCTGGATTATGGCCAAAAAGAATTACAGAGGAAGCGGTTACAGAAAGTCCCTGGATTACCTGTAACAAAGTTTCTGGCTCTGCATGATACAGCCGATCCATTTTTATTATATTTTCTTTGCCTACCTTTAACTCTGTTGCAACTCGCTTAGCCGTGCTCCAGGCTCGTTTTGCAGAGCTACTGATCCATAGATCTGGTTTCACATTCATATAGAGCAGCAACTGTCCCATAAAGGGTACATCCTGCTTACCTCTTTTGTTAAGAGGTCTGTCAAAATCACTCAGCTGGGCATCTTTCCAGCTTGATTTTCCATGCCTGAAAAGGTAGATTGTTTTCATATGCCAAAGATGATACTTTATCTTGATCTTATTGTGAAATATTATGCTGAAAAGCCCGAAAATGACCTTTCTTTTTGAGTGAAATTATTGCCTGGAATTAAATTAAATTTTTATATTTGGAAAATGTTCCATTATATTTTCTTTTCATTTTCATGCAAACAGGCACAGTAAAATTCTTTAATGCAACCAAAGGATATGGTTTTATTAAAGATGATGATTCCAATCAGGAAATTTTTGTTCATATTACCGGTCTGCTAGACCAAGGCATTAAAGAAAACGACCGTGTATCCTTTGATACAATGGACGGAAGAAAAGGCAAAAACGCAGTCAACGTAAAAAAGATATAAATAGTTTTCGGTTACCGATCTCCGTTCTAATCCCCTACTGAACGCCCAAGGCTATACCTGACTATCAGTAACTCCCGATTTAAACTATAATGCTGTTGTTTTGATTGCTCAAAAAGTATTAAATAAAAAAGCCCTGCGATATGCCGGGCTTTTTTTATAGGGCTCTCCCGTCCTGAAATAAGTTGACCCATCAGAGAACAAATGAATAGCTAGAAAGGTTATTTCTGAAACAACCAATCAAACCACAATAATGATAAATACAATTATTTTTGATTTAGGAGGAGTCCTTATAGACTGGAATCCCCGCTACCTATTTCGAAAAATCTTTACCTCTGCTGATGAAATGGAACATTTCCTTACACATATCTGCACCCCTGACTGGAACGAAGAACAAGATGCAGGTCGCCTGTTGCAAGAAGCAACAGATGAGCTTGTAGAAAAACATCCGGAATATGCAGAACAAATACGTGCATTTTACGGGCGCTGGGAAGAAATGCTGGGTGGCACATTTGATGAGACAGTGCAAACGCTTAAAAAGCTAAAAGAATCTGGCCAGTACAAATTGTATGCGTTGACCAACTGGTCTGCTGAAACATTTCCTATTGCCTTGAGCAGATATGAATTTTTATCCTGGTTTGATGGTATTGTTATGTCTGGAGAAGAAAAAAGTCGTAAACCATTTCCCGAATTTTATACTATCCTTCTTACACGTTATCAGATCGCCCCTAACGATTCATTGTTTATTGACGACAATTTACGCAATGTAAAAGCTGCCAGAGCTTTGGGAATAGCCACTATCCATCTGGAATCACCCAAACAAATTGAAACAGCCCTGCAGGAATATAACGTCCATATATAAACATTCAGGTTCATAGTAAGTACAACAGGTCTGGCAAAGTATTTGTCAGACCTGTTGTACTTACTATGAACCTGAAACCTATTAACCAGACTGGCTTCTATTATGAGCACCTTACGTAGCGAGATAAAGCCATAAACTGAAAAAACTTACATATGTAAGGTAGACTCTACAGTACCAACCAAATCATTGATTAACAACAAGTTCTTTCTCTTGTAGCTTTTTTTTAGTAAATTTCATGAAAAAAATATCTGTTTTTTTGCGTTTTCAGCGTTTACAATACATTAGAAAACCGAATTAAAGAAAAAGGAGTAAGACGATTTTTCAGATTTTTTTATGAAATCATACATGCGGGGACAGCGCATATGAAATAGTTAGAGTTACCACTTAAAGCCAGACAACCATGGGTATTGAAAATGATTATCGGATATTGGGAATTTCACCCGGCGCAGACCAGGCAGAGATCAAACGGGCTTACAGGAAAAAGGCAAAAGCTATCCACCCGGATGTAAACCCATCAGATAATGCGGATGTTGCTTTTGTGGAAATAAATGATGCGTATGAGCGACTGGTAAATGAGGAAAAGCAGATAATTCCAGAATACTCATTTCTTATGGATTTGCTACGACCAGAAACACATCAGGAGAAAGCTTTACGATATGCAAAGATGTGGCAGGAGGAATTTCGCAGGAATAATGAATCATTTAAAAGATCATGGGCCTATCTGCCTATAAAAATAGTAGCTTATTTTCTGTGGATGCTTGGAATTGCACTAGCCCTTACCTTCGTATTCGGCCCCCCGGCAGTTTCGCTTTTCCATGATGTAGTTACAGGCCTTTATATGGCTCCTATCATGTTTATAGGTGTTGCCTTTCTATTTGGCTCCTATCAGTTTAAGAAACAAATGAATCGTTATCTGTAACAGACCTGAAAATAAAAAAGCATCCTCTCAATTCTGGATGCTTTTTTATTGCTTGTTGAAAACGAGAGCAGATCATTCCCATTTCAACTCAGTGTCGTTTGTTTCTTCTTCTTCATTGCCCGCAAAACCTTCTCTTTCAAACTGTGAAAAATCAAAGTCAGGCATCAGATCAGTTTTCACATGATCCACTACTTCTTTTAACGCTTCGATAAATTTATCAAAGTCTTCTTTGTAAAGAAAGATTTTGTGCTTTTCGTACACAAAGCCATCATCCCGAAACCGGCGCTTACTTTCGGTTATGGTGAGGTAGTAGTCATTGCCGCGCGTACTTTTTACATCAAAAAAATACGTTCTTTTTCCGGCTCTCACACGTTTAGAGTACAATTCAGCTTTTTCTCTTTGCTCTTCCACAATCCTTGGGTTTAAAAGTTTAACTATTGAAAATGGTTTTACGGCTACTAAAAAAGTATTTTATGCTCAGAATTGCAAATTTTCTGTAAAACATTCTGTTATTTTTATCCGTATCAGGCCAAAAATCCTGTATAAAAAATGGTGCATTTCCTGTCTAACATTACAGTAATTCTATAACTTCAGTCACCCAAAGACTAGCTTTATTGAATCTGTTTTTTTATTATTGATTATTGAAAAAAGCAGGTTTTGGCAACAAATTACTGGAAAACAAAGTATTAAGCCATAAATACGCTTTACAGCGATGGTCCAAAAAGCGGCTTTTTTCAGAGAAACAGGGAAGATGTTGTACTAAATTTTATTAGTAGTATGGAAAAAAAAACTATGAAAACGGAATGTATCTTTACATCCATCCAGATTTGCATTCTTACATTTTTAACAATCTTTTTGTTGTTACCACAAAATGGGAAAGCGCAGACTGAAAACGGATACAAAAAGAAAGGGAAAGCTTCTTATTATGCACACAAATTTCAAGGCCGGCGCACTTCTAATGGGGAGCGTTATCATAATCAAAAACTTACCGCAGCTCACCGGACTCTCCCATTTGGAACACTTGTACGAGTCACCAACCTTCGCAATGACAAATCTGTTATCGTCCGAATTAATGATCGTGGTCCTTTTAGTCATGGTCGCCTGATAGATGTTTCTTATGTTGCAGCCAAAGAGCTGGAGTTGTTAGCCGCAGGAACAGCAAATGTTGAAATTGAAGTAATAGGAATGGGTACACCTGATACAGAACCCAATCCAGATCTTATCGCCCAAACGGTAGAGCCAGTCGTCCCCAGAAAAATAAATCCTTCTACTGCACAAGGCCACAAAACTTACTCTATTCCAGAACCATCTTATTCTTCAGTCCAATATGAGCCTGGTAAAACCTATACAATGAAAGGTGCTACTGCTGCCACTAAAGGGTTTGGAGTACAGGTAGGCTCTTTTCTACAGGCTGAAAACGCAATAAACTTTTGCAAAGGGCTGGTTGATAAAGAAATTCATCAAGTCTACATTCTGGTAGAAAAAATCAAAGACAGCAAAAAATTCTGTGTGGTAGCAGGTACGTTCTCTAAGAAAAAAGAAGCAGAAGCTTTTATTGCTTCACTCAAAGAACATGGATTTTCTGATGGGTTTGTGAAGAAATATTCTAACTAATACAAAACCCGTTCTGTTTTTTCTATGATAATGTGTAGCTTGGAATTCATTTCCAAGCTTTTTTTGTAAATACCCAAACTGGAATTATGCAAAACACAAACTGGAATTCGTTTGTATCGTATAACTGAAGATTAAAGATAGCTATATCATGGAATTAAAGCAGATTCGGGAATTTGGGAACATAGAGTTCCTAGCCAAACAGATGGTAGAAGGCTTTATTACTGGATTACATAAATCTCCCTTTCATGGATTTTCAGTGGAATTTGCCGAACATCGCCTCTACAACACAGGTGAAAGCACTCGCCATATCGACTGGAAGGTTTATGCAAAAACAGACCGATTGTTTACAAAACGTTACGAAGAAGAAACCAATTTGCGCTGTCAGATTTTGATAGATGTCTCTCCTTCTATGTTTTATCCACAGGAGAATAAGGGGAAAATTACATTTTCAGTAATGGCAGCGGCCTGCTTTTCCTATCTACTCCAAAAACAGAAAGATGCAGTTAGTATTTGTACTTTTGCCGATAAAGTAATTACACATACTCCTACTAAGTCTACCCCATCGCACATTCATAAGATTTTCCTATTACTGCAGAATCTGCTGCAAACAAACAAGCCCACAGGTGGCACTGCTGTTGCAGAAGTACTGCATGAGATTGCAGATAAAGTTCCTCGTCGTTCACTTGTCATTATATTCAGTGATATGTTTGATAATATCGCACAGGCTGACAAGATGTTTTCGGCACTGCAACATCTAAAACACAATCAACATGAAGTATTGCTTTTTCATGTAACCGATAAGAAAACGGAAGCAGAATTTGAGTTTGAAGACCGCCCTCATGAATTTATTGATCTCGAAAGTGGAGAACACATTAAAGTGCAACCTGCTCAAATTAAAGATTACTATCGGGAATCTATTCAAAGATTCAATACAGAGTTAAAACTAAAATGTGGACAGTATAAAATTGATCTGATAGAAACTGATATCGCAGAAGGATTTGATCATATATTGAAAGAATATCTCGCCAAACGAGCAAAGATGAGATAAGAAATATTCTGTTCTTTCACATAACATCGTTTTATATATTTTTAATTTAATTTTCAACCAATTAACACCGACTATGGCAGAAAAAACGTATCTGGAACTTTCCGAATCAGATGGATCACACAAGTTTTATGAAGTTGAAGTAGATGGCACACAAGTAAATATCCGGTATGGCCGCATTGGCACAGACGGCACTAAGCAAGCACTAAGCTTTGCAGACGCAACAGCAGCTCAGAAAGAAGCAGAAAAAAAGCTGAAAGAAAAACGGAAGAAAGGATACGAAGATGCTGTACAGGGAGTACGAAAAAAACGCAAGATTACCCGCAGATTTGTAGAATCAACCCCTACCCCACAAACTACCTCTACAGGTTCAGGCTTGGGATCAGGATCACGCCGATCATCAAGCTCATCTTCCTATAACCGGACTTCCGCTGCTCCTACACCTAAACTCCCTTCCGTATGGAGATTTGCCTCTAATGCCATGGCATTTGGGATTTTCATTAATGAAAGTGCCTGCTGGCTAGGCAACCAGGATGGCCGAGTGTTTAAGCTGTCCCACACAGGAGAAGTATTGGAACAATACAAACTACCCGAAGGTGTAAAGTGTATCGTGGCAGATGATGCCTGGATCTATGCTGGATGTGATGATGGAAATGTCTATGATCTTACAGGTAAGTTACCACGAATTGCCTATGAGATTAGTGAAGACGTAGATATTTTCTGGCTAGATGTAAACAATGGCTGGCTAGCAGTATCAGATGGAGACGGTAATGCTGCATTGTTTGATTATGAAGGCAACGAAAGCTGGCGCAGAAAGGGTAAAGGAAATTCAGCATGGATGATTCGGGCTAATTTTAATGGAGAAGTATTTTATGGTGACTCCACAGGTGTAGCCTGTTATGATGGAACAGGTAAAGAAACATGGCACACTAAGACAGGGTCTGTACTATTTGGCTATCAGGACAAATACGTTTTATATGCCGGAACAAGTCAGGCCAATATGGTTTGCTTGAGTAAAACCGGAGAAGTATTGCAGACATTCAAAACAGATGCTTCTGTATACTCCTGTGCTGCTACGGAAGACGGACGTTATGTTTTTGGAGGGGATAATCAGGGTAATGTTTATTGCTTCAATACAGAAGGACAACGACTATGGAAGCTTGCTACTAACCTGGGCTCCGTTCTTTCTATGCAACATTTCAAGGATAATCTGTATATAGTAACTACGTTTGGTTATCTAGCGTGCGTGGATGTAAGTGAAGAAGCCATTCAAAAAGCACAAACAGGAGACACTCCCACTCTGACAGATATTAAAGCTCCTGAAGCAGTTGCTGTTGCACAAACTAACCTGCTGGAAGTCGCATCTCAGAATACACAAGGTATACGGGTACAATGTGTGAAAGAAGGAGGTAAATTACGGGTTAAAGTATTGGATGAAGGATATCACAAAGACTGGTATGTGCAGTTTCCAAGAGATATTCGTATTGAAGGAATGCAATACATTGTGGATGAGTTAAAAGAATCAGCACAGGGGGGGTTCTATCGTGTATTGGGAAATATTTTCAAGGTATCTTAAAAATGTGAACAACAGAAAATAGCGTATTCTCTGTGTTGAACCAGAATCCAGTTAAGAAACATTCTGACTGGTATTCTGGTCATTATAAAACCAAGGCTTAAAAGATTTTCCAGATTGATTTATATCTGCTCGTAGCATTATTCCGCAACAATTCTGTTCGATACACTTAGTACCATTTATAGGTTATTTTATCTATAAATAAGAACTCCAATCTCTTTGGTCTTTTCTAATCTTTACTTTTCTATTTTTTTGTAAATAGAAGTGCCGTTATTTTTTACTTTCGAACTTGCTTTTGTGGCGAAAAGCCATAGTTTTGAGAGCCTTTACCTATTAGGTTACAGATAGGTAAGCTGCTATCTATGTATTATATCAACCAGAATCTATAGTAAAGAATCCGTTTTTATGGCTGAAAACGCAACCTCATCACCAGAAGAAACCCGTCCCAAAAATCGCCAGGAATTATATGAACGTATTCGTTCCGGAGGCTCCAGAGAAGAAGTTATATTAAAAGATATGATTCGTCTGGGGTTCTGGCCTAAGAATGAAAATGCACCTTCTGTACCTGAGCAGATTATTACCCGTGAGGCCGAACTAGGCCGCGAAATAAGAGCCTTACTTACAGAACAACGTCGCGTAGAGAATCCGGAAGCTTTACTCAAGGAAATGCGGAAGCAACGCATGGCAGAATCTAAAAAAAAGCGGGAAGAGACCAAACAACGGCATGAACTGGAACGCAAAGAACGGGTAGAACGCTGGAAACAACGTAAAGAGAAAGAAATCATTTATGCAGGTGAGGGATTCTCTGGTGGATTGAACCAGACTGAATGTGACACACAAAGACTCAGTCAAAAAGGTTTACCTATACTGACAGACACAGCTTCTTTAGCTAGTGCTTTAGGGGTATCTGTCAACGAACTCCGTTTCTTATCTTTTTGCAGGGCGGTATCCAAACATAATCACTATCGGCGTTTTTATATTGCGAAGAAGACAGGTGGTAAGCGACTTATTTCGGCGCCTATGCCACGTCTCAAAAAAGCTCAATACTGGATTTTACAGAATATTTTCTCAAAAATAGATTGCCACAAAGCTGCACATGGATTTTTAGCACAGCGTTCTATAGTTAGCAATGCCCTTCCACATGTAGGAGCGGAAGTAGTAATCAACATGGATTTGAAAGATTTTTTTCCTACTATCACCTATCCACGTGTCAAAGGGGTATTTTTCAAAATGGGTTACTCTGAAGCGGTGGCAACTATACTCGCGCTTCTTTGCACAGAGTCAGAGGTAGAGCAGGCAGAGTTGGACGGAGAAACCTGGTATGTTTGTTCAGGAGATCGTTTTCTGCCACAGGGAGCACCAACAAGCCCGTCCATCACCAATGTTCTTTGTCATCGCTTGGATCGCAGATTGCAGGGTCTAGCTCAAAAACTGGGATTTACCTATACCCGCTATGCAGATGACCTTACGTTTTCTGCTTCAGGGGATGGAACTAAAAATGTCAATAAACTCAAAAGTCTTGTTTATCAGATTGTACAGAGCGAAGGATTTCATGTACATCCAGAGAAAGACAAGGTAATGCGTAAAGGTGGAAAAAAAGAGGTAACAGGAATTGTGGTAAATGAGAAACCCAATGTAGATAGAGCTACACTACATAAATTTCGCGCTTTATTGCATAAAATTGAAAAAGAAGGTATAGCAGGAAAAACATGGGGAAAAGGTGGGGATTTGCTTAGTGCAATAGAAGGATATGCCAATTATGTAGCAATGGTAGATGCGACAAAGGGAAAAACATTTCAGGATAAGGTAAAAAAGATCCAAGCTATGTATGGATTATCCAAGCCAGCACGTAAATCCTACAATAAAGGCAAATACAGTATTCAGCAATCTGAGCAAGCTATTAAGCAACCAATAGTTGGTGTAAACTCAAAACCAGAGGAAAAGAAAGATGAGACAAAAGAAAGCGGTTTGAAATCCTTGTTGAATAAATTCTGGAAGAAATAACTTCTTTTATATCCTCTATAAAACAGAAATTCCCTGATTAATGCATCTTATCAGGGAATTTCTGTTTTATAACTAACTCATTTTAGCCAATCCAGCTTTTCACATCATCTAATGTTGGCATTTTAGCTTCGATCTTCAATTTCTTTCTTAACCCGCCCAAATCGTTAAACAACTTATTTGGATTAGCTGCTTTGAAATCATTAAATGTAGTAAAAGGCATCTTCAATAAAGCAGGTATCCATTCTTCTGGTACACCTGCCGTACGATAATCTTTATCTGTCGGAGCTGCTATTTTCTGCTCTGGTCGCATCTGAGGAAAGAACAATACTTCCTGAATGGTTGGTTGGTTGGTCATAATCATTGTCAAACGATCTATACCAATACCAATACCTGCTGTTGGAGGCATACCATATTCTAGTGCACGCAGAAAATCTTCATCCAATGCCATCGCTTCCTCATCACCACGCTCTGCCAGGCGTAACTGGTCTTCAAAGCGTTCACGCTGATCCAATGGATCATTTAACTCAGAGTAAGCATTACAAATCTCTTTCCCATTGCAAATAGCTTCAAAACGTTCTACCAGACCAGGTTTGCTGCGATGTTTTTTCGTCAATGGCGACATCTCGACAGGATAGTCAGTGATAAAGGTTGGCTGGATAAGATTTGGCTCTACTTTTTCTCCAAAGATTTCATCGATCAGTTTTGCCTTTCCCATAGAGCTGTCAACCTCAATTCCTATACTCTGAGCAGTTTCCCGAAGTTGGTCTTCTGTCATGGCAGAGACATCAATGCCTGTGTACTCCTGAATGGCTCCAAATAAAGTCAACCGTTTCCAGGGACGCTGAAAATCAATTGTATTCTCACCAACCTGTACTTGAGTCTTTCCATGCAGATCCATTGCTACTTTTTCCAGCATCTCTTCTGTAGTATCCATCATCCACTGGTAGTCTTTATAGGCTACATAAAACTCTACCTGTGTAAACTCAGGGTTGTGTGTACGGTCCATCCCTTCATTACGGAAGTCTTTGGCAAATTCAAACACACCATCAAAACCACCAACAATCAATCGTTTCAGGTATAACTCATTGGCAATCCGCAGATACAATGGCATATCCAGTGTATTGTGATGTGTACTAAACGGACGAGCTGTAGCTCCACCATGAATAGGCTGCAGAATAGGTGTCTCTACTTCCAGATAACCACGATTAGTCAGGAACGTCCGCATGGAGTTAACCAGTTGCGACCTTTTCAGGAAAATATCCCGCTTATCTGGATTCACGATCAGATCTACATACCGTTGGCGGTAGCGTAATTCAGGATCTGTAAAGGCATCAAACACTTTTGTCTCTCCATTTTCCTCCACTACACGTGGCATAGGCAAAGGACGTAATGCCTTTGTCAATAATTTAAACTCTGTAACATGAATGGTAATCTCTCCGGTTTGTGTGGTAAATACATACCCATGCACCCCAATAATATCACCTATATCTAATAATTTCCTAAAAACAGTATTGTAAAGTGTCTTATCTTCACCTGGGCATATGTCATCACGACGTATGTATACCTGCATCCGGCCTGTTGCATCCTGAAGTTCAGCAAAAGATGCACTTCCCATTATCCGGAAGTTCATGATACGTCCGGCTATGGAAATATTCTTATAGTCAGTCTTACTTCGTTCGTAATTTTCCTGAATATCTCTAATAGAGGCATTTACCTCAAAACTTTCGGCAGGATAAGGGTCAATACCCAGGCTACGTAATTGCTCTAATTTTCCACGCCGAACAACTTCCTGTTCGCTTAATTGCATAAATGATTTATTATTGTTTACTGTGTACCGTTTCTGACGGATATATGATTGGGATCTGTGTTATCTATTCTTTACAAAAGTAAGCATAGTTTAAGCAAATCATCTAAAACAGAAATGCAAAGGTAGAACGAAAGCCGCGAAAACAAAAGGATACCCTATGTAATGCTGAAAATAAGACTCTTCTGTTATCCGTTTTCTGATATAAAATACTACTATCCAGGCCTACTCGAACGATTACTAACTTTTCCGAAAAAAAAATCAACAACAGTATGCATGCATAACGATTTTTATTATATTTGAACTTGAAATAGTCACAATTGCCTTTTAATAGATTGATCACATTTAATCCTGTATACTCTCATGGAAGCTGTCGTAAACAAAACAATCAAAGGTGGTGAGTTTCTCATTAAAGAAACAGAAGCAGGTCAGGTATTTATTCCGGAAGAATTTTCAGAAGAACAACGCATGATTGCACAAACCTGCGAAGATTTTCTAGACAAAGAAATACTCCCCAAGTTAGAAGAGATTGATTCTGCCAAAAGCCCTGAACTGATGGCCAGTTTAATGGATAAAGCTGGAGAACTGGGATTACTGGGAACATCTATTCCTGAACAATATGGCGGTTTTGGCATGAATTTCAACACTTCTATGTTGGTTACTGAAAAAATAGGTGCCGGACATTCTTTTGCTGTTGCACTGTCTGCTCACACAGGTATAGGCACACTCCCTATTTTATATTATGGCAATGATGCCCAAAAAGCAAAATATTTACCCAAACTGGCTACTGGTGAGTGGAAAGCAGCCTATTGCTTGACAGAACCAGATAGTGGTTCAGATGCAAACTCTGGTAAAACCAAAGCTGCTTTATCTGCTGATGGTAAACATTATGTCATTAATGGCCAGAAGATGTGGATTACCAATGGAGGATTTGCAGAAGTATTCATCGTTTTTGCCAAAATTGACAATGACAAAAACCTGACTGCATTTATTGTTGAGAAAGGATTTGGTGGTGTTACCATGAATGCCCCTGAGCATAAAATGGGGATTAAAGGTTCTGATACGCGCCAGATATTCTTCAATGACTGTCATGTACCAGTTGAGAATATGCTTTCCTCCCGTGAAAATGGATTTAAAATAGCGGTAAACATTCTCAATATCGGACGGATCAAACTAGCGGCTTCTGCTATTGGTGCTTCTAAGATGACATTGGATAAAGCCATCAATTATGCCAATGAACGTAAACAGTTTGGGGTAGCCATTTCAACTTTTGGTGCCATTAAATATAAACTGGGCGAAATGGCTACCCGAATCTATGCTTCTGAATCAGCTTGCTATAGAGCAGGTCAAAACATTGAAGATACTATTGAAGCACTGATTGCCGGTGGTATGTCAGAAGCGGATGCTAAGTTAAAAGGGGTTGAACAGTTCGCTATTGAGTGTGCAATACTAAAAGTTCATGGCTCTGAAGTGCTGGATTATACAGTAGACGAAGGCGTACAGGTATATGGAGGTATGGGTTACTCTGCAGATGCGCCTATGGATCGTGCATACCGTGATAGTCGCATTAACCGGATTTTTGAAGGGACTAATGAGATCAACCGTCTGCTATCGGTAGATATGATCCTAAAACGAGCCATGAAAGGTGAACTGGATCTGATGGGTCCAGCAATGGCTGTGGCAAAAGAAATCTTGGCAATCCCTGAATTTGGAGAGGAAGAAGAAGGATTGTTTGTCACTGAAAAGAAATATCTGCGCAATATGAAAAAAGCAGTTCTGATGGTTGCAGGTGCGGCTGTACAGAAATTCATGATGAAACTAGCAGATGAACAGGAAATCATCATGAACATTGCAGATATGCTTATTGAAACTTATGCCTGTGAGTCTGTATTATTACGTACAGAAAAACTAATTAGTATCAAAGGAGAAGCTGCTTGTACATTACAAGTTGATATGACACGTCTGTATATCAATGATGCAGTAGAACGTATAAATGTTGCCGGTAAAAACGCAGTTAATTCTTTTGCAGAAGGAGATGAGCAACGAGGTATGTTAATGGGCTTAAAACGGTTTACAAAAGTCACTCCAATTAACACTAAAGAAACTCGTCGCCGTATTGCAGAACATCTGATCAAAGAGAATAAATATACATTTTGACGTAAAAACAATTTTGTATAATTTCTGGAAACCTCTGCCAAAAGCAGAGGTTTCTTTTATTGTTATGCTTCTCTGCAACTAAAGGATAACCAGCAATTTTGCTACTAAAAAAGGCACCGTCAAGACTATGTGGAATAAATTTATCTTTGTGAAAAGATTTCTACATTCTGGGGAGCAGGCATGATTTTTATATATTATTGGTTACAATATCCCAAAAAAAATCACCCCACATTCTACTAATTTCTAGGAGAAAAAAGTAAATATGGATGCTGTCGTTTTTTTAGTGCAAAACCATAAAACACTGTAGGTCAACAAAAGTAAGAGCTTTTAAAGGTAACCCGGCTGAAAATGCAAATCTTACATACCTACATAAATGATACTGCAAAAGCCTGATAACCTGATTCTTCTTTCCTCCGTATTCTCCTTCAGTTTTGGAACAGGATGAAAAGATACGTGCACATGTCTCTCTCCGAACTACTTCCGAAACGTAAAACCACAGTCTGAATAATTCACTCACCAGTGATTAACCCTAAAGTTTAATGCCAGGTTAATCACCAAAAAATTAACAGCTATGTTTACGTTTACGATCCAGGCCAGAAAAAAACTAAAATATGCATTGGCCGTTGCAATCACCAGTATTTTCTCTATACCCACATTTGCCACAGATTACTATGTAAGTACGTCAGGAAGCGACAGTAACGATGGGTCTCAATCCAGACCCTGGAGAACCATCGCTAAAGCTTCCCAGACTGTACCTTCCGGTTCACACATGATCTATGTAGCGGCCGGTACCTATGATGAACAACCCATGCCGCTCAAACCTGGTGTTTCTCTACAAGGAGCCGGCATCGACCAGACTATCATCAAAAA